>DLGL01000017.1:0-43690 GCA_002482685.1 Bacteriovoracaceae bacterium UBA7695 | reverse complement strand
TCTCTTGGGATCTGGCCTATTTTAAATTTCGGAACTGAAGCTCAAAAGCAAAAATACCTTCCGAAAATGGCTTCAGGAGAGTGGATTGGATGTTTCTGTTTGTCTGAACCCAATGCGGGATCAGACGCCGGATCACTCACAACTTTTGCTGAAGACAAGGGTGATCACTGGGAAATTAACGGTGTGAAAAATTGGATCACTAATGGAAAAGAAGCAGGCGTGTGTATTGTTTTTGCGAAAACTAAAAAGACCCCTGACTATAAGGGGATAAGTTGCTTTATCGTTGAGACGACGAATCCGGGTTTTTCAATTATCAAAGAAGAAGACAAATTGGGGATCCGTGGATCTTCAACTTGCCAGCTAGCTTTTGATAAAGTCAAAGTTCCAAAAGATGCCTTACTGGGCGACCTTGAAAAAGGTTTCCGTGTTGCCATGGCCACTCTTGACGGTGGACGTATTGGAATTGCTTCTCAGGCACTTGGAATAGCTCAAGGCGCTTTTGACTATGCTATCCGCTATACCAAAGAGCGTGTTCAGTTCGGAGCTCCACTTTCAAATCTTCAGGGAATTCAGTTTATGCTGGCAGATATGAGCACCAAAATTGGGGCTTCGCGCCTATTAATTTATCATGCATCTCACCTTAAAGATGCAGAGCAGCCATATTCTAAGGAATCCGCCCAAGCTAAACTCTTCGCATCAGAAGCCGCCATGTGGATTACGACCAAGGCGATTCAACTCTGCGGAGGTAATGGATATACCAAGGAATACCCGGTTGAGCGTATGTTCCGTGATGCCAAAATTACTGAAATTTACGAGGGAACTTCTGAAGTTCAACGTATGGTAATTGCTGCGGCAGAATTGAAGGCCATTCACTAAAAACCTCTCGTCAAATTGTGGCGCTCTTTGCTAGAGTGTCCATTAAATTTGTTTTTATGCGTACGTTAGTACTCGGGTACTACGATTCTGTTATTTTTTGAGGAGAATTATCATGGCCAAGAAGAAGCCTGCTGCTAAAATGCCAGCTAAGAAACCCGTAGCGAAACCGGCCAAAAAGCCTGTGAAAGCTGCTCCCAAAAAAGAAGTTAAAAAAATGGCTAAAAAAGTTCCTGCAAAAAAAGCTGCGCCTGTAAAAAAAGCTCCAGCTAAAAAAGCGGCACCTGCAAAAAAACCTACAAAAGTAGCTGCAAAACCGGCCCCAAAATCTTCTTTTCTTAAAACTGCAAGTAAACTTGTAGCGAAAGTTATGCCTAAAGGTCTGACTAAAGAGCAGATTAAAAAGCAAAAAGAGAAAGAGCTTAAAGAGAAAAAAGCTCTCGAAGCTAAAGAAAAAGCTCTGGCCGCTAAAGATAAAGTAAAAGCTGAAGCTGAAAAGAAAAAAGCTAAAGAGCAGGAAAAGAAAGATAAGGAAAACGCCAAGCTTCAGGCGAAAAAAGATAAAGAAAATGAAAAGCTTCAAGCTAAGCTTGATAAAGAAAATGCCAAGAACGCCGGTAAAAAAGGCAAGAAAGGTAAGTTCTCTGATGATGAGGATGACGATGAAGACCTTGAACTTGGACCGGATGATGAGCCTGCATTCGGAGAAGAGCGCGTAGCCGCACGCAAAAATGAAGATGATGATGTCGATGAATTCGAAGAGGATTATAAAAAATCTAAAGCTGCTAAGAAGTCGACTAAAGGGAAATACGAAGAAGACGTTAAAATCGACTTGTTCGAAGCCAAACCTTCTAAAAAATATCAGAACGCTATACTGGCCGATCTTGAAGGAAAAATTGCGGACGAAATCGCTGAACTTCGTGAGCATTTCAACTGG
Organism: Bacteriovoracaceae bacterium UBA7695; assembly: GCA_002482685.1. Classification (GTDB taxonomy): domain Bacteria; phylum Bdellovibrionota; class Bacteriovoracia; order Bacteriovoracales; family Bacteriovoracaceae; genus Peredibacter. Next base: position 41,880 of record DLGL01000017.1, on the reverse strand, counting down.
AAAGATATTGCTGAATCAATCGGCACAATGGATTTCTTCATTGACCCTAAAAACGATGAATGTATTGAGAAGGGATGTGACAACATCCGTACAACTCAAAGCTACTGCCGTCTGCATTACCTCCGTAACTGGAAAGTGATTCAGAAAAAACGCGATATTCTTAAAGAAGGAAAACTTCAGGAATATATCGAAGAGCTAATTTCTAAATACCCAATCAAGTACATCGAAGCTTTGATGTCAGATCTCTCTGACGATAAAGAGTTCTACAAAGTTCTCAATGAGCTTAACATCACTTCTGAGTTTGATTTCGAGGAAGAAGATTTTGAGAACGTGGCGGATGATGATGATGATGGAGATGATATCGGAATAGAGACCATCTCTGGTGGAATGAGATACGAAGACGAATAATTAAATGAAACTAAAAAAGCCCCTTTGCAGGGGCTTTTTTTTTGCTACTTAAATTTGATTTTAACATCAGAGCCAAGAGACTTACCGAGTTTGCCGTTAGTAAAGTCGTAAATGTTTTTGATGATGATGTAAGGGTCTTCTTCAACTCTCAGGTCAGTGTTATTCAGGCAGACAATTGTAAACTCAACATAGGTCATTCGGTTCAGTACGATCATCCGATCTTTGCCGTTGAGAACAGAGACCCTGTCATATTGGTCATCTCCAACACCGCATCCAATCTCATCTTGTTTAATAGCAATCATGGCCTCTTTCATACTAAGTCCAAGAACTTCAAGTTCTAACTGGCCATCATAGCGTTTGAGAGAATTCACAGTCAGTTTGGCCGTCTCACCTAACTCATAGTCAAATTGAGAGAGACGAACTAGTTTTCCACCGGCGCAAGATGAAAGGATAAAGAGCGAGAGAAAGGAGAAAAAGAGGTTGTGGATCAAATTGATAACCTTTAGTGAATAGTTTCGTCTTCATCTTCAAAGTCGTCGGCCACATCTTCTGCCGCTAGAAAATCTTCTCCTAAAAGTTTATTGGCTTCAATAGTCAGATTGATGTTTTCGCGGGAAATTTTATAAAAATAGTTTTCATGCTTATAATTCACTTCCTGCCAATTTGGCTCAAACTCTGCCCAATCTTCAGTTGAGAAAATTTCATCGAAGAAAAGTCCTACTACATCGATGAAGTTTTGTTGGGTCGACTTTACCTTCTCGGCATCGGTCATCTGAGCGGGCTCACATGAGAGAAAACAGGTGATTGGGGCCGTCAGAGCATCCTTCTCTGAGAGCCAGGATACGACGACAATAAGCTCTTCGGTGTAAATCTGACCATAAACATCAAAATAGCGGTCATGTTTTTTACATTCAGTTGCGTAGGTTTCATTCAGCAAGCGGGCCAGGCTTTCCAACCAATCTTGTGGGACGCTTTTTCCATTCTTAGAACTCGCTTTTCGACCGAACATGACGACCTGCCTCAATAATAAGATTTACTAGTAATTTATCAGTCCCTTCATTAAAATATTTCCATAGGAAAGACAATCAATTCTCTCGATCAAGGACTCAAAGATGGCAGTTTATATTCTCGGTGGTGCCCGAACAGCAGTGGGCACGTTTATGGGATCTTTATCACAGGTCCCCGCGACTAAATTAGGTGCGACCGCAATTGAAGGCGCACTTCAAAAAGCAAATATTGAAAAGAGCAAAGTTGATGAAGTTTTCATGGGAAATGTCATCACTTCTGGTGTGGGCCAGGCCCCAGCTCGTCAGGCAACTCTTTTTGCAGGCCTGCCTGAATCGGTACCGGCCACAACCGTTGGTAAGGTTTGTGGTTCTGGTCTGCAGGCCGTGATTCTTGGAGCGCGCTCAATTATGACCGGTGACAACCAACTCGTTGTTGCTGGAGGTATGGAGAATATGTCTCTAGCACCTCACATACTTATGAATTCCAGAAATGGTTTTAAATATGGTCCGACAGAAATGAAGGATTCCATGCAGTGGGACGGATTGTGGGATGTTTATTCGAACCGTGCGATGGGAAATTGTGCTGAAGAGTGTGCCAAAAAATTCAACATGTCCCGTGAAGAGCAGGATGCATTTGCTATCGAATCTTTCAAGCGCGCTCAGAATTCAGTGAAAGAAGGATTATTTAAGGATGAAATCGTTGCAGTAAAAGTTCCCGTTAAAGGCGGGACAGCTGATGTCATGGAGGACGAGGGTCCTTCTAAAGCTAACTTTGAAAAAATGCCAGGGCTTAAACCTGCTTTTGAAAAAGATGGAACCATTACTGCTGCAAATGCATCTTCAATTAACGATGGAGCAGCTGCAGTTGTTTTAGGTGGTGATGCTTTCGCTGCCCAGGCAGAATTTAAAATTTTGGGATATGCTTCGAATGCCCAAAACCCAACATGGTTTACCACTGCACCTGTTGAGGCCATTAATAAATCTCTTAAAAAAGCTGGCCTCTCGCTGGATCAGATAGATCTTTTTGAAATTAACGAAGCTTTTGCTAACGTTACGATGGCCGCTATGAAGGAATTAAAAATTCCCCATGAAAAAGTAAATATTCTTGGTGGAGCAATAGCCATCGGTCATCCTATTGGAGCTTCAGGGGCCCGTATTCTTGTGACACTGATGAATGCTATGAAGAAGAAAAAAGCGAAGTACGGCTGTACTGCTATTTGTATCGGTGGTGGTGAAGCTTTAAGTTTAATCATCGAAAGAATTAAATAATGACAATCGGAACACCCGCAACTACTCAGGCAAAATCAGGACTCCGAAGTTTAAAGACTGGAGAGATCCTTTTTAACGATGGTGATTCCGCTGATTCTCTTTACATTATTCAGAAAGGTCAGATCCGTTTATTCAAACCAAAGGGTAAGGGCTTCATTGAGATAGGAGTACTTCGCACAGGAGAAGTTATCGGTGAGATGGCCTACTTTGATGAAGACGGCTCAGGGAGAAAACGCTCTTGTTCTGCTTCGGCCATAACAGGTGTTGAAGTCGTAGAAATTTCTTTCGTGGCTTTTTCCAAAACTATGCAGTCTCTTAACCCATGGTTTAAGACGATTATTAATACTCTTGCTGCCAGACTTCGTAAGGCAAACTCCCGAATCAAAGAACTTGAGGATAGTCAGACAGCATCTTACGGTAAAGCTATCGGGACTTACGAATTCATGAAGCCGATTGAAGTCATGCGTGTTCTGGGAACTCTATTTTTAGTTTTCAAGGCGCATGGTGAAGTTAAAGGCCAGGGGCTTTCAATAAACCGGAAGATCCTCACACTTTACACCAGCGACATGTATCAAATAATGGAATCGAAGCTTGAAACTGTGCTAAATGTGATGCTCGAACTCAAAATGCTGGATATCCAGGATGATGAGGATAAGGCACCTAATGTACTCATACTTAAAAATATTGAACTGGTTCGGCAGATTTTTATTTTCTACAACACCGAAAGACATCTCCCGGATGATAAGAAAATGCGCATTTCTGAGAAGTGCGAGATGATTATTGCTAAAATGATTGAAAAAGCAGCTTCCAATCCTGTGATCGATATTCCTAATTTACGAATTACAGAAGATTTTACTCCCAAATTTACAAAGTATTATATTCTGACTCCGGTCCTTCAGGACCTGAAAGCTAAAAGCGTCTCAGTCAGTCCTGATCATCTGGATGACGGAAAGAGTACCGGTTTATTCGGTGAGGTTGTTATGCAGGATGGGCAGGTTCTTATCGAGGCTGATATGGCCAAGGTTCAGAAAATGTATCCAGTTATTCGTTTTATGAATGCTATCAAGAAACAGAATACAGAAAAGACCTGAGGAGTTTTTTAAACCCCATCAGGTACGTAATCTACAGTTACACTGTCACCAGACTTATAATAATTACTCGAGCCATTAAGCTTTAAGAAAAATCCAGTACGTTTGACTTCTGGAGTTTGTGGCGCACCTGTCGAAGGATTCACCTTAATATTTTTGTTAACGGCATAACCAAAAAATGACCAACCACTGGTTGAACTTTGTGGGACAGTTACACCATTAATTTTTAAGATAACAGATGATTGTTTTGGATTTTTTTCCAAAGCAACAAATCCGAAATATTCAACATTTGATGATGAACTAATCTGAACACAGGCCGGGTAGACAATTTCGTTACCATTGGTGAATTCAATTAAATACCGTGCATTACTAGGCTCACCAGGAGTCGGCAAACTTCTGGTATCAATAGCAGCAAGACCAGGATTATTCACAAGGGTGTAGCTACTACTAGGCATAAGGGTCGGAGCTGTTGTTGGAGAACTCTTATAGACTCTCAGGTCATTAAAGTTAATCCCTGCTGCAGGTTCAGCAAATGTAATTGGCCATTTTTTATAAGTGTGTGGAAGGATAATTTGTTGAATTTGGGCATTAAGGTCAGTGAATACTCCGCTGATATTGGAGCTGCTACAAAGATCATAATGATCGGCATTAGATTTTGAAGGCAGGTTGGAATTATCATAGAGAGCTTGTGACATCGCCGCATATGATTTAGTTGAAGGTTGGTAACCTGAAACACAACGAGTATTTGCAGTCACTGACAATAGACGCAATTGCTGGCTGTTTAAGTAAGACTTATTTAAAAGTAGGGCGTCCCGGCGGGCATTAAATTCTGTTGTATGCTGATAAGTTGGTGCATTTGCGCCCAAGTGAGCATCTTCAACTTTTACATATTCTACTTCTGTGTCACGTCCATTTGAAATAAGTACCACAATTAAGTGAGCACCCTGTCGAAATAATCCATCATTTGAGAGTGGGCTTGAGCTGTGATAAGAGATAAAACTTTGAATTCTGCTTAAACCTTTTTCTTCAACCTGAGTTGTGACAAGATTTTGAAAGAATGAAAAACCGGCCGCAGATGTGACCCTTTTTTCAGTGGGTACAGAAGAAGGCAGGCTTGAATCTGATTTTGACAGGACCTGGTAATCTTCATTACCTGTTGCTGTTTCAATAAGTGGAGTGCCGATAAGTCGGTAGTCAAACTGACTGGAAACCTTATTAATTGTGTTTTGAATGGCATTTTTAATATCACTGGCAAGATAGTAACTACTTGTCGAATTATCTACAACGTACAGGATGTCTACTTCCGGCTTAATCAGCGTATGGTTAGCGCAAGAGGCCTGTGTGAGCGCCGACACTTGAGTAGGGTTCTCTTTATTCGCTTGTGGAATGGTACCGAACTGCTCGGCCCCACATCCCACTAAGGTAAGAAGGAGAGTAAGCGAGAGAAAAGTTGACCAATAAATTTTCATAATATCACCTTAATAGGTTTCCCTAGGGCATGTTCTAGTCTTCGGTTCGGATCAAAGCGCTCAAAACTTTAGTTTAATAGTGGAAGTACGTGGTCGGACATTCCTGAGTGTCTTTGGAGGAAATATTTGCCTTCATCCCTCATTATAAATAGAGCTGAGTTAAGATAGGAGAAACAATTATTTCAATAGGTTGAGGAAGTATGGCCGACAATTGGTATTACGTTCAAAAAGGTAATCGTCAAGGACCTGTAGATGTAGCGGTGATTTCATCGATGATCACAAAACAGGAACTTAAATCTGAAGATTTTGTATGGAAGAAGGGATTTGATAATTGGAAAAAAATCAAAGATGTCACTGAGCTACAATTTGGTGCTCCCGTCAGTCATCAAGAATTTCCCGCAGCTCCCGAGATGCCGACTATTGAAAAAGAGTTCAGCTTTACAGAACTTCAGGACCAGGAAGAGCGTGCGCTTTTTATCCGCACGGGTAACGATAGAGGAGTAGCCTCTTCTGAATATGGCCCTTTTTCACTGAAACAAATTAAACAACTTTTCAAAGAAAATAGAATCAACGGAAAAACGTTTCTCTTCCATGTAAGTATGAATGAATGGAAGATTCTTGCAGATGTTCCTGATTACCAGCAGGTCTTTGGAGAGTTGCCACCCCAGATAAAAGATTCTGATCGCAGAACCTCATCCCGCAAGCCATTTGTTGCGCGTATGTTTGTTCAGAATAACAAAAAACTCTTTGAGGGACTTTGTAGGGATGTTTCGATTGGTGGCATGCAGGTCCTGGTAAATGAATTCAAAGGACAGGTAGGGGATAAAATCTCTATTAACGTCCATCCTGAAAACTCGGACTTTCATTTTACAGCGGCCGGTGTTGTTGTGCGTGTTCTTGAAGGAAACTCAGGTTTCTCTTTTCGATTCAATGGTCTAAACGAAGATGCCCAACGCGCGATTGAAAAATACATTCAAGATAATTAATGGCCAGGAATTCTCAATCGCTCTTTATTGGCCGTGATCATTCTTTCCTGTCTTCGGATGGGGAGTCGCAGATCTTTATTCGCCAATATGGCTCTGAGAAACCAAAATTACACTTTCTTCTTGTCCATGGCGCCCTTGAATATTCAGGTCGTCATTTGGATCTCATTCATTTTGTACTAAAAAATTTCGGACAAGATGTCGCCCTTACAACCTGGGATCATCTTGGTCATGGACGAAGCGGTGGAGTCAGGGCCTTTGTAGGTGGATTCAAACAATACGTTGAGGACATGGATCTGGTAGGGGATTTCATGCAGAAAAATAACTCTGCTGAGACTAAGACCGTTATTCTATCGCACAGTATGGGTGGACTTATATCACTTACTCGCGTCCTGGATACTTCTTATGGCTGGAAATATCCCCTTCATGCTATGGTTTTCTCAAGTCCTTGTATCAGACCAAAGATGATACTAGGTGCTTCCTCAGAAACCTTCCTGGATCGACTCAATCGTTTATCAGGAAAAATCCATTTGCCACTTGTTTATACTGGTAAAGACCTGACTCATGACCCTGAACGGGCAAATGATTTTGATAGTGATACTTTGATTCCAAGATTTATTACAGTGAGAATGGCCAAAGAAGTTGTTGAGGCAAGTCAGCGTGTTCGTGGTCTTTCCTATTATTTAAGAGTTCCAAGCCTTTTTCTCATCGCTGGAGCTGACAAAGTTGTGGATCCTGAAAGTACTGCGCTTTTTGCTCATGGAATTGAAAAAAAACTGACTCATACAATTACCTATCCCAACCATTACCACGAGCTCTGGAACGAAACAGACCGTCAGGATATTTTTGAGACCATGAAAAAATGGATCGAAAAGACTCTTAAGGAGAATTCATGAAAGCTTTCTTTATGCTGATAGTACTCATTGCCGCTGGCTGCGCCAGTTATAAGAGTTATAACCAGACCACTACTGGCAAGGTCTCTCTTAGAGGGGGGATTTATCAGAAGGAGTCCTGGGATGATACCTTGAAGTTTAAAAGAATGAGCTGGTATTACGGAATGACTCTTTATTTTGATGCTCTATTTTGGAAAGCAGATTCAACTTCTAAATTTGCTAAATGGTTTTCTCCCAGTGAGAAGGAATTTTTCTCGAAGTGTGAAAAACTTTTGGTGACGGTAGCTTACAGTGCGGATCCGGCCAAAATCTCCCACGTCAATTTCCGTGAACAAATGAAACTAAATGGGTATGACGATGTGGTTTTAAATAACTTTGCGGCCTACTTGAAGACCCATCCATCTGCGGGAGAATGGCGACTGCTAAACTATAAAGTTATGGGGTATTGCAAACGCTCTCCATCCAGACTAAGCAGTTCGGGTATTGCCATAAACTTTCCAAGTTTTCAGCACTTAGAATTGAACCTTTAGTAGTTTGAGCCAGTTACTGATTATTTCACCAGAATTTGTTCATTTCGCTTAAGAAATACGAACAGGGACCGATAGGTACTTGAGGCAATATGAGCGAAGACAAGAAAAAATTTGAACGATTCGGAAAGTATTTGATCCTGGATCACCTGGTAGACGGGGGAATGGCCAAGATCTGTCGCGCGCGCTATCTCGGTGAGCAAGCTAATAAAGTAGTTGCCATCAAGATGGTTCAACCTCAATTTTCAAATGATGAAGCTTTCGTTCGCATGTTCCAAGATGAGCTTAATATTACATTTAGTATGCTCCACCCGAACATCATGCAGGTTTATGATTATGGTAAAACCAATGGTCAGCTCTATACCGCTATGGAGTACATCCATGGTGCAAACTTAAAACAATATCTTGATCGTCTCAAAGAGAAGAAGGTCGTCTTCCCAGTTGAGATTTCTTGTTACATCGTTTCCCAGGTTTGTCTGGGTCTTCACTATGCTCATACATTTACAGATAAATTAACCGGTAAACCTTATAATATCGTTCACCGTGATATCTCTCCTCACAACATCATGCTCACTTATGATGGTGCGATTAAGGTTATTGACTTTGGTATTGCCAAGGCCAACACCAATTCTGAGCAGACTCAAGCTGGAACCATTAAAGGGAAGCTCTCTTATCTTGCTCCAGAATACCTGGACGGGTTGGAACTGGATGCCCGTTATGATGAATTCGCAGTAGGGATTACTTTATGGGAGCTTCTTTGTTCTCGTAAACTTTTTCAGGCACCAAATGATCTGGCAGTACTGAAACAGATTCAGGCCTGTAAGATTGTTCCACCATCATCCATCAATCCATCAGTTCCTAAAGAACTGGACGCTATTGTGATGAAAGCACTTTCGAAAGACCGTACTCACCGTTATGATAATCTGGATCAGTTGAACCGTGCCCTGGTTCGATTCCTTTATTCGCAGTATCCAGACTTTAACGCTTCTGATTTGAATACTTTTGCTGAAGATCTCTTTAAAAAAGAGATTGAATCTGACCGCATAAAATTCGTTGATTATGGAAAACTCGATACTGCCAAGTACATTGAGGAAATGAAAAACGAAGAGAAAAATGGCAGTACTGGCAAAGGGGCCAAGAAAGAAAAAGACGCTCCTTCTACACAAGAGCGCTTGAAAGTCCGTGAATTCGAGCTTTCAGTTGATTCCAATGATCTGAACGGAATTGAAATTGAAACAAGCGAAGATAAAACTAACACCCGCAGGCAGATTCGCACCAGCGCTCTTAAAGCGGCTAATGCAAAGAGTGCTTCAAAAACGACAAGTACAAGTGGTCTTCATAAGTCGCCAAACCGTACAAGTGCGAGCCGGGTTGTTACAAAAAAAGAAATCGAAGCAGCCGAGAGCGAGTCCTCGTCTAATAAATCTATTTTTATTATCATTATTGCAGCCTCCCTTGCAGCTGTTGCTTATCTGCAACCTGACATGGTGGAAGGATTGACTGGATTTAATCTTTACAAGACTATCCATGGATCTGAAACTTCTCGCTCAGTTTCGTCTGTACCGACAACGAATAGAAATCACAAAAGCAACAAGCCTGTTGCTCCTGTAGAGCAGTTTGGAAAGATTCTGCTTAAAGGCGTTGATGTATCAATGGAAGTCTATCTTGATGGGCAGAAAGTGAATTACGTTGGATCAATTAAAGTCCCGCTCGACAAAGAAGCAAATCTTCTGGTTAAACGAGCAGGTTATTTACCTTTTTCACATACACTGACTTTAACCAAAGATAATACTTCATCCGTAATTGAAGTTCCGGAGATGGAGCGGGCCCGGACGGGACTTCTTACAACTTCTCTGAACTACACTGCTGGTTCCAAGATTATTTATGAAGAGAGTGGTTCTATTGTAGAGAGAGATTTGCCATTCAAAGACGTAGCTGTTCCGGAAGGAAGTTATCAGGCAAGGATTGTTAACCCTATTCTAGGTACTGAAAAGAAAGTTGAATTCCAGATTGAAGAAAATAAAAAACATTTTCTTGAGTAGACTTACTCTTTTGGTTCATCAAACCGCTTAGATTGTTTGAATCGGTTTACTTTTCTCATTGTCAACAGCTTCATAATTTCAGCAGCTGTCTCTTCAAGTGCTTTTCCTGTTACATTGAAAATTGGCCATCTTTTGTTTTCCGCAAAAATTCGATTTGCCCATTCAATTTCTTCTGTCACCTTAGCAACATCTGCGTAATCACCTTCATCTTTGGCCAATCCCAGGCGTGAGAGACGATTCTTTCTGATTTGGAAAAGAGCATCTGAATCAATAGTCAGTCCAAATATTTTTCGTTGATCAATCTGAAAAAGTTTCTCAGGAACTTCGACACCCATAACAATTGGAACATTAACGACTTTTATGCCTTCTAGTGAAAGATACATAGAAAGAGGAGTTTTTGAGGTACGAGAGATGCCCACTAGTACGACATCCGCTTCGTCCAGAGAATTAATATTTCTTCCATCATCATGATTCAACGTAAATTCTATTGCGGCCACTCGCTTGAAGTACTGATCGTTCACAGCGTGTAAGATACCAGGCTGATAATTTGGCTCGGATTCAAAAAAATTAGAAAAAGCACTCAGTAGTGGGCCCATAACGTCAACAGAGCGGACGTGATCACGCTTGGAAAGATCTGCGATGTAGGCCCTTAGTTCTACAGAAACAATGGTGTAGACTACAATGTCGTGATGAATAGCCGCTTCCTGAAAAATCGCATTGATCTGTTCTCTGGTACGGATATTTTTGTAGCGGGTGAAAAATATCTCTTTGTCCTGGAATTGGGCCATAGCCGCGCGAGTAATGGCCGACGCTGTTTCTCCGGTACCATCTGAGATTACTATAACTTTTAGTTTATCATGGGGCTGTATCATATATAATTTCATTTTAACTGACCCGGAGGCCAAATGCATCTAAGAAAAATCCTGATGGTTATTGCCACATTTGCGAGTTTGAATGTGTGGGCAACAAAACCTTTACCAGACAAAGTTCCTGTCCCGGCGGACAATCCTATGTCTACTCAAAAAATAGAGCTTGGGAAAATGCTTTTTTTTGATCCGCGTTTATCAATGGATGGAACCATCTCTTGCAATAGTTGTCATAACGTAATGTTTCACGGAGGCGATGGCCGTCCGGTAGGTGCAGGCATCCACGGTCAGCGTGGTGGAAGAGGGTCACCGACTGTCTGGAATTCAGCTTTTTATACTGTGCAGTTTTGGGATGGTCGTGCCGCATCTTTAGAAGAGCAGGCAAAAGGTCCAGTAACAAATTCAGTGGAAATGGGAATGACCTCTCATGATTTAGTGATAGAAAGGGTCCGCCAAATTCCTGGCTACATCGCTGCATTTAAGAAAGCTTTTCCCAAAGAAAAAAATCCTGTTACGACATTAAATTTAACACGCGCTCTTGCCACGTATGAGAGGACTCTGGTTACTCCTAACGCTCCCTTTGATAAATATATGAAGGGAAATAAGAAGGCCCTTAATCCTCAACAGATCAGAGGCTGGAAACTGGTTCAGGAGATAGGGTGTACTTCTTGTCACGCAGGAGAAATCTTTGCAGGAGAAGGGTTTAAAATGGGTGAAGGAAATTTTCAGCCTTTCCCACAAATCCCGGGATCAAAATATGATAAAATGTATGACATCCTTGCCGATAAAGGTCGCTATGAAGTAACTAAAAAAGATGAAGATAAAAACGTCTGGCGTGTCCCTACTTGGCGAAACGTAGCCATTACTGCGCCTTACTTTCACAACGGTAAAGTTAAGACTCTCGATGAAGCTGTCAGAGTGATGGCTAAGACTCAACTGGATGCTGACTTAAATGATGCTCAGGTTGCAGACATAGTGGCTTTTTTGAACTCTCTAACAGGAGAATTTCCTAAACAGACGATGCCAGTTTTACCTGCAACTCCAAATTTCTCTATTACTCCTGATCCTTAATATCATAGCTGGCGCCCTGCTCTAAGGGTTAGGGCGCCTCTTTTTATTACCTAAATTAATTTTTAGAGTTGTTCCTGCCGAAGGCATGATTCGTTCTGTCCCTGTACTTATCCCACCGTAGGCGGAAAATGATCCCGAAAAAGAGCGTCTTGGATTACTAAACTTCTGAGTAAGAGAGAGCTTAAGACCGTCAGTGTTGTTTACATTCCTAAGCAGATTCATGGTCTGCAAAGTGTTACCTATGTTGAATGGCTTAACTCCGCCCTCGTAAGAGGCCATAACACTTGTATTTCCGGTGATAACTCCTGTAGAGAAAAGAACTCTTGCTCCAACCCGGGTTAGAGTAAAGTTGTTATTCGAAACAATGGTCATCTTATTATTTATCTTTTGAGAAATGTTAGCATCCATGGATACAGCATTAAAACTCATGGGATTTATGTTGGAAGGTATTTTACTCATATCAGTCCAGAGAGTCTGATCTCTGAAAGCGGCATTACTTTCATAAGTTAAGGCCGTGTGGATTTTAGTACCATTTTTATTAAAGTCCGCAACAACGCCCATAAGAGTCGTGAAGTTCACATCTACAGCTGCACCATCTCCTCCGGGTGCAACAAAGCCTTCCATCTCATAACCAATGACCCCCTTAAATTGGAAATAATCGGATTGGTAAACATGATAAATCTTTCCACCTTTCATATTCAGGTAGACGTAAAACTGATTATTTCCAAGAGGGCCGTCGCTTACAACCATTGAACCAGCAACTCCCGCAGCAAAATATTTATTTTTTGATAGAACACATCTTTTTTCTTTGTCATCCCATACGTAAATATTCTCATAGACATCACGACTTACGGCCACTCCGTAAATACTGCTCCCATCTGTTTGACCTTCGTAAACAACGATTCCATCTCCCGCAAGTCTGTCAGTGATTTTGTTTCCATCTTCGCTGACATTTACTTCGTGGCGATCGGGACTTTCGGAAACGAGTTTTTTTACATTAAAATTATTATTGGCAGGCATAGCCTTTGTAATATGACTTTCTCGTTTAAAGAGCTCATTCATAAAGCTTCCGAGAGCGGTAGGAATAGTGGCAATTTGTTGCATTTTCCCCATCGGATCAGCAGTGTTATCATTTTTAAAAATCCTCAACTGCATCCCAATCTCTTTCATGTCAGTTGTTGGAGTTGGATTTATCCAATTCCCCTTATCCATATCTGTCAGCTCATAAGTATTATAATTCACCAACATCATTTTTTCGGGATCTTTTGGATTGGTCATAACAGTCACTACATGTTGAGATCCTGCCAGTGCGTATCCCACAGTGACTGCTTCCCATCCTCTGGCCTCGCCAAGTTTCGCCGCCATGGCATGGATATCACCACAAATACCATTTTTAGTTTTTGTAACGAGTTCAAAAGTGGACGCGATGCCTTTGGCCGCTTCAGATGATTGTTTGAATTTTGACCTCTCAGTGTTGTATTCAACAGCTCCGGCCATCGTCGTAACAAATTTCAAATACTCTTCGTTACTCATGTTTTTTGTGTAATGAGCAATCTGTTTAAACATTGCTTCGTTTTTTTGAGTAAGTGTATTGAGATTTTTGTAGTGGTTTTCTTTTTGCAATTGCTCAATGATTAAAGCACTTCTTACTTCAAAAGGGTCTAGTTGCACGCGCCCTCTTGCATACCAGCTTCTAATCTTTGCAACTTCTTTCTCAAGCTGTTCTTCACTGACCAATTCGGGTTCACTCCCATTAGAGTCATCGGGTGCCGAGATGATTGGTGAACTCACGGGCGGTTCAACCCGCTCCCGATAGTTTGAAATAAGTTCAGTCCAATAGCGTGCTACTCCGACTGAAGTCGGTTTATGAGATTCCAAAGAACGATACTTCAACTCTAGAAGCGTTTTCCAGCCTTTCTTTTTATAATCCTTAGGAAGAAGTGAATCAGCAAAACCCTGGCATGATGGATGCGTTTTGATATCGACTTCGCAACTGTTGAGAACATTTTTTCTTTCCAGACTTGCGAGTGCACTGGTTGCTTCTTTAGTCGTTTGAAAAGGCGGGGTGGATAATATGTCGGTCAACTGATCTACAGTTTCAGTAATAGTTCCGGAACTGGCCCATAGACCAGTACTGAGACTTGTTAAAAGTAGAAAAAGTCGTGCGTAAATCATCGTTATCTTATCGGAAATATCAGGAATTTATTGAGCTTTTAAGTTGTTGAAATAACTGACGAGTGAGCGGACTTCGCCTAAATTTTTAACGGGGTGAAAACTGTGTTTATGAGGGATGCGGTTAAACCATGTTCGCTGAGACTTTGCTAATTGCCTGGTCGAGATATTAATTCTTTCACGACATTCATGAAGATTATTAATCTCACCAGATAAAAGTGAGATGACTTCTTTGTAGCCAATGCTTTGAAGAGGTTTCTCCTGGCCCGTAAAACCTTGTGAGAGGAGAGATTTAACCTCTTCAACCAGACCGGAATTTATCATTCTATCCGTTCTTTTCTGGATGATTTCAAAATGCTCTTCCCGGGGAATATCCAGGTGGACATGCAGAGTTTCCCAACCATGGATATTTCCTTCAGCTCTGGTTGCATTCTCTTTATCCTTTTTTGCTCTTTCAAGTGAGAGTGGAATACCTGTATTCCAAAAATGCTCAACCGCTCTTCGGATTCTATAATGATCATTTTCGTGATACCGCAGGTAGGTTGCTTGGTCTTCTTTTTTTAAAATATCCAAAAATGGAGAAATGCCTTTTTCTCTGTAGAGTTTCTCTGAACGCTCGAAAATATCACCTGGCAGGGTGGGAGAGTCATACATTCCCTGGATAAGGGCTTGAAGATAAAACCCGCTCCCACCGACCAGATAAACCATCTTTTTATCCATGAGTCGTTGTTGGATAAGTGGGAGCGCCTGGCGGGCATAATCAGCGGCGTTCATAGGCGTTGAAATACTGGAAACATCTATCATATGGTGCGGAATTTCACCTTGTTCTTCCAGCGTGGGTTTCGCTGTACCAATAGTAATTTCTTTATAGAGTAATAAAGAGTCAAAGTTCACAATCTCCCCGCCAAAACTTCTGGCCAGATCTATACTCATGTCGGTTTTGCCTGTAGCTGTGGCGCCTGAGACGATGACAACTTTCACTTAAGTTTTTCCTCAAGGAGAATTTTAAGATTCAAAGCGATTTTGTGGTCACGAAGAAATGATACACCAAGGAAAGAGATCATCTCCTCCCATGTGCTCTGGGCCCATTCTTTTTGATTCAATTCAAGTTTTTCGAAACTTTCGGCCCGAATGAGAGCACCGACAATATCTTTTAGGGGAAAACCATTCATCCAGTCTGGAATGCTCCTTAAAACGAATGTGTCACTGGAAAGCTTTTCAAGCTCAAGTCCCGCATCGATAAGAACTTTTAATGTTTTAAGATCAGGATGAGAGATTTTAAAAGGTTCGCTAACAAGAAGTGGAATAACTACTGCTGGAGGGGTTTTAAGTTTTTGCTCAATGTAATATGACAAAAGTCTGGTCGCTGAATAGGCGTCCCATCCAGTCTCATTCTGCTTGAGAAAAATATTGCCCATCCAGATAAGATGACCATGGGCTTCTAAGGGGAGCACATGAGGAGAGAAAAATCCTTCCATGTTGTACTCATGCCTTTCCTGACTAAGAGTCACATCTGATGGATTTAAGTTTCCAAAAGTTCCCTGATGTTGATTTGCAGGTTGGGAAGTTTCAATTCTGGGACCTTTCGATGAGCCTGCAAGTTCTTTAATGGTACCAGTTATCAGACTTAGTATTTTAGAAGTTTCAAAAAGCTTTATAATCGTTTTGTTAGGGTGAACATTCACATCAATGTGATCTGTCGGAAGTTTTACCAAAGCAATGAAATGAAACTCGTCTGTTCCAAAAGCACTCTGTAGAGCATTTCTTACTACGCGGAGGAGCTGCTTATCTAAAACAAATCTTTGATTAATGTAAGTATACTGAAATTTTACAGGTGAGCGAAAGTTTCCAGGGACGAGAAATATTTCAAATTCATTGTCCTCATAGTTTTTTTGAGAATGTAGGATGGCATCTTTGGCCTTCGGAATGATATCCGTTAATCTTTGGAGCAAATTATCTCTGGCAGGATAAACTTCGCGCTCCTCCTCATCAAGTTTAATGACAAATTCAACCTGAGGGTGAGCAAGGATAAATGAAAAAAATATCTTTTTTAGAAAGTTCTTTTCGGCTTGCTGTGATTGAATAAATTTAAAACGCACCGGTGTATTAAAAAATAAGTCCTGAACATTAATTTCAGTTCCCCGCTGGCCCGGATTTTTTAAACGCTTTCCATTATATGTAGTCAGACCACCTTCAATCCGAATCTCTGAGCCCTCTTCTTCTATCTCATTAAAGGTCAGGCACTGAAGGCGCGAGATGGCAGAGATGGAGGCCAGCGCCTCACCACGGAAGCCAAAGGATTGAAGCTGATAGAGATCTTCAAAACGCGAAATCTTTGAAGTTGCATGGCGGGAGAAGGCAAGTGGTAGATCCTTAGAGGAAATCCCATGACCATCATCTTTTAGATTAATTAAATCCAGACCATTATTTTTAAGAGTGAGCTCAAGGCGCTTTGATCCAGCGTCGATGGCGTTTTCAAGAATTTCTTTGATAAGATTTCCCGGTCGCTCGATAACTTCGCCAGCTTTGATTTGATCAATCAGATGCTCTGGTAGAAGGTCGATCTTGGGAGGGGCAGACTTCAAATTATCCCTTGAAGAAATTGACCTGGTTGCGGCCGCCTTCCTTAGATTTATAAACGGCCGAGTCTGCGCGCTTAAAGAGGTCAGTTCCGTTGTTCACACCCTGGCGATAATCAGCTACGCCAATTGAAGCCGCAACTGGGAGACGTTTACCATCATAAATGAACTCATGCTTTTCAACCAACTTACGAAGGCGTTCAGCAATCTCAAAACCTTGTTTTAAATTAGTATTAGGCAGAAGAATACAGAACTCTTCACCACCGTAACGGGCGAAAACATCCCCTTGGCGAATCCCGTTATCACGGATCAGGCGGGCCTTCTCTTTCAGAACAAAATCACCGGCATCGTGGCCATAGTTATCATTGAGTTTTTTAAAATGATCCAGGTCAAAGATAATCAATGTAAGTGGTTTCCCTGTTACCTTTGATTTTTTTACTTCGTTTTCAAGAGAATTATTGAAATATGTTTTGTTATAACATTTAGTGAGACCATCCGTGCTCGCCTCTTCGTGAAGTTTGTCATAGGTCAATCTTTCAGGATCTCCTGAAGGAAGAAACTTCATTGCAATCGCACCGATCTTGATCATATCAGCGCGTTTGAGAACAGTTGGCGTATCAAGTTTTTGATTATTTAAATAAGTCCCGTTGGCCGATCCAAGATCAGTAACAACGACATCAGACTCATTAACAGTAACTGTAAAGTGTTTGCGAGAGACTCCATGAAAATCCAATGGAATTGTGCAGTCAGGATTTCTCCCAACTGTATTTTCACCTTGAGCAAGATTGAAAATAGATCCGTTCAATTCACCACCAACTACCAAGAGGCAGGCAGGTTTTTGCTTGGCCTCATCTTCGGCCGCAGCGAGTGCTTTTCTTATGTCGGTTATGACGACCGTGGCGTTGTTGTCATCGCTCATGACTTCTCCATTAAATTCCATGTCTTAAGTATGCTCTATTGTACGTTCTCGGGGCATTTTCAGCAAGGTAGAACTATAGCTACCTATCGGCACTTTCCGAGGTAATTTTTAGCTAAGTCTTAGAATAAAATTTTACTTACTGTTTTACTCGGGATTTTAAGAGTTGGATTTGAGCCAGGCATAGGCGTATTTTTTTCCAGCTTCAACACCTGGTTGGTTAAACGGATCAATTTTAAGCATTCTCCCGACCAGTGCAGTCAGGCACTCAGAGAAAAGAATAAGTTGTCCGATAGATTCTTCATTCAAAGCAGGTATTTTCATATGGACTACGTGGCGTTTGTTTTCACTTAAAGCAGCAAGAGTTCCTTCAAATTCCGCTTTCATGAGTGTTCCCAGTGTGAACTTTGAAAGCATTTGAAAAGATTCTGTATCAACTGAATTCTTCAGATCAAAATCATGTTGGAATTTTTCAACTTCAATTAAAAAGAGGGTTTTATCTTCCGGACCCTCCATGAAAAGCTGCATCTGAGAATGCTGATCTGTTGCACCATAGGCAGGAATGGGTGTTAATCCTTTACCTTCCTTGCCCAAACTTTCTCCCCAGAGCTGAATAAACCAGGCGGAAAATTCTTTTAGAAGAGACGAGTAAGGCATCATCACAGTCTGGCGAATGCCTTTATCGTGAAGATCTTTGATCCAACATCCTAGTTTGAAAAAGTCTTCACCCTGATTTTTATCTGAAAGGGCCTTTTGAATATCTGCGGCGCCTTTGAGTACTCTATCAGGATTAATCCCAGCAAAAAGCATTGGAAGAAATCCAACTGGTGTGAGAACTGAAAATCGTCCTCCCACATTGGCCGGAACAGAAAGGGTTTCTACATTCCATTTGGCGGCAATTTTTCTTAAGTCACCTTTGACCGGATCCGTGCAAAATACGAAATAGTCTTTGTAATGGGCTTCGGTGATTCCTGCTTTTGACAGTTCCTGAGTCAGGATACTCATGGCAGCTACCGTTTCAGCTGTGGTACCTGATTTTGATACGATATAAATCAGAGCCTCTTTAATTTTCACCTTCTGCAACTGGCGATTAAGATCATCTGGATCAATGTTGTTTACAAATATGAATTCAACATCATTTTTTGAACCAAAAGCTTTAATAAACATATCCGGTCCAAGGGCACTTCCACCGATTCCCACATGGATGAAATATTTCTTAGACTTAAATTTTTCAAAGACTACTTTAGTTTCAGTAAGTAGTTCTTTATTTTGTGGCAGATGAAAGAATCCTGTCTCAGGAGAGTTCAGAGTTTCGGTATAAGTTTTGTAAGTCTGATCAAAATCAGCAGAAAGTTTAGCTTCAAAATGTGAGCGAATATTCCAGTTAAGCATGTTGTTCGTACTCTTTTTTTAGTTGGCGGGCGATAACCACGCGTTGGATTTGATTTGTACCTTCGACGATTTGAAGAACTTTTGCATCCCTCATGAATCTTTCAACCGGGTACTCAGAAGTGTAGCCTACGCCACCCAGAACCTGAACAGCATCGGTTGTAACTTTCATTGCAGTGTCAGTAGCTTTCAATTTCGCCATCGAGCAGAGTTTACTATTAGGTTTGTTGTCGTCAATGGACTGAGCGGCAGCATGTACCAGCAAACGTGACGCTTCAGTTTCAAGGGCCATATCGGCCAGCATGAATTGAAGTCCCTGAAAATCAAAAATAGGTTGCTTAAACTGTTCACGAGTTAAACTGTACTTAATAGACTCATCTAGTGCACGCTGAGCACATCCTACACCGATGGCAGCAATAGCGACGCGTCCACGATCAAGTCCACCCATGGCCACCGTAAAACCTTTGCCTTCTTCTAGCAGCATATCTTCCTGAGGAACAAAACAGTTCTCAAAGACTAGTTCTCGGGTAGGAGAGGTTTTCCAACCCATTTTTTTTTCAGCTTTCCCAAAGGTAAAACCTTTCGCACCATCACGAACAATAAAAGCTGAAACTCCCTTGGCACCTTCGCCGCCTGTACGGGCCATAACGATGTATGTTTTAGCGATACCACCGGAAGTTATCCACATCTTTGTTCCGTTGAGCATATACCCGCCATCAACTTTTTTAGCAGTGGTTTTGAGTGAAGCAGCATCGGATCCCGCGTGAGATTCTGAAAGAGCAAAGGCTCCAATTTCCTGTCCGCTGGTTAAAGCGGGAAGATATTTTTCTTTTTGTGCCTGATTCCCATAAGAACTCAGAATGGACTGCACCATAGAAGAAACGGATATAGTGACAGCATAGGGTACAGAGTACTTTGCAATCTCTTCAAGTACGAGAGCATAATCGATATATGTAAGTCCTGCGCCACCAAACTCTTCTGCCTGCGTAACTCCTGCAACACCGTATTCTCCCAGGCCCTGGAAGATCTCCATCCTGAATTTTCCATCGGCATCATCATGTTCCATATGTGGCTCAATAGAATCCTGACAGAATTTAGCGAGGTTGGAGCAGAGTTCTTTCTGGAAATCATTCATACGTTTCTCTTAGTGTTTCAGTGCTTCGTTTAATAAATTTTTTGCAATGATCATAATCATAACTTCATTGGTTCCAGCGCCAATTTCATTGAGTTTGTTATCCCTCATCATTCGCTCAAGTGGAAATTCGCGGGAGTAACCATACCCACCATGAAGCTGTATGGCGTCCAGTGCAATCTTTGTCGCCATTTTTGGTAACTGTAATTTAACTGCCGATGCTAAGTTATTTGAGCGATTACCCTGATCGTATTCGTAACAAACGGTATAGAGCATACGTCTCATGGCTTCTGTTTCAGCGTACATTTCAGCAATCATCTTCTGAATCAACTGATAGTTAGCGAGAGTTTTTCCAAATTGTTTTCTCTCACCAGCATACTTAATACACTGGTCTAGGCAAGCCTGGGCAATTCCCAGAGAAATTCCAGAAATGGTAATACGTTCAATCTCTAAGTTTTTCATCATGTGAATAACAGAGTCGCCTTCTTTACCAACACGGTTGGCTTCAGGAACGCGGCACTTTTGAAATGACAATTCCCCAGTGGGTGAAGAGCGCATTCCCATTTTATGAATTTCTTTTGAAACCGTGAAACCAGGAGTTCCTTTTTCCACGATGAAAGTTGTGAGGTCTTTTTTTCCAGTACCCGTTCTGGTGTAGACATAGGCCACATCAGCGTACTGAGCATTAGTGATCCACATTTTATTTCCTGTGATCTCATACTCCTGGCCGACTTTAACCGCTTTGGTCTGCATCCCTACGGCGTCTGAACCGTATTCAGGCTCACTCATTCCCATACACCCGACATGCTCACCACTGATGAGTTTTGGAAGGTACTTAGATTTTTGCTCCTGAGAGCCATTGTTGTTCAGGTTATTCACTCACAAAATTGTGTGGGCAAGATAAGAAAGAGTTGAGCCGGCACAGGCCTTACCAAATTCTTCCATCACGATGGTGGCAGCTGTTGCCCCCATACCAGCACCGCCGAAATCAGGATGTGCGGTTATACCGAGAAGCCCAAGGTCTCCCATATGCTTAAACGCTTTGAGATTGAATGTTTCTTTGGTGTCATGATGCTCGGCTACCGGGGCCAGTTCATTGCGGGCGAAGTCACGACAGACTTTTTGAATTTCTTTTTCTTCAGAGTTAAAAAACCACATAATGTTATTCCTTTTTCCAGAGGGCAAAGTGTAGCGGATAAATCAGTTTTTGTGAATAAACGTGGGCCCCATTATTTTAATACACTTCACAGCAAATATTCGGCTAAAATGAGACTTATGGAAGAATCTCGGCATAATTTAGATCCTGTGCGGCCTGGTGAGCAGTGGTTTTGCTATTGGAAAACTTCAGCAGCGCTCTGGGAAGCCCGCATTCAGGAGTTCAATCAGCACGAAATTATTTTCATTCCTTTGTATTGGGGTTTTCACGCGGAACCTGACGGCTCGTGGGATTTTGGTCGATTTCATCCTGAAAGAGACCTTGTTCGGCTTTGTCAGATCTTAACGCAGCACGGTCGGAAGTTCTGCTGGCTTTTGCCACTGACGCCTGCGCCATTTTTGCCAAATGGTGGTGTTCCGATTCCGGCCGCCAGGTCCTTAAGTCTTTCTGAGCAGGGGATGCATCTGGCATGCCTTGATCATGACAATACTTTGCATAAAATGTATTCATTTTTTGAACCAAAGGTGTTCTCAACTTTTGCGTCTTTCGTTCAGTCTTTTGCCGAGATGCTGGCATTCACTAAAACTAAATCCCGCGTTTGGGGAAGCGAGTTTTATTATCTGGAAAACGAACGGTCAGTATCCTTTCTTACAGACTCCTCAGTGGCGTTTGACCAGGGATTTTCACGTTACTTGCGGAAAAATTATCCTCAAGGCGTAGAACTGAATTTTGCCCACGATGAGAAAATCGCCAAACAAAGTTTTATTCACGACGTGGGAAGCTTGTTTCAATCTCTGGCCGCTGATGCTCTGTCTCCATTCTGGGAGGGAGTTCAAAATATAACAGTTTTTGGAGCGGGACCTAAGGATACATTAGAGCGCTCCATGGGATCTGGTCGCTCCCAAACTCATTATTTCCGGGATCTCTTTGATAGTTACATTTCAAACCGTTGGTTTAGTACGGTGCTGCTGACTTCAAAAGAAAAAAAAGATCTTCTCAGGCTCTGCCTGGACGAGCACTTTAGTAATGAAGAGATTGAGCATCGTTTCCATTACCTCTCTGAAAGTAGCGAATTAGGCGCAGGATTCAGGCCTTTTACTCTCATTGATCTTTTGGATGAGGGGCATCCAGAGGTCTTTTCGAAAAACGGACTCAAGTCTTACCTGAATGAGAATTATCAATGGATGTTTCATACCCACCAGAATTTAAATTTTACACCGGGTTGGATTGATAGCGGTCATGAGCGAATTAAATTTTTTCATGCCAATGGAATGGACCGAACAAAATTTGCTCAGATGATTAAACTCTTCATGATGGGACAAAAGATTATCTTCGACATAAGTGATCTCTCCGATGAACTTGATAGACGTCTTCAGGTTTTTTATCTTGAGAATAATATCAGGCAGCAGTCAGTTAAGTTTCTCACAACTATTGGTATATCAGATCTGGGGGAAGGTCGTTTTATCACTTATGAAGGTGACAAGCTCCAGAACAAAGAAGATCAGGATAAATTTTGGGGCCACATGTTTAAGTATCTGAGCATGAACCACCCGACCGTCAGGCTTGAGCCGGATATTTTTAGTCTTTGGAGGATCCGTGCAACTTCTCCACATGAACTGAATTATCTCGATGTACGGAGAGTGAACCTCTACAATCCTACAAGTTATAAAAAATCTGTGATGGTCCATACCCGTAAAAAATTTGCTTTCATGAAAGTGATTGACCCGTTACACGCTACTGCCAAAACAACTCCAGATGGAGTTGAAGTTGAGCTTCTTCCTAACGGGAAACTGGCACTTGATTTCGGACATTATGAGGAGAGAACATGATGGGGCCGACTCTTATTTATCACTTTCAGTCATCGCAAAACCAGGATGAGGATTTTAAACCCGCCAGTTACCGGATGGTTTATTTTTTTACAGATGAAGGGCTCATTGATTCCAAAATTCTCCTGGAACTTCTTAAAGCATTTCCAGACTCTAATTTTCAGGACAAAAATTTTCTTAATCTGGATGACCTTAAGGCTTTTGCCGTCCGAGTAGGTGAGGAGCTCGGCGCAGCTGAAGTGAGACTCATATCGGTGCAAGATTACAATATCGGTGTGGACGGGGCCCGGGATCTTAAAAGTTTTCGTGAGATCTTCAGTAAGTATGGTGAAACAGTCATGATCGAGCAGGTGGGCCGCAAGAAAAGCCTTTTTGGAAAACTTTTCAGTTAATCAACCAGATCTTTTAAATTGATGATCTTCATTTTCTTATTTTCTAATTCAATTCTTATTTTTTCTCTTTCGGCTTTACTCACATCAATCTCTATTTTAAGTTCTCGCATCTTTTGATAAATATCTTCTTTTCTGGATTTGAGCTGCGAGATGACTTCCTTGATTTCATTTAGTTTAACCAATTCTTCTTTAGATCTCTTTTCAAATCCGGCCAGCTCCTTCTTCATTCCTTCAAATATGGCTTCTTTTTTTGAAATGACATCTTCCACTTCAATTGAATCTCTTTCAACCTGTTGTGCGTGCTCAGTGCCTACGTTTTGTACTGGCCGATCGATCATCTCCAAAACTCTTCTGATCACTTCAGGTTTCAACTGATTGGAGTCGCTAACAATAAAATCTTGTGAACCAATTTCAACCAGGCTTAAAAGTCCCATTTTAATTTTATGATTGGCCGGAATGAGGATTCTATTTACTTTGATGAGATTTTTTGAGCCCAGATCCTGAGCGTAAATACTTTTCTTTGTGCCTTCTGTCTCAACTGTAATCAGCGCATGTTTGCCACTCATACTCAAGTCATTGGAGTAGATGAGGGTACCAGTGGTTCTGCCAATCGACAGTTCTTCTTTTAGTTCATAGTACTCCATAGAACTAACGTGATAAAGATAGAGCAAAGCGGTCTCCTATTCAGTACTTATTCTTTATAGTCTTCGGCTGTAGGTGAAAATATCTAAAGCGATCTTAGGAGTGCCTTAGTACCGCTTGATCAGGGGTCAATAGGGCCAAAAAATCATTTCCTTGGGTAGATCCCTGGAAGATGTGCCCAAAGTAGTCTGCTAAGTAACCAAAATAACTAGATTGTAAACTTCTCCAGTCTGGTCCTTTCTCCTTGCTAATCCTCTTGGCCTCCACTACTTATTAGTCATCATGAAACCATCATTTTTTGACCTGACTTATGACGACCTGAAGGCACTTCTTGTGGAGAAAGGATTTTCTCCCTTTGGTGCAACTCAGATGTTTGATTGGGTCTATCGCAAGTGGGAGCATGATCCGCAAGAATGGAGTAACGTCTCAAAAGCTGCCAAAGAATTTTTCACCGAAAATTATGACTTCTCGCTCTTAAAAATTGTTTGGAATGGCCTTTCAAAAGATGGAACACGAAAATTCCTCGTGAAGATGAATGATGGACAGACAGTTGAAACAGTTGCGATTCCGGCCCGTGAGAGACTTACTCTCTGTGTGTCTTCACAAGTCGGATGTGCCGTTGGATGTACCTTCTGTCACACCGCCACTCAAGGTCTCAAACGTCATTTAAAAACTTCGGAAGTTGTTCTTCAATACATTACCGTTCAAAAATTTCTCAATGATCTTGGTGAAGGGGATGCTCTTACTAATATCGTTTATATGGGCCAGGGCGAGCCTCTTCATAATTACGAAAATATGAAAAAAGCCACTCAGATTTTCATGGCCGAGCGCGGACTTGCTCTTGGACAAAGAAGAATTACCCTTTCAACTTCTGGTATGGTTCCTGCCATTGAAAAACTGGCCATTGATTTTCCAACTGTTAATATTGCTATCTCTCTTCATTCTGCACGCAATGATGTTCGGACTGAGCTCATGCCGATTAATAAGGTTTACGATTTAGAAAGACTTTTTGGTGCCATTAAAAAAATTCCTCTTAAGGCCCACCGTCGTATCACTTATGAGTATCTTTTAATTGATGGTGTCAATGATCAGATGGAAGATGTCTTAGCGTTGGCAGACCTATTAAATTCAAAAGAGAGTAAGATTAATCTTATTCCAATGAATGAATACCCAGGTTCAAAGTACAAACGCCCAAGCGAAGCAAAGATTATGTGGTTTTTGGATCAGATGATTAAACGTGGGTTTACCTGTACAGTCAGAACGACAAAAGGCAGCGATATTCTGGCTGCCTGTGGTCAACTCAAGAGTGAGTTTGAAAAAGTAAATTTATGGGATGACAAGAAACCGGTTATTATTCCTGGTATCGCCAGTAGCGTACTTCAGAATCTTCAGTCGTAGGCATCTCTGCTGATTTTTCAACATCAACTTCTTTCTTAGCGCGGGCCCCGGCAAAAGCTCGACCAGCAGTCTTTTCTTTTACCGCTTTCTCTACCTTGAAGTTTTCTGCTTCATCCATCGATTCTTTTTCGATTGGCTCTTTGGCGTAGGCCATAGTGATAAAAGTCAAAAATCCTAAAATAAGCATGTTTTTCATAATTTGCGTCCCTTGCTGACAATCTCTTCGGATAATCTAAAAAAATCTAAAGTTGAATGTGAATTCAAAGGGTTGGGGTGAGTAAAATTTATTGATGTGTGTTTCTGTTAGAAGTTTTGTGGTGACAAAGGTGGCATATATTAGGAGAGTTTAACTCAACTATTAGCTCGTCTAAAAGGTCGCACGCATGAGATTATGGCAACTGACCCTCCTAAGCGTTTTCATCACAACTCCTGTTTTGGCGAGTGTGAAGGCCTATTTTAATCATAACCCACGAACATCTTACGCAGAGCCTTACCGCAACGTTACACGCTCAGGTGATAATTTAGAGCAAGTTTTAATCAATGAAATTAATCTCGCTAAGAAAACAATTTTTGTTGCAGTTCAGGAATTAAGACTTCCATTGGTGGCAAAGGCCCTCATTAATAAGATGAAGGCGGGAGTTGATGTTCGGGTGATTTTAGAGCACGACTACAACTTCAATGCTCTCTATCAGCGCCAGAGTGCAGAAGATGAATATGAGGCCACAAAGCTTACAGAATTAAAGGCTCTTGTTGATATAAATAGAGATGGGAAATTATCTAAGAGTGAGCTTGAAAGTCGGGATGCTGTTTACATGCTAGCTCTCGCAAAAGTTCCAGTTATGGATGATACCTTTGACAACTCTGCTGGATCAGGACTTATGCATCATAAGTTTATGATCGTAGATGGAAAAACAACCGTCGTGAGTTCTGCTAACTTCACTTTAAGTTGTATCCATGGGGATATTTTATCACCCGCCTCTAGAGGCAACGCCAATTCTATGGTTGTAGTTAAGGGTGCGGCAGTTGCTAACCTCTTTGAAGAAGAGTTCCTTCAAATGTGGGGCAATGGTAAAAGAGGAAACTTTGGTCACAGTAAAACCTACCGTGGACCCGTGTCGGCTAAAGTTAATGGCATCAAGATTACGGTCCAATTTTCTCCAACTTCTCGCCGCTACAATTGGGAAGAGACGGCCAATGGTCTCATGGCCCAGAATCTTGCTAAGGCTACCAAGTCAATCAATGCTGCCCTTTTTGTTTTCTCTGATCAGAATATTTCCAATATGATGGAAAAACGCAGTAATGCCGGTGTAAAGACTGGTGTTTTAGTAGAGCGAAAATTTGCTTTCCGCGACTATTCTGAACTTCTTGATATGGCAGGCCTCGCAATGCTTAACCCGAAGTGCACCTATGAGGCCGACAACAAGCCTTGGAATAAACCTTCTGCTGAAATCGGTGTTCCTTCCTTGAATGCAGGTGATGTTCTTCACCATAAGTTCGGAGTAGTGGACAACCGCATTGTGATAATGGGTTCTGAAAACTGGTCAGATGCTGCAAATTATGTGAATGACGAAACTGTCATGGTCATCGAGTCTCCGGGAATCTCCGAGCAGTATACACAAGAATACAAACGCCTCAAGAATCTCAGCCGAATGGGAGTACCTGCTACAATCAAGCAGGAAATTTCCCGGCTGCAAAGAGCGTGCGTAGGTAAGGGCATCTACTTCTAAGACCACGTTAAACATTTCATTTTCCTTCGATCCCGTTTATACTTTAAGCTCTTTAGAACTTATGGAAGGAGTTCCACGTGAGCCGCGAACGATCGAAAGGTATTGTCGGGATTTTTATCCTCGTTACCGTCCTGTTTTTTATTTTTATTCTTTTTGCCTTTTTCACTGTTTCAAAACTTAAAGACACTGATTCAATGGGCAGCAAACTTCTGGACTCCCAGAAAAATTCTCCTATTGCCGTGATTACAATAGAAGATGAGATTCGTGATTCCCGCAAAATTGTTGAACTTCTTCTCGCTGCAGAAGAGGAAAGTGACATTAAGGCCATTATCCTTCGAATTGATTCTCCGGGTGGTGCCGTTGCTCCGACTCAGGAAATTTATGAGGAAGTCAGACGTATCGATAAAGATAAGCCTATTTACGCCAGTTTCGGATCAGTGGCCGCTTCAGGTGGCTATTACATTGGGGCCGCTACCCGAAGAATTTATGCAAACTCCGGAACCCTCACCGGATCTATCGGTGTGATCATGCAGATGGCAGATCTCTCTGAGCTTTTCAAATTTGCTAAGTACAAGCCGGAGACGATCAAGGCTGGTCGTTATAAAGATCTGGGAAATCCGGGTCGTGCTATGACTGATGAAGAGCGTGCTTTTCTTTCGGACCTACTCGCAGGAACTCACAAACAATTTAAAGACGATATCATGGCGGTTAGAAAAGACCGTCTGACTAAAGACATTAATGAACTGGCGCAAGGTCAGATCTTCCATGGCTATGAAGCCAAGGAATTTGGACTTGTCGATGAAATCGGTGGTCTTTGGCAGGCAGGTCGCGCCATCCACAAAGAATTAAAGTTGAAGGGTAAGTTTGCTCTTCGTTATATGAAGCCTCAGCGGAAAAAGTTCTCACTTTCTGAACTTATGCAGGAAGGAGAAGATACTCTGAGCACTATTAAACAGAAAGTCGCAAGTCCGTCAGGTCCTGCGTTTCTTTATAAACCTTAAGGGTTCTTGATGGATTACTCGTTCCTATTAGAATGGGGAAAAGATCATATCCTGACTATTGTGGCAGTAGTGATCACACTCGTCCTGATTTATCACTATGTGATTGAACGGGATAAGGCAGTAAAACTTTCTAAGAAATACCGGAATTCAATCTTCGAGGCTCAGTCCCGAATTTTTTTTAATGCAACTCAGTACCTCATCGAGGGAAATAAAGATCTCGCAATCAAAGAATTTCTCAACGCGGTTGATCTCAACCGTGAAACTATTGATACCTACTTTGCTCTGGGTGGATTATTTCGTTCAAATGGCGAGATTGAAAAAGCGATTTCTATTCACCGCTCTCTGATTGCTCGCGAAAGCATTTCCGAATCTACCAGGTTGCAGGCGTTGAAAGAGCTGGCCCTGGATTTTGACAAAGGCGGCTTTATTGATAAAGCGGTCGAGACTTATAAAGATGTATTAAAAATTAACCGTGATCAACAAGATGTCATTCACGCTCTTTGCCGGATCTATGAAGATATAGAAGATTGGGATCAGGCCTATAATTACAGGATCATGCTTTCAAAAGTGGGTCAGGAAAATCAATCTGAAACTATTTCCCATATTCTGGTTCAAAAAGCGAAGTCACTTTTTGAGCAAGGTCAGTTTAAGGCCTGTGCAGAGGAGCTGGAAGACGCTTTCAGATTCGCTCCTTCGGTTTCTGCCAAAATTTTGAGACTTAAGCTTTTCTTAGTTCAGGGAAAGATGGAAGACGCCAATGGCGTGCTGTTGGAGCTTTTAAAAGAGCACCCAATGTATGCGACTTTTATTTTTGTCTCCTTGGATACATTTAATCCAAAATTACCCCAGAAGGATGAATATTCTCAGCGACTGCAACAATTAAAAGACTACTTTTTAGGGCTCAACGATCTGGATCTCATGACCTCGCCATCCGTTGTCCTCTCAAAAATCAGATTACTTAAAGACCTGAATAAAACAGGTGATGCTTTTGATCTTCTTGATGGCTGGATGAAAAATCATGGGCATTCGGATGTACTTAAAGTGGAATATATTAAGATCTTAATTGAAGTTGGTAAATCAGAAGAGGCCCTACTCCATACGAAAGGACTTCTGAATAATCTTCATAACTCGCTTACGCGTCACTACTGCTCGCAGTGTGGCTATAATTCGGATGAAATTTTCTGGCGTTGTCCTCAGTGCCATAATTGGGAAACTATCCAATTTCGCTGGAAGGTCTAAGATGATGTTCATTTTATTACTTTCATCCCTTCTATCATTTGCCGAAACGACTTCTACTGATGAAAAGATCGTGGGCATCTTTTATATGCAGCCTCTTTTTGGGCATGTCCATCAGTCGTCTGTCAGAACATCTGCCAGTCTCACAACTATTCAATGTGCCCATCCGGTGAAAGTCATTGAAAGCAGTAAAGTTTCAGTGTCCCCAGAGTGGGCCTATGTTCAGGTAGCCGAATACCGGGGCTTTATTATGAAACAATTTTTAAGTGAGAAAAAACCTGATTGTTTTCAGGGCAAATATCCAAAATTTTTTGATGCATTAAATATGGATTTAGCAGAGCTCTACTACTGGGGAAGACTCTATGATCATTATGTTCAGGGCGAAACTCGCGTTCACTAGTTTCCTCTTGCTGTCTTTCACATACGGCCATTGCCAAACGGTGCCCAAGCTTCAGGATGAGAAGGAGCTTGAGGTCGTTGATTTTAAATCTATTAAAAAAGTTCTTCAGCAAGATGGCCTATCTCAGGCCGCTCAACAAAAGAAAAAACAAGTGGCCGTGCTTAAAAAAGAGCAGGTAAATCTTGAGCAAGGTCGGTTTAATTATCCCTCTGAAGCTGAGATCTGGGGCTTTGTAAGCGAATACTGGCTGGTCAAAAATGCGCAGATCCTGGGATGGGATTTTGAAAAGCCTGATTATGGGATCGAAGATTCTTTTAAAAAGACTCTTGAGGGCATGGGATTTTATCAGAAAAAATTTAAAATCCTGCTTGTTAATACACCCTCACTGGTTCGGGCCTCGATGCCAGGTAATGAAGGAGAAATGATTCTTCTACTTTCTGTTCCGTTTATCCGCTCACTTGATCTCAGTAAACTTGAAATTTCGATATTACTTCTTGAAGATTATTTTCGCTTAGAGGCCGGCTACTTTAAAAAATCTGTTGGTACTGAGAAGTTAAAAAAACTTGCAGGAACTAATTTCACAGGTTCGAAGCCTGACTTGTCCATGATTCAGGAACTCCTGAAAAATTATGACAACCAGATCAATAAGAAAGGCTATTCATTTCAGCAGCAGTTTGAAGTGACAAAAAAGATGGATGCATTCTTAAAAGCAAGTCCTGAACTTTGGAATGCCTATTTTAGACTCCTTCAAAAACTACAAAGCTTTCTTAAAACCAATGTCCAATATAAGGACTACATAAAACTCTATCCTTCACCGGAAATGCAGCTCAAGTGGATCAGTCCGGATGAGAAAGTGCTTTAATGGTTACGTCAGAAACTTCCTACGGGCAGTTGGGTAAAAATCTCAAATACTACTCTATCTTTCAGCTACTATTTGTCGTTATGGGAGTGATTCTCAGTTCAATTGGTGCATTTTTCCATTTTCTTCTGGATCATGAGATCAGCATTGTTGAGGCCTGGCTTCACAACAACCAATGGGAAATTCTTATTGCTTCAAAGCTTGTCTCACTTTTCCTTATTAACCGCTGGTTCAAGGTGCGTCTCTACCAGCTAAAAAACTTCCGGCAGTTGGTAAAAGAACTTTTAAACTGGCCTGATTCAAAGACATTTGTTGTCGCAATTTTTATGGTTCTTGCTTATGTCACAATGGGTGAGACTAAATTTGTCGGACAGAATGTGGGCTATTGGTACTATCAGATAGCTTCTTACTTTGGATTAATCATTTTTTTTGGGATTGAGTTTATTGTCATCGCGTACTTGGAAGATATTTTGAACGACAAGGTTCACCCTCCAAGGTTCTTACTCGGCCTTAGTTATACTCTCATCTTTGCAGCTGCTTTTCGTTTAAGTGTTCCGGATTACTATGGACTGATGTCATATGTGGTGCTTTGTTATTCATCATTGCTTTTTTTAAGCGGGAAAACATTTAAGAGCTGGAGTAACGTTGTTTGTTTTCTTATACTGTTTGTTGCCCCTATGGGGTCTTTGTTTGGTCTGGATCCGGTATGGGGAGATGATTTTTCTCCGTTCAGAGTCGACAAGAAGCTTAACTTGGCTTTTCTAGCTGTTATTTGGATGATATCTTTTTCTTACTATAGTTACAGGGATCAGTTTATTAATTCTGCCCGTAAGCTTCTAAGATAGAGGTGTTTCATGCATGGAAGTCTGAATATTTGGCAAATTCTTTGGGAATCCGGGATCGTCGTAAAAGTCGTTCTCTTACTTCTCGTTCTGGCATCGGTCCTATCCTGGACCATCATTCTTCAGAAATATAAAGAATTAAAGCTCGTGACCGAAGCCAATGAAAAATTTAATACTTTTTTCAAATCTTCAAATTCACTTTCTGAGATTAATCGCGAAGCGACTGAGAATCACGACTCAACTATGAGTCTGATGTTTCGCCGTGGTTACGAAGAATTAAATAAGGTGGGTGAGAAGCTCTCAGTCGGAAAGAAAGGCACAATTGCTGAACACTTTACTGACCATGGTTTTCAAGCATTAGAGCGTGCTCTAAAGACAGGTTACAATGCTGCCAACGAAAAAATGGATATTCGGGTTTCAACTCTTGCCTCGATAGGTTCAATCTCTCCATTTATCGGTCTTTTTGGAACTGTGTGGGGAATTATTGATGCTTTTTCCGGTCTGGCAAGTGGAGGCGGAAGCATTGAAGCGGTCGCTCCTGGTATTGCAGAAGCACTCGTGGCGACTGCGGTAGGTTTAGCAGCAGCGATTCCTGCAGTTTGGTTTTACAACGTATTCAATAATCAAATCTCACGCATCAATTCTCAGATGGAATCTTTCTCTCAGGATTTTTTAAATCTGATTGAGCGCTCTATCCTAATCAAGAAGGATTAGATTTTATGGGTATGAACATGGGTGGACGCAAAGGCGGACCGGTCTCAGATATTAACGTGACTCCACTAGTGGATGTCATGTTGGTGCTGCTGGTGATCTTTATGGTGACGGCACCCATGATGTTTAGTGGGATTGATATGAAGCTTCCTAAGACGCAAAAAGTGAACAACTTAGGATTAAAGCCTGAACTCGTGATCTTATCTATCACAAGTTCTGAACAGTACTACCTCGGGAAAAGCCTGGTTATGGCCAAAGATGTTGTCCCTTCTATTTTAAAGCAGTTTAAAACAAATGGTACGGATATCGTTTATTTACGAGCTGACTACACTTTAAAATATGAGAAAGTCGCAAAGCTAATTGCGAATTTAAAAAAAGCCGGCGTGAGTAATATTGCTCTGGTGACTGAAGTAGAGAAAACTCCCAATCCATGAGTACCCTTGCGCAGGATCGTGAATTTAACAAAAACTTTCTGATCTCCTGTGGAGTCCACGCGGGCCTTTTTCTTTTCGCCTACATTGCCGGAACCAGTATCCTGAATATTTTTAAAAACAATGACAACGTTGAAGTGATTCATTCATCGGTGAGAGTCGATGTGGTGGGGATGCCTAAGTTTACGGTTAAAGAGCTTAAGGCCATGCAGGCAGAGCCAGTGGCCAAACCAGAACCTGAACCGCAAGGGGCGAAGGTTGAGACCAAAGCTGAAGTCGAAGATGTGATAAAGAAGGGCGATATAGTAATCCAGGAGAAGGGAGCTGCTCCCAAGAAAAAGCCGTCTTTTATGAATCTTGTAACAGATTATTCCAGTAAAAAAGTTTCCGCTTCTGAAAAGAAGAAAGGGGCAAAGGCCTCGCCTAATAAAGATATCGATTCCCTGATAATTGAAGGGAATCGGCTTTCTAAAGGTGGAGCACTGGTAGGGGATTATTCAGACGCAGATAATTCAGAACTGGCGACTTATGTTCAGTCGATCCCTGAGCTAGTCAGAGCTTTCTTCAAGCTTCCGACACACTTAATGAACCGGGACCTGCGCTGTGGGATTGCGGTTCTTATATCTCCATCGGGCCATGTTCTAAAAACTGAGATTCGCCAGTCATCTGGCGATAGCGAGTATGATTCTCGTGCGGAAAAAGCCATCCGTGATGCTTCGCCTTTTCCTAAACCTTCTGCGGCGCTTGCGCCCAGACTTGGAACTTCAGGTATACTCCTGAAATTCCCACTTTAAGGACTCTAATGAAAACTTTCTTTGCTATTGCAACACTCTTTCTTTCACTTACCTCATTTGCACAAGTAGCCGAGATTGCGGTTGGAAATGCTGAACTTGATAAAGACAAGTTTGTAATCGATGATGCCGAGGTGAGATCTTTAGTGGGACCTCAGAAATCTCTCTCATCAGAGTTGATCGATGTTCTTCGTAATGATTTTGTTTTCTATAAGCATAAATTCAACAACGTTGATTATTCCGAGAAAGGGCAGGAGAGTTATTCAAAGCCTCGCCTGGAGAAATGGAAAGAAAGTGGAATTACTTATTTTGTCGCCTCTCAAATGTCTTCATCTGGTTCAGGCATTGAGGCGAAGTTCAAAGTGTGGAGTGTCCTGACAGGAAAAGAAATTTTTGCTCAGAATTTTAAAATTCAGCAAAGCACTCTTCGCGCAACGGCCCATCAGATTGCTGATGGGATTTACCGTTCAGTGACTGGAAAGCCTTCTATCTTTAATTCTAAAATAGTTTTTGTTTCTGACAGAGGCACACATGGAAAAGACTCCATCAAAGAGCTTTTTATTATGGATTTTGACGGTAACCGTGTTGAAAAGCTTACAAATTTCCGTTCAATTGTCCTCTCGCCTTCGATCGCTCCGGATAACTCAAAAATAATGTTTTCAGTCATTGCGACACATAAAGAGATTTCAAAAAACAAAGTGCGTTTAATTAAGAATATTGATCTTAAGATGTATGATCTGAAAAATCGCACTTTCTCTACTGTATCTGATAAGCCAGGTATAAACTCGGGAGCTATATTTAGTTCATCCGGGAACATGATTTATACGACCCTCTCGTATAAAGGGAATGCTGACATCTATGAGATGAATATAAATTCTGGAAAACTGAGAAATATTACTTCTCACTATGGTGATGACGTAGATCCATCTATCAACCGTGCTGGAAATCTCATGGCCTTTTTGTCTAATCGACCAGGGCGTGCCCACATTTATACTATCGATCCGCAAAATCCTGATAAAGGTGTTAAGCGTATTTCTTTTGTTGGGCAGTTCAATGCCACTCCAAGATTCTCCCCCGATGGGAAAGAAATCGTATTCAGCTCTTGGGTGGATGCAGGCTTCGATCTTTACCGGATTGGCTCCGATGGTAATAACTTAGTCAGGCTGACGAAGAGCTTTGGATCTAATGAAGAACCTGTCTATTCCCCAGACGGCGAATTTATTGTTTTTACTAGCAAAAGAGTCCTTTCCCGCACTAAGGCCGTTCAGGATGTGTACATAATGAACCGTGACGGAGAGATTTTGGGCCAGCTAACCCAGGATTTCGGTAGTTGTTACTCCCCGCAGTGGACTAACATATTGAAATAGTTAAAGAAGTCGAAGAAATTTTAAACACCGCACCATTTTAGTCTTGTAAATAATTCATACAAATTGTAATATCTCCTCACTAACGCACTGTGTAAAAATTAATCAAACTGTGTTTCAAAGTGTAAAGGGGATCAACATGAAAACTGCCGCTCACCACAACGAACTAGCTACTCTTTCAACAGTACTACTTTCAAATCTTGATGAAGTTGTATTTTTTGCTAAGCTTTCTGGTTTTGTTCAGGACATCATGCAAGAGCATAAGGTTCTTGGTTTTGAGGTTCTTACTGACGGCTCAACTCGTCTCCTTTCTGAATCAGGTCATGCCCTTAATGATGCAAAAGTTTTAAACAAAGGCCAGGGTCTTTCTGGATACGTAGCCCGCATGAAAAGAGCTTACTACTCTAACTCTGTAAAGCGTGATCCTATCGCTTCAACAGGTCACCGTGATGAAATGGTTGAAGCTGAGCTTTGTGTTCCTGTAATGGTTGATGGTTGTGTCATCGGTACAATCAACGTTCAATCTATCAAGAAAGACAGAAATTTCTCAGAAATCGAAATTGCTTCTATTAACGAAATTCTTAACGAACTTCAGTCTCCAATTCGTAACATGCACCTCTTTTTGATGGCGAAAAACCTCAATAGAGAGCTTCAGTCTCGTATCGAAGCTAAAGAAAAAGAACTACTCAGCCGTGTAGAAATCCAGGTTTCTCGTGGTACTGATGATAACTCTCAAATGATTGGTCTTTCAAAAAACTTCCTTGAAGTAGT
This sequence comes from Bacteriovoracaceae bacterium UBA7695, assembly GCA_002482685.1. Classification (GTDB taxonomy): domain Bacteria; phylum Bdellovibrionota; class Bacteriovoracia; order Bacteriovoracales; family Bacteriovoracaceae; genus Peredibacter. The sequence continues at coordinate 6,522 of DLGL01000017.1, read as the reverse complement.
TCAGACTGCTAAGAAAATTGCTTCTCAGGACTTCCCGGTTCTTCTTGAAGGTCAGCACGGTGTTGGTAAGAAGATTCTTGCTAAAAAGATCCACGCTTGGTCAGCTCGCAAAGGTGGATGTATCATCGCTTCTTGCTCAGCTCTTAACGAATCTCAACTTGACCGCGAACTGTTTAGCTCTAAAGGTTTGATGGTTCAGGCGAATGGCGGAACTCTAATTATTGATGATATCGCTCACACGACTCCACATATCCAGACGAAAATCCTACGTGCACTAGTGGGCGGAGAGATGATCACGGTTGATACTGATGAAAAAATTGCTCTGAACATCCGTATCATTGCAACTTCAAAAATCTGTCTTAAAAAACAAGTTGAAGAGGGTAAATTTAAAGAAGAATTGTTCTACAGACTTAATACAATTGCTCTTCGCATCCCTTCACTTCGCGATCGTTCTGATGATGTAAAAGTTATGGCAGAGTTTTTTCTTAACCACGGTAAGACTCAGTCTAAAGTTTTGACTTCAGGTGCTATCGAGAAGTTAACTTCATACTTCTGGCCAGGAAACGCTCACGAACTTAAAAACATAATGGAGCGCACATACATCCTTACTGACGGTCAATACATCGAAGCATCTCACCTTCCTGAGTTTGCAGTAGAAGTTAAAGTTGAAAAAGTTGAAGCGAAAGTTGAATATGTTGAATTTACACTTTTTGACCTTGAGAAAAAACATATTGTCGACACTCTTGGTCATTTGAATGGAAATAAAACTCGTGCAGCTAAAGCTCTTGGAATTACAGTAAAAACTCTCTACAACAAACTTCACAGCTACGGAATGATCGAAGCTCGTGAACAATAAAATTGGTGGAAGAGTTACAGCGAAAAAAGTAAAATACAACGACTAGGAGCCCTTTATGTCTAAAACAGTAAATCTTGATGAAAAAGCCGGCGTAGCACCAGAAGTAATGACGATCAAAAACTTCCGCACAAACGGTGATATTGAAAACTTCTACCGCTACATCCATGACAACGGTCTTCGTCGCGAAGCCTTTATGATGATGGAATATGCAATCTCAAAAGTTGCTAAGGCCCGTAAAGGTAAAAGAAAGTCAGCATCTACGCTTCAATAAAAATTTTAAGTATCTAATTGAAAGGGCTCAACGATTGGGCCCTTTTTTATTTTAAGTAAGGCCACATGGAAGTTACGTCAAAAGCAAAAATCATCTTCGATCCGTTATACGGATTTATCCACATCACCAATCTTGAATGGGAAATCATCCACACTCCTTTTTATCAGCGCCTGCGTTGGGTGAAGCAGTTAGGATTTACTTTCTATACCTTCCCAGGAGCGGAACATTCCCGCTATGGTCACTCGATTGGTGTGATGTTCAATGCTCATAAAATTCTTCAGCGCCTTAAGCGTGGAGTCTCTGATGAGGATTTGATGGACGATAAAGTTCAGTCGCCTCAGAAAGTCTTTCACCAAAGTCTGCGCCTCGCGGCCCTGCTTCATGACCTTGGTGCCTTTATGTTTTCTCACACCACAGAGATGGCCTACATCCGTTATGGTGAGACTACTAACGAGAAGAATGGAAAAGGCCTTCAGGACGATCATGAGCACCTCGGTTCATACATCATCAAGAATACTGATTATCCAGGTGGGATTACTCATCTTCTAAAAAAATACCGTCTTGATCCGCAGAACATCTCAAACCTCGTGAAGGGGAATGATTCCAGTATGCTTGCTAACCAGATCCTTCATTCGGAAGTGGACTGCGACCGTATGGACTACCTTCTGCGTGACGCCCACTACTCAGGGATTAAGTACGGAACGTATGACAGAGATTATCTTCTCCATCACTTCCGGGTTGCTAATGTTAACGGTCAGGAGATTTTAACCATCTCTCAAAACGCTCTTCACGCGGTGGAAGACTTTTTGATGGCGCGATTTGCATGGTACTCACAAGTGGTTCGCTCTGCCCGAGGTGCCCGCTTTGATGCTATCGCTGAGGAGCTTACGTTTTATATGCTCGAGAAGGGGAAGATCTACTCTTACTCAAAACTCATGGATATGATCGCCAATGATCCGGAGCAGTTCTACACTTTCAATGACCAGTACTTCATGAACCAGGTTCATCACTATTATAAAACAGGTGATTTTGATAAAAATCCACGGATCAAAGATCTGGCCTTCAGTCTTCTGTTTGGAAAAGCTCCTCGTACTGTGAAGTGTGAAGAGTTCAAACAAAGAATTCTGAGCCAGGATGAAGATCAGGTTTATGAGAAGATCATGAAGCGCGCGGAAGAGAAGATTAAACAGATCAAGGATATCCTCAAGAAGAAGGGGACTGAAAAAGACTGGATCGTTGAGGATCTACCGAAGAAAAATATTATTTTTGTGAAATCTCGTAAGAAGCTAGTTAAGTCTAAAACGAACGACAATCTACTTTTAGAGCGTGATCCCGCTAAAATTCTTATGGATAATGGCGATGTAAAGCTTTTGGGAGATGTGGAAAATTCAATTATTAGTGACCTTCAGGCCAAGTTCAATTTTGTTCCGAATGTCTACTGCTCGGACTCGGCTTACGAGTTGCTAAAGGCCGAAGGTGTTATTACTGGATAATTCTTGTCGGAAGTTAACACTTTAAGCTGACTCGATGCCTTTACTTATGAAACTTAATATCGGTACAATGATTGCATTATGACAATGTGGATCTAAGATGGATCCTTTACTTTGAAGGCAGGTTTCACGGATGTTAACCGGTCGTACACCTCAACAATCAGGTGGCTCAAACCACCAGAATTATTTATTTCACCTTGATAATCTCACGGTGGAGTATGGGTCTATCCGCGCTTTAAAATCAGTTCAACTGACCATTTATCCTGGTGAGATCCTTTTCCTTACTGGCCCCTCTGGTGCCGGAAAGACATCACTTCTTAATGTGCTTGGTGGTCATTTAGCACCTACCTCGGGCAAAGCGATCCTGCCTCATGAGCGCTCCTCTAAACATTTTGTTTCGTCAGTTTTTCAGGATCTGCGTTTGATGCAGAAGAAATCCTGCGAAGATAATATGTGGATGGCCTACGACTCATCCCTTTATGACAGTAAAAATGATTTTTTCCGCGAAATGGAAGATCTCTCCCGACTCTTAGGAGTCTACGATCATTTGAATCAAAAAATTGAAGATTGTAACGGCGGTCTTAAACAGAAAGTAGCTATGATTCGTGCACTTCTTTCAAAACCAACTGCACTTCTGGCCGACGAGCCTACAAGTTCATTGGACAAAGAAAGCTCTTACCGCTTATTCGAAGTTTTGAATCATTTCAATCATAAAAAAGGTCTGACTCTCATTTGGGCGACCCATAATAAAGAACTCATCAAACAATTTCCCGGGAAGATCGCTCATCTGGATCAGGGACGATTGGTGTATTCGGGGCATGCATGTTTTATTTAAAAGAATTTTTTCAATCTCTGGGCGAATCTCTTTTTCGGGGATTCAGCTTTTTCTTTTTCTCATGTCTATTGGCGTTTAGTCTGACTCATAGACCGTGGATTGCTACAATGGTTGAGAAAATCAGCCCTGAAAAAATCGTAAACCCTTATTTCGTCGCTGTTATGGACGAAAGTGTCGATGGACTAAAACTTAAATCTCTTGCGGCCAGGTTACCTGGGGTGTTGAGTGTGGAAGATAAAACTTCTGAGGAGAGCCGTGGAAAGATTAGCGCTCTTATCAATCAACTAGGCTCTGACTATCAAGTCTCAACTGAACTCATGAACTTTAAGTCAGTACGTATAGCTCTTAATCCATCCCTTTCTCATGATAGTCTTGATTTTGTCAGAGAGCAGGTTGTGAAATTTGGTGGCAAAGACCACATGACTGCTACCGATGTAAAATACCCGGAAGTCACTGGAGTCATGAAATCTCATCCTTTTTATAAGTTCATTGCAGTCGCAGGGGACTGGGGAATTGTTGGCATCGTAGGCATCTTCTGGATCATAAGTTTCTGGCTTTGTTATGATGTCTTCCGAACCCGCTCTTACATTATTGAAAAATTCCAACGCAAAAAGCTTGTAGCCTCTAAAACGATCGCCACTGGTCTCGCTGTTGTGGTGGTAAGTTTCTGTGCCCTCGGGCTCCTGAACGGTACTCTCAAATTTTTTGATACACTTATTCTTTTTATGGTGTTCTCAGTTTTCTGGACTTTTTCAATGCAAGACTGGAGATGGAAAAACACCCTATGAAATTAGCTGTCATCATCGGACTTACACTGGCCTTGAGCTCACACGCGGCGATCAACCGCGATGATAATCTTGCCCGTGCCCGATCGGATGTTATGCAATTGGGTGCCCGCCTTTCTACTCTCGAAAAAGAAATTGGAAGTAAAAACAACCTCTATATATCCAGCGTAGAGCAGATCCGTCAGTTCGAAGGGGATGTAAAACTCTATCGTGACAAGTTGATCGAGATCCATAAAGAGGTGCGTGAAGCCCAGTCGGCCAACCGTAAAATTTTTCAAAGCTACCTGATTGAAAGTGAAAATGAAGGGACTGAGGCTTGGCAAAAAAAAGTCCATCTGGAACTTCTAAAACAGGCACAGCTTAAACTCAAAAACAAAGAAGCAGAGCTCATTTCGTTTGAAAACAAAGTAACTGAGTTTGATTCTAAGCTATCTATTCTTAAAGCTAATGAAGAAGAGCTTTCCATGGTCATAGAGGAACTTGAAGGCAGAAAAAAAGTGGCCATGGAACTCTATATGGCCAAAGTTAAAGATAAAAAGATTGTCGAAAATAAAGTTCAGGAAAAAAAGCTTCGAAAGAAAATAGTTCAAGTTAAAAAAGCTTTTAGTCAGGCTCCCGTTATTGAAAAAAAACCTGACCGATTTTTTAAACGACCTGTAGAAGATTTTACGACCTATACTGCAAGTGCTAAGGGTGTCACCTTCAAATACAATTCTATTCAGCCTGTTAAGGCCGTGGGTGGAGGAAAAGTTGTATTCGCAGGAGACTTGGCAAGTTACGGCCAGGTCGTGCTCATCGATCATGGGAGTGATCTGCGCACCGTGCTCTTAGGTCGCATGGATATCAAAGTTAAAAAGAACGATACAGTGAATGACGGTGATGTGCTGGCCTACACTCAAAAAGATTCAAAAGATGATCAAAATCTCTACTTTGAAGTTCGTAAGAAAAACACCGCGCAAAACACTATTTTGTGGTTAGAGAGCAATGGAGTGAGTAAAATCTAAGACTGATAATCAGTCTAGGAGTACTCATGTCTTTACGCTTAATTCTTTTGAGCTCAATGGTCTTAACATTTTCTTTACCTTCTTTTTCTCAAGTTAAAGCTCCCGAGACTAAGACAGCAGCACCAAAGATATCCGAGAATCGATCTCGATTTGAACAGCTTGAACTTTTTAATAAAGTTCTTCATCTTATTGAGACTCAATACTATCGTCCCGTTAATACCGAGAAATTAATTGAAGGTGCCTTGAAGGGAATGATGGAGACTCTTGATCCACACTCAGCATTTTTGAATAAAGATTTTTTTGAAAAGATGCAAAATGATACTCAAGGGGAATTTGGTGGACTGGGCCTTGAAGTAACTCAACGGGAAGGTGTGATTTACATCATCACTCCAATTGATGACACTCCAGCCTTTCGTGCTGGAATTCTTCCGAAGGACAAATTGGTTGAAATCAATCATGAGCCTATCGTGGGTATGTCCCTGGAGCAATCCATTGAAAAAATGAGAGGAAAAATTGGCGAAAAAATTCACTTAGGAATCATTCGCGAGGGTTATGATGGGGTTAAGCATTTTAATCTTAAGCGTGAAATGATAAAAGTTAAGCCCGTTAAAGCTGAGGTCGTTGCTGAGAAATTCGCCTACATCCGACTCACTCAGTTTCAAAAACGATCGGCAGAATCGATGGAAGAGTCTCTAAAAGAGCTTAAGGCTAAAATTAAAGGTAAGTCAGAGCTCGGTGGAATTATTCTGGATTTGAGATCTAATCCAGGTGGACTTCTGGATCAGGCCGTAGATGTGTCATCACTTTTCTTGAAGGAAGGTATTGTTGTCTCTACTGAATCAAGAGATCCACAAAATAAAGATATCCGTTACGTGAAAAAATCGGGCTATAAAGATTTAGGAACCCCAATGGTTGTCTTGATTAACGGGGCTTCTGCCTCAGCCTCTGAGATCGTTGCCGGGGCTTTGCAGGATTATAAGCGTGCTGTCATTATGGGGTCTCAGTCTTTTGGGAAGGGATCAGTTCAAACTGTGGCCCAGTTAGATAAAGAGACCGGGGTAAAGTTAACTATTGCTCAGTATATGACTCCGTTTAACCGCAAAATTCAGGCGGTAGGGATTACTCCTGACGTAAAAATCGAAGAAGTAGATCAAAGTCTATTTGAAAAAGATTTAAAAGAAGACCGCTATATTCGTGAAAAGGATTTAAGAAACCATCTCACTGCGACTATTGAAACTCCGGAAGAAAAAAAAATCCGCGAGGCCAGTGAACGTGAGGAGC
>DLGL01000112.1 GCA_002482685.1 Bacteriovoracaceae bacterium UBA7695 | reverse complement strand
TAGAAACTGCCCGACTTGATTGGTGATAACCTCACCTCATAAGTTGCTGATTGTAAAAATACATAAAGATATCTAAGTGATCTTTTAGTTTGCTGCGATCTTTGGTTGTGCACCAGGTTTTGCGGATCAGTCTGTTCACGTTCGCTCTGAGAAGAGCACAGGTGTGATTGACAACGAAGAGGGGATCGAAGCCAACTTTTTTAAGTTCTCCTTGTCCGGCAATGCAGCCCCTCTCACTTTTGAAAGTTTCGTGTTTTGATTTTGGGAGGTAACCGGAAACATAGCTTGGGTATCTTTGATGTTCATCGGATTTTACCCGAACCTCCGGTGAAACTATTGGCGTGATTTTTTCAAAGAGCCTGGTTAGTCCCTCGCCGTGCTCATCCTTTCTGAAACCATATTTTTTTACTGCCAAATGAGCGAGATGCCCGAATGCCGGGATACGCGAAACCTCAAGAGCGAGAATAAGTCTTCGGTCTTCATCTACCGCGATGGACACACTCAGAGGCTTGAGCTTCGAATTTTCTTTGGTAATCAAATCATCAATTTGAATATTAAAAACCCTTCCCTTAAATTTTTGCAGATGCCTTTGATTAAGTTTCCTGCAACGATTGGCCAAAAACGGGAGTTTGCGCTCAACAGTCCGTCGATGTATCCCTAAAATGATGGCCGAGCGCCTCATGGAAACCCCAGAGGATAGGAGTTTCAAAAGGGAAGAGTTCACTCTCCTTTTTTTTTGCCTATAGGTGGGAGAATGAGTTGCGCTGGAAAAGCGAGTGCCGCATGTTTTACAACGGTAGCGCTGGATAAGTTTGGAATCTTCGCGACGATAAAAATGACCGTCGCGAAGGATATGTGTAGGGCATGCGCAGCTGGTGTTGGGGCAAATGTTTTTCATACTTCATAGACTGCAAAAACAATGTCTTTTACGAAAAGTACTAAGCTACTTAAATAAGTGGGTTTATTTTGCGTGGTGTAGAAATAAAGTCGGTTGGAGGATGGAGCAAATGCCTAAGTTAAACACCATTCTAGTCGGGCAGTTCTTAAAAGTCTTTGACGGCGCTAATCATACCCCCATCATAGACAGGCATCGGTAAAATCATAAAAGCATCTTTTTGCTCTTCACCCTTTTTCACACCAAAACTGGCCCGGGCCCAGAAAGTTCCCAGGAAAGCTCCGCCCACAATATCGCTCGCCCAGTGGCGATTTTCTCTTATCCGGGAAATGGCGATGGCCGATGCCACTGTGTAGGCAGGGACAGCACCAACCCAGCCGTAGGAGTAGGCCATTGAACCTGCCATGGCAAAGGCCGAAGAGGTATGACCAGAGGGGAAGGAAGAAGCAAAGGGAAGAAAATCCTGGCGGTTTCCAGGTCTGTTCCTGCGAACCATCGCCGCAATTGAAACATGTGAAACAGAGGTAAGTATGAGGGCACGGGCGGTTCTAAGACTATTTTCCTGATCGGCCACATACTGAATGGCAAGAATGCCGATATTGGCCAGCCCATTTCCAAGTTTCCCAAAATCTGTTGCGGTTTCTTTATCCATTAAAAGATTTCCGCCGCCTTCGTTGTAATCATAAATTTTTCCGTCAAATTCATGGACTCCAAAGATCGCCACTGTACCAGAGGCGAGCATAGTTAAACTTGTTTTATCAGAAGCCACTTTAAGGGTTGGTTTAAGCTGGTCTTCCCAAATCCAGGGGAAGAAGGGTTTGTCGTTGGTAGGATCTTCGACTGTGATATCTACGTTGGCAAAGCTTTGAAACGATAAGACAACAAGGAGAGCACCGAGAATCGCTTTTAATTTAGTCTTCATAAGTTGATCAATTCCTTTGAAAAACAGATAGCCAGTAATAGTTCCAAACAAAGCCCCGGCCAAAACATCACCCGGATAGTGGACTCCGCAATAAACCCGGGAATAGGCCATGAGGCATGCTACCGGGATCAAGAGAAATCTCAACCTAGGGTAGAACATCCCTATGAACATTGCGATAAAAAAAACATTAGTTGAGTGACCTGATGGGAAAGAATAACTGCCATGATGAGTCGTTCTAAGTATGACATCCAGGGGTCTATCCCTTTGGAAGAGCTGCTTTACAAGGTTTCCATTCACAATATTAATGAGCGAGCAGCCAATGGCGCAAAAGAGTAGGACATAGAATGCCCGCCATCTTTTTTTAAGCAGCAAAACAATAATCACAAGGGCGAGCAAAAGAATAAAGGGGAGCGTCTTTTGAATGTCAGTGATGTAGCTGAAAAATAAATCCAGGTACCTATGAGTAAGATCACGGTTTATTAAATCGAATAATTGTCGGTCAATTTGTTGAAGCATACTAAAAAATAAGTATGCCAATCATAGCATACAAACTCACCTGAGTTGAGCGCTCGCTAGTGCGAGCTATGACTTCCGGAACCTGCCCATCCATGCGGATAGCCTCTCGCTCTTCCAGTCGTTGGAGAGTGCCTGAGGTTTCTAAAAACCAGATCAGACCGTTTCGGCTCTCAAACATTTTCCCAACGGCCAGACCGTAAACGGGACCATCAAACTGAAGTCTTGAAGCATCTGAGTCCTTATAGTCTTCAGGATTATTATCCTGAAAGAAGACTACTGTAGGAGCTTTTCCGTAAAAGGCTCGAAGGTAGTACTCTTTAATACGGTAACGGACCCCAAAGGTAATCAGAGTGTCCCAAACGAGGTATTCATCAAGACGATTAAATTTTACGTTGGAGCTCCACTCGACGGCAAAGCGGTTGGTGAAATAATAACCAAGATCAGTTTTAAAATTGAGTCCGTATCCAAGACTGTCGAAGTCATCATCTGACTGGAACTGAATCATGTTGAGACCACCACCGGCATTCAGGTGAAGACCTTTGCTCCAATAGTCTGGTCTGAATTTATACTCATCGTCTCCAAAGGCTAGGGGAGAAAAAACAAGGAAGAATATCAATAGGTATTTCATAGTTAAAACCTATAGGTCACAAGATACCCGTAGGTATTCTTGTCGATGAGAGGGATGGCTGCGACTTTCTCATTCTCTTTGGCAAACTGTGGAATAAGAGTCATAGGATTAATGAGAAAGCCGAGCACACTGCCGTACCAGGTTTCCCACTCGTGGAAATAAAAACTTGCTTTCTCAAAACCAATTCCTACTACGGCGCCGAAGACAGGAGTCTGGTAAATATCCTGGTAGCTGGGCTTCTCAGTCACTGTCTCGATAGTGAATTCGAAGGCCAGGGAAGATATGAATGACCAAAAGAATGAGCCTTTTTCAGAATAGCCCCGGGAGCGGTAAAAAAGGTAATAATAATTTCCCACCAGAGCGTGTTTAAAAATATTGTACTCAAAACTATCTTTATCAAACCGAGGTCCAAAGGGATTTACGTACCAATTTTTAAATGAGCCGTGATCTTCTATAATTTCTTTTTGTGATCCAAGATAGAAGGCCCATTGGGCCACGTAGACCGCACCAAAATTTATTGCCTTCTCTTTAGAAGGTATGTCATTCCGACCCTTCGGTTCATATAGGGGAAAAGTTCCACCATCTTTAGTGTCCTCAATTTTGATTTCTTCTTGAGAAAAAACAGAGGTTGAAAGTGTGATTATGATGAAGAGCAGAGAGAGGTATTTCATGCACCGGTCCTTAGGAAAGTAATATAACAAAGTCATCTTATCCTGTGGAACATTTCTTAACTCTTTCGCATTGCTTTTTTGCCAGGCGATAGCTTTAAATGGAAAGCTCTTATAGAATCCCTTCGCAACGGAGGTCCAATGTTTAAGCGAACGTTAATTTTTTCTACCCTTTTATTTCTCTCCTTTTCCAGCTGTTCAACAATTGATCCAAAAGAATCTGAGATTGATGCTCAGGCCCTTAAGGCCTATCAGGAAGTGAGGGCAAAATCTAAAATTTCAACTCATGCCGAATGGACGGCCATGCTTAATCGGGTGGCCCCGAGAATTGCCAAAGCTTCGGGGGAGAATTTTAAATGGGAGTGGATGTTGATTGAAAGCCCTGAGGTCAATGCCTGGTGTATGCCGGGAGGAAAAATGGCCGTCTACACGGGAATTATGCCCGTGCTAAAAAATGAAGCCGCACTGGCCGCTACCCTAGGGCACGAAGTGGCCCATGCAACTAAGCGGCATGGAAAACAAAGATACTCCCGTGCTATGAAAGGGAATATCGCAGGCCTTGTCATTGGCGGTGCCGCTGCCGTGGGTGGGCAACTCTTATGCAAAACCGAAACTTGTAGACTTCTTGCGGGTCTGGGTGGGGCCGCAGGAGGATTTGCTGTCGCCTTCTTTGACCGAAAGTTTTCACGCAGTGATGAAACCCAGGCCGATGAATACGGCCAGACCTATATGGCCCAGGCCGGGTACGATCCAGCGGAAGCGATCAAGCTTTGGGAGCGCATGGGGGCAGCTTCTGGAGGAAAGGCACCACCAGAATTTATGTCGACTCACCCATCAGATACTACACGCAGAAAAAATCTCTCCACTTGGCTTCCCCGGGCCCGAAGTGTTTATGAAAAAGCACCTCAGCAGTATGGACTAGGTGAAAGTATTCAATAAGCTGTGATAGAGTATTTGCATGATGAAATATTCCAGTATCCTGCAAAGTCTTTATGAAAAGCACGCCCGTTGTGAAGATGGACATCCGGCGACGTATATTCCGGAGTTGGCCAAGGCCAACACCAAAAACTTCGCTATTGTTATTGCTACCGTTGATGGAGAAACCTACGAAGTGGGTGATAGTGAGGTGCTCTTTAGCATGCAGTCCACTTCTAAACCCTTTGTCTATGGAATGGTTCTCCAGGAGCTTGGAAGAGTCTTTGTCATGTCCAAGGTAGGAGTAGAGCCTACCGGAGAAGCGTTTAATTCAATTGTAGAGCTGGAGAAAAATACCCATAGACCCTATAATCCGATGATCAATTCTGGTGCAATTGCTATCAGTAGTTTCATACAGGGAGAAAATTCTCTGAAGCGAACAGAGAATATGGTAAATTTTTTCAGTCAGTTCGCTGGAAGAAATCTTGAAATTGACGAAAAAGTTTTTGAGTCAGAGAAAAATACTGCTCACAGGAATCGCTCCATTGCCTATCTGCTCCGGCATTTTGGCATCATCGATAACCGTATTGAAGAATCGCTTGATTTATATTTTAGGCAATGCTCACTTCTGGTCAACACCAGAGACCTCGCTCTCATGGCCGCTACACTGGCCAATAATGGAATTCATCCTCACACCAAAGCTTGTGCACTTAAGGAAGAATTCGTAGGTGATATTTTGAGCCTCATGTTTACCTGTGGCATGTACGATACAAGCGGTAAGTGGGCCTACTCTGTTGGCGTTCCTGCTAAAAGCGGAGTGAGTGGTGCGATCTTCGGAGTCATTCCGGGCGTGATGGGGATTGCTGTTTATTCCCCGGCCATTAATGAGCATGGGCATTCAGTCCGGGGGATGAAGACATTTCAGGATTTATCCAAAGAACTTAATCTTAGTATCTTTAAAAGTCAGACTCTGCCTACTTGATTATACGTAAAAGATACGTATAATCAAGTCCCATGAGGGGATTTTATGGCAGAGATTCAGGGAATGACAGGCTTTCAAAGTCCTTGTGCAGAGTTTGCAGAAGATGAACTCTCATTGGATAAAATTTTTATCACTGACCAGACCGGAATGTATGGTGTGATTGCGGCCTTCGATCGCCCGATCTTTGGGATTAAAAAAAACGATAAGCTCATCATTCACCGTGGGAAAAAGCCAGCAACCAATCAGGTTGTGATGGCGGTGATTAATAATCAGTTTGTCCTGGCAAGGTTTCAGCTCATCGGAAGTGAAGGCTATCTTATGCCGTTTAATAAAAAAGTCGGAAACGTAGAGGCCGAAGAAGATTTTATCTGGGGAACCTTATCTTCGATTCACAGGAAGTGCTAGCATGGCAGTGGGATTAGTTGATTGCAATTCCTTTTACTGCTCTTGTGAGCGGGCCTTTCATCCAGAAACCCGGGGAAGACCGGTAGTGGTGCTTTCTAATAATGATGGGTGCGCGATCGCTTTTTCGAAGGAAGCCAAAGCAATTGGTTTTGGTGAAATGTGTGAGCCATTTTTTAAAGTAAAAGAGAGGATTAAAGAACATAACGTCGCCGTGTTTTCTTCTAATTATGCACTCTATGATAACATGTCAAAAAGGGTCATGAAAATTCTGACTCAGTTTAGTGATGATGTTGAAGTGTATTCAGTTGATGAAGCTTTTATCGGAGTTGAGGATTTGAGCTCTAAGGACATGCACGAATACGGGGGGCATATCCGCCAGAAGATTTTAGACTCTACGGGAATCCCTGTAGGAGTAGGTCTCTCCACAACAAAAGTGCTCTCTAAAATCGCCAATAAAATGTCTAAGCAGCACAAGGGTGTGCTGGTGATGAATACGGAAGAGCAGATAGATAAAATCCTTAAGGATTTTCCTCTTCGGAATATCTGGGGGATTGGTTCGGCTTCGGTGACTAAGCTAAAACTTCTAGGAATGGAGACCGCTCTGGATTTTAAACGTTTTGAAAATGAAGCACTCATTCAGAAACTGCTGACTAAAACCGGAAGAGAAATTCAGGACGAGCTTCGGGGTATTAAATGCCTTAATCCCGAGGAAATTCAGGATAAGAAAAATATCGCCAATACCAGAAGCTTTGGTTACGACGTTTATCACAAGGAAGAACTAAAAGAGGCGCTGGCCACTTTTGCCAGCAAGGCCGCTGAAAAACTCCGTTGGCAAAAAAGTGTGTGCTTTAACCTCACGGCCTTCGTTCACACCAATCAGCATAAAAACGTGGAACAGTACTACGGAATAGGAACTCATAATTTTATGTCCGGTACTTCTGATACGATTAAAATAATCAAAGCCGCTCATAAGGTTTTAGATGATATTTTCAGACCCGGGTTTGCTTATAAAAAGGGTGGAGTGATTCTTAATCAGATCACACCGGACAATGAGAGACAGATTGATTTATTTAATACCGACCCGGATGATAACCAGGCCTTAAGTTCAGTCATTGATGCCATCAATAACCGCTTTGGTCCAAAGACTGTAAAGAGTCTGGCCTGTGGGCTCGACCACAACTGGAAACTCAACGCCGATTATCTTTCAAGGCGGTTTACGACTAACTGGAATGAGGTCTTGAGAGTTTAGTCAAAATAGCAGCCCAGCCCACGGGAGCTGCCTCCACCAACTTTTCTATAAAAACCTCCACCACCTAAGCGAATGGACGGCAGGGTTACTTTAGGTAATTTGATTCTTGGAAGACCTTTGCTCCATTTTTCGCAGCCATTATTCATCCTGGCACAACGAACCTCCCAGGCATCTACTTTTTCAACATTTGCAATGGTCGGCTTTTTATTTTCTGGAACTGTTTCTATTTCAATCTTTGCATACCTGTGGGCCGCATAGTTGCGTTCGCCAAGTTTTACTTCGTCATCAGGGAACGTCTTTTCATAATACTCTTTGAACTTTTCATTTTGTGTATTGTCACGGTTTTTGACCATATCAATAAGAAAACTTTTTGCCTCACATGAGTTATCTTCGCTCCCATAATATGAGTCCGAGTTTTCTTTTGGAAGAGGACCACAAGTTCCACTCAGAGCTGGATCAAGTTTGCTATTATTAAAAGGATCGTTAGGATGGCCGGTGGGAGTGATTTCAAATTCTACCTTGCGATCTTTTGGCATCTTCTCTTTGAATTGAGATTCTATCTCCAGGGCTCTCATCATACTCAAGGCAACCCAAAGTCTTTGCTCTTTGGTATCTTTATAATACTCAGATGACTTCATACTGTTGATAGATTTGATGTAGTCCGGATGATTAAGGACGGCCTTAAGCTCTGGCGGGGTCTCTGAACTTCCGAGAAGAGCACTGTCGGAATATTTTCTCATTAAGGAGAGACTGTGGCATGTGGGACTATTGTCACTGGCGCAGTTGCGGTACATACTTGCACACGTAAAAATTTTGACTTTCAATGGGGCAGTAGTGGAAGTTAAAGCTGTAACACCACTTTGTAAATAATCTTTAGCAGCTGGAGAAATTTCCTTAGAGTTATCAGCAAAGAAATCATCTGTTCCAAATAAGCTTTCTATTTTAACCGGAACTGCAGGGCCGATAGCACCTTTAGCCGTTTTAGTTTTGCTAATACGGCAAAAAGAAAAATCATCTCGATTCTCGATTTGTTTCTGTATAACCTGGGCCTGTTCAAGACTCTCAAAAACTCCCATGGATTCAACAGTTTCTCCCGACCATCCTTCCAGGTGATCGACTCTTCCAACTAAATCATCTGGTTTTTCAAGGTCAGAGAATCCCCCTGCATGATTTAATCCAATCTTAATTGCGAATTGCCCACCTTTACCAGGGCAGTTCCTGGCAAGGTCAGAACGGATAGATTCTTTATGGGATTCAAGTTTTTTCTTATAAGCATTGAGGCGGTCTATATCTCCGTCATACTTATTATGTTTGCCGTTCCTGTTGAGTTTTTTGAGAGTTTCAATTTTCCTGTCAATTTGACCGGTGACAAAAGAATAAGAGTACTCAAACGATTCATTAAACTTTTTATTCTTACCGTTACTCGCAAGAGAATCGGCCGCTTTCGAAACTTTACAGCACTCCTCACTCAGCTCCTGAATCTTGAGGTCTAACTTCGCTACGTTGCAGTCAGACTCGGCCACCGCAGGAATTGTGATGAGGGAAAGTGCACAGAAAATGATAAGTTTAGTGTTCATTACTACTTAATCGTCCTAAGTGGGATGAAATTGAGGTTTTTATTAAAAAAGGGACGTACTAAAACGGTCAAGATCGCCCGAAAGGTTAAACTCTGCTTAACAAAAAAGAGATTGCAGCTTATGACCGAATGAAGGAAGCTCTCAGCTATGAAAAATCTTTTATTTGTCTCCGTTCTTTTTATGTCTTTTTCTTGTGCCAATCCTATCAAAAAAGCTGTCAATGAAGCGAAATACAACGCATATGAGATGGCCGGGATCGAAAAGCGAGATCTGTTTAAGCGCGAAATCACCCGTATAAAAGAAGATCAGGAAGAGACCACAGAGGCGTTCAAGGATGCACTGACAAAACTTAAAGAGATTTATGCTTTTGATGGAGGAGATCTCGAAAGAGAGCATGATAAGTTAAATGCCTCCTATGAAAATGCGCTCACAAAATCTGAGGGGATTAAGGATAGGATTTCTCGCCTGGATACTGTGGCCGGAGATTTATTTGTGGAATGGGAAGGAGAAATTGAAGAGATCTCTTCCATGGAGCTTAAATCCCAGAGTCGAAAAAAATTGCAAAGCACGCGCTCACGATATAGCGGATTATATAAACAACTTAAGAGTTCAGAGAAAAAACTCAGCTCCCCTCTGGCCCGACTTAAAGATCAGGTTCTCTACCTGAAACACAACTTAAACGCTCGGGCAATCAGTGGACTAAAAGTTGAAGGCACCAAGATTCAAGCGGATATCAAGGCCCTTATGCGAGAAATGGACGAATCAAACCGCCAGGCGGAAGCTTTTATTAAGACTCTTTAATTCACAAAAGTTCCTGAAATCCCGATAGGCAACTATGGGATTCCGGATCAACACCAACATTCCTTCTCTCACGGCCCAGACAACATCGAAGAAAGTGGCGAGAGAAAAAGAGGAGAGCCTTGCTAAACTTAGTAGCGGGGAGCGAATCACGAAGGCGGCAGACGATGCTGCCGGCCTGGCCATATCTGAAAAACTCAAAGCCGAGATCCGTTCATCCAAACAGGCAAATAGAAATGCCAACGATGGTCTGGCCCTGGTCCAGACAGCTGAAGGTGGATTAAGTGAGACTTCGAATCTACTGACACGCATGAGGGAGCTCTCTATGCAGTCAGCAACAGATTCCATGGATGATAGGGACCGGTCAAAATCTGAAATTGAATACCAGCAATTAAAATCTGAACTCGAAAGAATTTCTCAGGTCACGGAATTTAACGGGACCAAACTTCTTAACGGGCAAGGCAAGGCACTGACCTTTCAGGTGGGTGTAGGGGCCGATTCTGAAGATGATCACATCGTCTATGATACAAAATCATTAAATGCCGGCTCAGAATCTTTGGGTGTCTCTCACTTAAGTGTTAGTTCTAAACTTACTGCTCAGGATGGACTGGCGCGCTTAGATAGGGCGATTGATAAAGTCTCCGGCCACCGGGCCTTGTTGGGGTCCATTCAGAACCGGTTAAACACCAGTTCAAATAATCTCATGATCTATAACGAAAATATGAACCAGGCCAATTCCCGTATTCGGGATGTGGATTATGCAGTTGAAACAGCAAATGTCGCTAAAAGCGATATTTTAAGTGATGCCAACACCGCGGTCCTCTCCCAGGCCAATGTCTCTCCCCAGGCGGCCGTGAAGCTTTTAAACTAAAACATTGATGCGTCGAGAATAAAATGGCTCTTTAACGTTTATTCACAATGGCTTACAATCCACCGGTGATCAAAGCCCTTCTCTCATTTTTTATTCTGGCATTTTCCCTCCACGCCTTGGCTAAGCAAAAGGTTTGCAAAGATATTATTATCCATGGCGACGAGATCGAACTCACTGACACTGAAAAAAAATTAGTTTGTGGTGATAAAAAACTCGAAGCCTATAAGGATATACCATCTTATCAGGCCGGCTTTTATATGACTGGATTTTTGCAGTCCCGCGGCTATCTGGAACCCACCTTCGAAAACGAAGGAGAGATTCTTCATGTGCACGTAGGAAAAAAAACATTCGTAAAATTTGTTAAAGTGATCTCTGAGGTTGAGGCTGAGCAGAATTTTGTTAAACATGAAGTGCTGAGATTATTCGACAGAAAGCTTCTCACCACAAGTACACTCAACTCGATTGAAGCCGATGCTCACAGTATAGTCCGGCAGCGGGGCTATCCCTGCTCGAAAGTTAAATCCGAGGTGAATGCAAAAACGGGTGAAGTGACTATCCTCCTGGAGCGCATGGCCTATTTTCCCTTTGGCGAAGTGGCCAGGGAAAAAGTCGAGGGGCTCAATGACAATGCTCTTGATCGCTTTTATCCTTTTAGGCCTGAAGATACTTTTAATGAGGACCTTCTCACTTTAACTGAAAAGCGTCTGGCAAGGGCGGAAGTCGTATCTGGTACCTACTTTCTGGAAAACTGCTCAGAAGATCTCAAGAGTTTTTCGATGGAGCAGAAATTTATCACCGGACCTCCCCGTACGATACGTTTTGGAGCAGGGGCCAGTACAGAAGTCGGACCTATGGCACGGATTAAATGGTCCAATAACCGTTCCGGATCTATGGCCTCACTTTTGTCGGCAAGCCTGCAGGCATCGTTTAGATCGCAAAGTTTAATTTTCCTATCAGATTCATTTCTCTGGCACTCAAAACCCCGGCAGTCACTTCTAAGTTCTGCTGAAGTTACCCGTGAGTCACAGTTTGAATATGAACAGATCCTTTACCGGGCCAAATCTCACATGAAGTGGACTCAGGACGCCGGAAGGCACCAGGGAGTCTACACTCTAGGTCCGACATATGAGACAGGTAATTATAGTACATCTGAGACGACCCGGACTAAAACTCTCACAACCGGAAT
>DLGL01000113.1 GCA_002482685.1 Bacteriovoracaceae bacterium UBA7695 | reverse complement strand
CTAGCCATCACACCCACTACAGTGTTTTTGCAGGATTCGTTTTACATCAGTATCTTCAAATTAAGAGGCTATCGCCTCAGGGGATTTACCCCTGAGAAGCAGCGTTAATAAGGCTGAGAGCGTTCGTCGTAGACTGGTTCGCTTGTGCCAATACTGAAGTACCCGCTTGCATAAGAATATTCGTTCTAGTCAATTCAGAAGTCGCTGCTGCAATGTCAGTGTCACGAATACGTGAGTTAGCTGCTGACAAGTTTTCATTCGAGATCTGAATGTTGTTAATGGTCGACTGAAGACGGTTTTGTAGAGCACCGAAGTCAGCTCGGATACCAGAAACGTTTTGAATCGCCTGATCGATGGCCGCCAGTGAGTTCTGCGCAGAGATCTTATCAGATACAGAAGCTAAGTTTAGACCTAGAGCTGCCACGTTCACATCTGCTGACGAAGCATCAAATGTAAGTCTGTCTGCTAAAGGATCATTTCGAGTACCAATCTGAATATCAAACACTGATCCTGTACCATTTAGGAGAGGAACTCTGTTGAACTCAGTTGAGTTTGCGATACGGTCTACTTCAGACATTAACTGCTCGAATTCCACGTTAAGGAATTTACGTTCTGTTGGCCCGATAGTATCAGAAGCTGCTTGAACACTTAACTCGCGAAGACGAATCATAATGTTACCAACTTCAGCTAAGGCACCCTCTGCGATTTGCACCAAAGACACACCGTCTTGAGCATTTCTTTCAGCTTGGCCTAGACCACGAATTTGTGCTTTTAAGTTTTCTGAGATCGCTAAACCTGCAGCATCATCGCCTGCACGGTTAATACGTTGACCAGATGACAACTGTTCCAAAACTTTGTTCTGAGCCAGTTTAGTTGTACCTAAGTTTCTTTGCGCGTTTAGCGACGAAACGTTAGTGTTAATCCTCAAACCCATAAATCCTCCTTGATTGGGTGCACTCTGTATCAATCCATGATGAGAGTGATGAATGCCATAATTGGCGTTCATGCATATCTTTTCGACAATCGGCCAAAAAGCTTTATAGGGATTGTAAAAATGTTTGACAGTGCGTAAAAAACACCCCTTAAATACTTGATTTTACACATTTTTCTGGGGTCTTGGAAAATTTTGCCGAGGCAAATAGAATTAAAGCCCGCATAATCAAATGATGAAAATAACCACACTAAAAGCTGCTCCTCACCTCTTTGAAGCCACAATCTCTCTAATAGAGCGCTCCTTTGAGTATGAAAAGCCTCATTCCTTCAAAGAAGACTTCGCTCCACTCGTAGATGAATCAAATTTTGCAAACTGTTTCATCATGGTGGATGAAAATGAAGAAGTTGTGGCCCATATAGGAGTGTGTGAGAGGAAGATTCTTGGTTTCAACATCGCGATGCTGGGAGGTATCGCGGTAGATGAGGCCAGAAGAGGCGAAGGATTTTTTCAGGAACTCATGCAGGATGTACTGGCAGAGAAGAGAAGTGATGTCGCTTTTTTTATCCTGTGGAGTGATCAGGAAAAACTTTATAAGAAGTATGGCTTCTATCTTTGTGGAACACAGATAGAAATCCCAGAGACTGTTCAGGAAAAGAATTTCAGATTAACAAAGCTTAAAGACTTAAACCTGGAAGAAAGAAAACAACTTCATCATATCTATGAGAAGTCTTTTGGAAGCCTCTACACCACAGTAGAAAGAAGACCTTCTGACTGGCAGCTACTCACAAAAATAACATCCGCTGATCTGTACTTGGAAGAAGATCAGGGAAAGATCATTTCTTATTTCTTCATGAATAAAGGAATGGATCTTAGTGGGGTGATCTTCGAGTACGGAACTCTAAATAATATTAAAGATCTGATTTCGATGATGTCTGCCTATGGGAAGGTGTGGTTGGGATCTAACTTCATCAATACTGAAGATATGCAGTATCAGTTTTTCCTCTCACCAGGGGATAAAAGGATGTTTGGGGATTTTGTTAGTAAATTCACCAATGATAAGATTGGCATCCACGACATGAATATTATGAAACAGGAAGTGTATTTCAATTTTAATGATGAGCTTTTATCCCTTGAGACAGAGGATTTTCTGAGAGGGATTTTAGGACCAGGGGTTTTTGAAGAGATCGAGCCGGATATCAAGGCGCTTTTTATAAGTGGGATGGTGAGTGTTTAAGCTACAATTTAAGAAGTACTTTAATTTCTTCGTCCGGTCTAGAATACCCTGTTCTGTATGACATAATTTTATTTCGAAGCTTGTTGGGATAATAGGTCAACTTAACAAGAACGCCAAAATTGTCACTTACGTCCATTGTTGTTATAACAAAACCAGCTTTAAGTTTAGGCACAATGATGCCGTTATTAGATGGGGAATGAAAACTTGTGATTTCTTGAAAACCCTTTTCTGAAACTACCTTTAAAATATAGGGCAATAATTCAGTATAAATTCCCTGGCCCCGGAATTCAGGCACAATGGCCGTACAACACATATAAAACCTGATAAAATCTTCTTGGAATCCCCAATGAAATCCAACGAAATTATCATTTTTATAAATAGCTATTCTTAAATGATATGGGGATCCCATATTTTCTTTGAGTCTCTTTAGTTTTTCTTTCTCAACTTCATTTAAGATATCTCTGAGCATAAAAGTTTGGTGAATATTACTAAAATATAATGGAGCATATTTTTCAAATATAGGTGTGAATTCTTCCTCAGAAAGCTCTCTCAATTCAAATCCGTTACTTAAACTGATCATAAATTTCTCTAATATTTTCTAAGTGTGGTAATTCTAACAATAAGATAGGCCGCAAAGATCCAAAACATCCAACTCAAAATCGGAATATCATACACTGACAAGACGTTTATGTTCATCACAAACAATGAACCACAGAGTATAAACACACAGGCCAGCAGCGCCATCCCTAGCTGATAAAAAGACCGGTTAATACTGCGAGCAAGGGTATCAATCTCTTTAATCCTGAGTTCAATAGCGTAGTTATTCTTAGAGGTCTCTTTGAGAAACCACTTCAAATGCTTAGGGACTATCCGCAGTGAGCTTAAAAGATCCTTTCCGATCCACATAAGCTCTTCTTGAGCATTCTTTTTCGACAGCATCTCTCCCACTAACTTATCCAGGTCTTTTTCCAGGATCTGAAAGATATTGAGATCGAGTCCAATAGACTTCCCTACTCCATCCAAAGTGATGAGAGCGCGGAAGATGATAAACCACTCGCGAGGTAAGTAGAGCTCATGCTTACTTAAGGTCTTGATCAGGTTTCTCACTAGCTCCGACATATTCGTCTCTTTAACACTGAGACCAACATAAGGAGATATAGCGTCTTTAATATCTCTGATTAGTTCTTCGTGATCCGGAATATTTTCATATTCGGCCACTTCGAGGAACTCATAGACCAGATTTTCAAAATTGTGAGTAATTAGAGAGTACATAATCGCCACAAGGTTGGCGCGATTCTTCTTACTTAAAGTCCCCATCAAACCAAAGTCGATGAGTCCAATTTTATTATCCGCCAGGACAAAGAAGTTTCCGCCATGCAAGTCTGCATGAAAAAAACCATCTGCTAGTAAGGTATGAGTAAAGAGTTCAACGCTTTTAAGAAGTCTTTCAACAACCTCAGGACCCAGCTGTTCAAGAGAGCTGTATTCATTAAAAGGTTTCCCATCCAGAAATTCCAGAACCAGAACTTCCTGAGAGGTGTACTCTTTATAAACTTCAGGAACCACCAGAAATTTATCTTTATCAATAGCTTCAAGATTCTTTTTTAATCTTTCAGCATTCTGAGCTTCAACATGAAAATTCAATTCATTCTGAGTACTTTTGAAAAAATCCTTGATCATCTTAGACATGCCAAGAAACCGTATTTCTCCTGAGGCTTTCTCAAGTCGGTGAACAATAAAGAGAAGGATTTCAAAATCCGTGTTGATTGTTTTGGCAATTCCAGGACGCTTAACCTTAACGACAACTTTTTTCCCTGAAAGGAGTTCCGCTTTATAAACGACACCAATAGAAGCTGTCCCTATCGCCACCTCATCTATATATGAAAAAACTTCTTCTATTTTTTTACCAAGACTGAGTTCGATAACTTCCTTGGCGGTCTCAAAAGAAATCCCCTTCACTTTATTCTGAAGAATCTTCAATTCCTTAATCATCGCCGGGTCAAATATATCTTCACGTGTCGCAAGCAGCTGGCCCAGTTTAACAAATCCAGGTCCTAGCTCTTCAAAACTCATTCTGAGTTGCAAACCAAAAAGCTGCCACCATTCTTCGCTCGATAAATCTTCGCGCTTGAGTTCAGAAACTCTTTTGGGGAGAACAAATCCTGGAATAACTTTATCGAGACCGGATTTTACAATTAATTCGGAAAAGCCGTGTCGACTTAACACGGTGAGAATCTCTCTAAAACGAGAAACGTTCTTTATTGTCTTGGAAATTCCTATTCCCGTTTTGATCAAATCCATAATTTCATGGTAAGATAGAAACGCCTATTCGTAAAAATCAATGCTTAGAAGAACAATTTACCGCTTATGTTGAAGCTAGCCTTACTCTTTTTATCAGTCTTTCTCGCAACCCAGCTATGGGCAGTGGAGACGTGTAGCCGGGTGGCAACCATCAATTTTCAGGAAGTATTAGTTGATGTGAGCACCTCTAACCGGGGGGAAGGCCTTCGCTATTACCTGGAGAAAGATCAAATCTCAAAAGAGTTGCTGGACGAATATCAGGAAAATAACCGCCCTACCTGGAAAGGTGCTGCGATGAGTACTTTGGGTACCGCGATGATCTTAGGTGGTTTTTTGAGAACCAATTCTGGAGAAAATGAGACTTTCACAAGCCGCAACTCTCTTATAGTTGGCGGAATTACTCTTATTGGTGTGAGTTATCTTATTTCTAAGACCAAACAGTATAATAACGAGTATTTACTTTCGAAATCCGTAGATGAGTACAACAAAAGAAACACTCCTAAGATCTTTCTAGCACCTACAGAAGATTTAAAAGGCGTTGGAATCGGCGTCGGCCAGGAGTTTTAATGGCCTTTGAATGTTACAAATGTGGGAAGCCTCTTTCCGAGACATTCAAGATCATGGTAAGTCGTTCAGACACATGTCCACATTGCAGAGCCGACCTGCGTTGCTGTAAGATGTGCCAATTCTACGATCCCAAATCCTATAACGAGTGCCGAGAGAGTCAGGCCGATAGGATTGTGGAAAAAGAGAAGGCCAATTTTTGTGATTATTACAAATTTGGTTCTGGTGGCAATGATGCCGAAAAACAGCGTCAGGATGCTTTAGCCAAAGCCGCCGCTTTATTTAAAAAATAGGAACGTTATGAGTGATTGCCCGATGACAAAACTTGGTAAAAATATGCTTGAAACTGAGCTGGCTCAGTTAATTCGTGTTGATCGTGAAAATATCAAGCAGGCAATCTCTGAGGCCCGTGACCTTGGTGACTTAAAAGAAAATGCTGAATACCACGCGGCCAAGGAGAAGCAATCTCACATCGAAGGCCGGATTATGGATATCCAGAGTAAACTGGCCCGCTCTAAAATGATCGACACTTCGACGATGAAGTCAGAGAAAATCGTTTTTGGTGCAACGGTTACGATCTTTGATCAAAAAAAAGAAGCTGAAGTTTCTTTCCAACTAGTTGGAGAGGATGAAGCGGCCACAGATCCAAACAAAATCTCATATAACTCTCCACTTGGCCGCGCCCTCATTGGTAAAGAAGTGGGCGATGAAGTTGTAGTGAAAGCTCCTAAAGGTGACTTACTTTATGAAGTCATCTCCTTTAAGTTCAACTAACCTCAATTGGGGAAGCCCAATTGAGTCACTTAGCAAAAGTAAACGACCGTCACCAACATTAGAAAAACTCGCTGAAGCGGGCATAAAAACCGTCAGCGATCTGCTGTGGATTCTACCTTTGAGAATTCATAAGTCTCCTCCTCCTCAGCCATTCAGAGAAGCGCAGCTTACTCAATTCTTTCGTGGGGCGGGGAAAGTTATTCACGTAGAAATTCGTCCTGCCTTTGGCAGACGTGGTAAAGGAAACATTCTTTTATATAATGGCTTTGTTGTGATTAAGGATGATCTGTCCAACGAAAGTCTTTCTCTAAGATGGTTTAATCTTTATCCAAACCAAAAAAAACAGATTGAATCTCTGGAGCGCATAAGCTTCATTGGTAAGGTCGAAGAGTTTAAGGCCCAGAAGCAGGTTATTAATCCACAAATCCTTACAACTGAGGAGATTGCTCCCTACATTCTTGAATACCCTACAGTAAACAAACTACCAGGAAGTACCTTCAAGAAAGCTTTTGAACTCATCCCCAACGAGATGTGGAAGACTGTTCCACAGACACTTCCTGAGCTGGGCTATGATAAAAAGATGTCTCTCGGAGAAGCTTTTAGAATTATTCACGGTCGTATTCCTCCTGAAGAATTCACAGCTCAGCTTAAAGATGAAGCTGAAGAGCGTTTAATTTACGAAGAGTTCCTTATTGATCAATTGAGAATTCAAACCCGTCGTAAGTTCATTAAAAAGAAAGCTGCTCCTGTATTTAAGACCAATGAAACACTGATAAAAAATCTTAAATCGACCCTTCCATTCATCCTTACAAATGATCAGGACAAAGTCTTTCAAGATATCCTCAAGGACTTCACAACTGGTCACCCCATGATGAGGATGGTGCAGGGAGATGTGGGTTGCGGAAAAACTATTGTGGCCTACCTTGCTTCGCGAGTTGTTACTCAACTTGGATTCCAGGTCGCTCTGATGTGTCCGACTGAAGCTCTGGCCCATCAGCATTTTGAATTATTCAAAGAACTCGCTCCAGAAATAAATATTGAACTTATCCTCGGATCAACTAAGGCTAAAGAGAAAAAAGCACTTCTCGCCAGATTAAAATCCGGAGATATCCACATTTGCATTGGAACTCATGCTCTTTTTCAGGACACAGTCGTTTTTGATAAACTTGGTCTGGCCATAATCGATGAGCAGCATAAGTTCGGTGTGGAACAAAGACTCAAACTTGTGGCAAAAGGGGAAGGCACACATAGTTTAATCATGACAGCGACTCCCATTCCCAGAACTCTCAGCCTCGCTCAGTATGGTGACCTTGATATTTCTTCTATCAAGACTATGCCTGCCGGTCGCAAGGGAATTAAAACGCGGATTACAGAAAGGGCCAATTATCAAAAGTATGTCGAATTTGTGAAAGGGCGCCTGATGCAAAAAGAGCAGGCCTATTTTGTTTTTCCCGCGATTGAAGAGAGTGAAACCATTGATCTACAAAATGTGAACGAAAGCTTAGAGAAATACAAAGAAAGCTTCCGTGGCTTTAAAGTTGAGATGCTCCATGGAAAAATGAAACCTGAAGAAAAAGAACAAGTGGTCCAGGATTTCCGGGATCAAAAAATTCATATACTGGTATCAACCAGTGTCATCGAAGTAGGAATCAATATCCCAAACTCAACCATTATGAGTATTTACAATCCTGAACGCTTCGGTCTTAGCTCCCTTCACCAGCTCAGAGGGCGAGTTGGACGTGGTGAAAAACCCGGTTTTTGCTTTCTGGTTCTCGACAAGGATCTGGCACCGGAATCCTATCTACGCCTGGAAGTAATTGAAAAAAACCTTGATGGCTTTGTGATAGCCGAAGAAGACCTGAAATTTCGAGGTGAGGGTGATCTTTTTGGAGTAGATCAATCAGGTAGCGTAACCACAAAAAAACTCGCTAATTTCCTCACTCATACCTCAATTTTGGAGCAGGTTGTTCAAGATGTTGAACGTCTTAAGACGACCCACCCAGCACTTTTAGATCCTATATTTGAAAAACTCGCAAAAGATCAGAAAATCCTCGATACTATCTGAAGAGGAACCACTTTCATGATCCAGCTAGAAATTATCAAAAGTCCTGATAAAGATGTTGAAATGAATTTTCAATTTTTTCAGAATGAAGTCTACCTTGGTCACAATAAAGGTAATCTCCAAATTAAAGATTCAGAACTTCTGGCCTCTCACCTTCTGATTGAAGTTGTAGAGAAGGATTTGATTATCCACCCTCAAAAAAATGTAAATTCTTATCTCATTGATGGAAAACGCTCTTCGACAGTACGAAAGATCAAACCTAATCAAGTCATAACGATTGGGCAGACTTCTTTCAAAGTCACTCATTTTGAAGAAACTCAGTTTCCCTCAAAAAAAGCAATTCTGGATCAAAAACTTGCTAAACTCTCAGATGAAAACTCTCCTCGCATGGTTGTTATTGAGCAACTGGCGAAATTGATGAAGTAATTATGTTTAAAAACAATGAAGCTAATTTCTTTAAGACTGAAGATAATGAACAGATTTTCTACCTTAAGAACTTTCATACATTTGATGAATCTAAGAAAACACTGGTGTTTAATTATGGACTCGTTTGCAGTAACCACCACTGGCGCTACCAGGTAGATTATTTTGATCAGCAGGGATACCAAATCCTTATGCACGACTACCGCGGGCATTTTCAGTCATCTGGAAAAAACGACGTAGCGAAGATTACCTTCCCACAAATAGCCAAAGACATAAAAGACCTCTGTGATTTCCTGGGTATCAAAAAGGCTTACATGCTCGGCCACAGCATGGGTGTAAATATCTGTCTGCAACTGGCAAAAGACTATCCGGATCTTGTTCAAGGAATGATTCTTATATCCGGAACATTTATGCCCGTTACCGACGTGATGTTTGATTCAAATATTATGGAGTTCGTAGCACCTCTCTTAGGTGCTGGAATTAAAAAATATCCTGAAGGCATGAGAAAAGTCTGGTCCTCAACCGGGATGAATCCCCTCGTCAAGGCTATCATCCACTCAACGGGATTTAACAAGGCCAGGGTTTCAAAAGAGTTTATTGAAATTTATCTCAATCGTGTGGGTCAACTGGGTCCAGAAATCTTCTTTCAACTTTTCAGTGAAATGACCAAACAGAATATTGCCTCCAGTTTAGAGCGAATGCACATGCCGGCACTTGTAATCGGTGGGATGAAAGATAACGTTATACCTAATCATATTCAACGAACCCTTGCGAGTCTGTTGCCTGAATCTCAATCTTACTTTTTTATGATGGGATCCCACGTGCCCCAGGCCGATTATCCTGAACTTATTAACGAAAGAGTGAATCTGTTCTTATCTACTTAGTTTCTTGCAACTCTTTCAAATCAATTATCGGCTTAAAAATCCTCTTCATCGCAGATCTTAGCTGAGATCTTTTATACTCATCATGCGAAGCTTCACCTTGAGTATTCTTCAAGTGTGATTCGTAATCAGTGATCTGTACTTCAAAAGGGTAAAAGAAGCGCACATCGCGGGAAATGGCAGAGGTATCCAAATGAAGTAATGCTTGAGAGAGAGGGTTTTCTTTATCTTTAAGCGCCTGTTTTCTAACTTCATTAAATGAAGCCATGAAGGGATTTCGGTACTTAATCAGTTGTCGCCCGGTAAAATGAATGGCCCGGTAATCGTGAGAAGTGTGCTGATTCTTATCGTGATGACTCCGAGGCGATGACTCCCCTATCAGAGTATTTAATTTCTGATAGAACTCTTCTTCAGAAAGCTGCTTTCGCATAGTCTCTTTATAAAGACCCATCACTTTTAATCGCATCATGTTCAGATCAACCAAAGTATTTTGAGAACGACTCGGCTTAATATTGTTAATCATTATGACGTAATTTCGATGCAAGAACTTGATCACTCGCAGAGCATCCAACTTATTATAAGTTACGATGCGCACACCAATTCTATCGAAAAGTTCTTCGGCCACATTCTCCTGCTTATGGAGAAGTTTTATGATAATTGAATCACGAGTTTTTTTGGCCTTTGTTTGAAAGTCGTAAAGTGGAATCGATGTTCCACCTTCAATTCTCAAAAATAAACGATTCTCATCATCACGGTGGATGAACTTATAAAAACGATCAAAAATTTGCTGCTGAACTGTAGAGAAGTACCGCGCCCTGAGATCTTTATCTGCATGCAAAATTGTATGCATGATTTTAAGGATAACCCCGGCCCACAAAGCTTCTTCTGTTTTAAGTTTGTAAGTGGAATTACCGGTAGCAGCTAAAAAAAGTTCCGAAATATTGGTTATACTGTAGAGATAATTGGGAACCTTAAGATCCAATCCTTCGGGGTTTCCTTCAATTAAAAAGTAACGTTTGATAAACTGGAGGGCTTCCTGAAAAATCCCAAATAACTCTGCACTCTCCACCGGATCAGTGATATTAAATCCATAACCGTTTAGAAAATTTGTGACCTGTGTTTTGTCGTAGAGTTCAGTTAGATAGTTCTTCGCGTCCAACGAAGACTTTCCACTGCAGACAACATCAAATGTTTCCCAATTAAAGGCGTATTCACCAAGATAGCTTGGACGTTGGGTCATATTTTGCCAATCTCTCGATACAGGTTTAAAGTAGTGAAAGGCAAACTAGCGTAAATTCTATGAAAGATCAAAAAAATCAAACAGAGTCCTCTGATGGCCCGTCTTTTCTAACAACAGTTTTTCTATCGTGGTTTTATACCGGGAAAGTTCCTAAAGCACCGGGAACAATGGGAAGCTTGGCGACGCTTCCCCTAATTTATCTCCTGCATTATGTAGGGATCAATATATATAGTTTATTTACCCTTATTGCATCACTCTACATCGCTTCAGTTTTTGTTACACAGCAAGTTCAAGAAAAATACCATCTGCATGACCCGCAATGGATTGTGATTGATGAAGTTATTGGAATGCTCATCACTTGGGCCTTTGTCATGAATGTGGAATTCAATACGCTCTTTCTGGTATTTGCTGTCTTCCGCTTCTTTGACATAATCAAAATATGGCCCGCGTCCTATTTCGACAAACTTCACCATGGTGTGGGAACAATTACGGATGATGTTGTGAGTGCTCTTTACGCTGGGATTGTAGTTAAAATCATTATTCATTTTGTGGGCTAAACAAGAAAAATAGTCACCTATTTTTACCTTATTTAGTCGCCAAAAATTTTCACGCTATGCAAAAAATGGTTAAATAATTCAAATGATTAGCTTTCCGTAAGATTTCCGTAAAAATTGCAGAAAAGCCGTTGTCGAAATTATGGGTGGGTGTTAGCGTTACTTAACAACACACACTTTAAAAAAATTATTTTATAGAGCCAAGGAGCCAAAAATGTCACTGAATTACTCGTCAAACACACCGGACACAGCTAACAAGAAAAAAGCTTTGGACCTAGCTTTGTCTACGATCGAAAAGCAATTTGGTAAAGGTGCAATCATGCGCCTGGACTCAGCAACTTCTGCTGAAAAAATTCCTTCAATCTCGACTGGATCACTCGGAATTGATCTGGCTCTTGGTGTAGGTGGTATTCCTCAAGGCCGTATCATTGAAATCTACGGACCAGAATCTTCTGGTAAAACAACTCTTACTCTTCACATCGCAGCTGAATGTCAAAAAGCTGGTGGAACTGTAGCTTTCATCGATGCAGAACATGCTCTTGATACAAACTATGCTTCTAAACTTGGTGTTGATATCCCTAATACACTTATCTCTCAGCCAGATTCTGGTGAGCAAGCTTTAGAGATCACAGATATGTTAGTTCGCTCTGGAGCGGTTAACCTTTTAATCGTGGATTCAGTTGCTGCTTTAACTCCAAAAGCTGAACTTGAAGGCGACATGGGTGATTCACACATGGGTCTGCAAGCTCGTTTGATGTCTCAAGCTCTTCGTAAACTGACAGGATCGATTGCTCGTTCAAACTGTACAGTTATCTTCATTAACCAACTTCGTATGAAAATCGGTGTGATGTTCGGTAACCCTGAAACAACGACTGGTGGTAACGCTCTTAAATTCTACGCTTCAGTTCGTATGGATATCCGTCGTATTGGTGCTCTTAAAGACGGTGATGAAGTTATCGGTAACCGTACTAAAGTTAAAATCGTTAAAAACAAAGTGGCTCCTCCTTTCAGAGAAGTTGAATTTGATATCATGTACGGTGCAGGGATTTCTAAAGAAGGCGATCTACTTGATGTAGCTGCTAACGAAGGGATCGTTGAAAAAGCTGGTTCTTGGTACTCATATAACAACGCTAAGCTTGGTCAAGGCCGTGAAGCGTCTAAAGAGTTCTTGAAGAACAACGTAGAACTCATGACTGAAATCCGCGCGAAAGTTCTTGCTAAGCACGGAATTGGAAGTAAATCTGAAATCGCAGCTGCTACCAATGTTGATATGACAACTGGTGAGATCAAAGAAGAGAAAGTAACTAAATCAAAAGCAAAAATTCAGTAAGTATTTTCAGGGTCGCCTTTGGCGGCCCTTTTTTTTATGAATCAAAGAATTTATAACTACTCCATTCATCTTCTCGCCCGCCAGGATTATTCGGAGTTCAAACTCCGCAGAAAACTGCGGTCTAAAAAAGACAACCTTCCTCATGAAGTTGAAGAAGTCCTAGAAGCCTTAAAAGGCAAGGGGCTGCTCCGTGAAGAGGCTTACCGCAGGCTTTTCATCCGTAAATGGATGATGAAAGGTGAAGCTGAGGATAAAATCCGCAAACGAGGAGCTCAAGAAAAACTTACCTTTGAGGCGGAAGAGTTTAAAAATATCGAAATTGAACTTGGCTTCAGCGATGATGACAGTCTTGAGAAATTGATTCATAAAAAACTGCGCTCAAAAGAAATTCCTCAGGACTTCGCTTCTAAAAACAAACTCCGCGATAAGGTGCTGCGCTTCCTGATTTCAAAAGGCCACAGTTTCGAAGACTGCAAGAAAGCTCTGAATCAACATTTTAAGAACATCCCACTCGAAGATTAATCTCCGACCAAAACCATCCAATTTAAATAAATCAAAGTCTGGTTTACACGACATTTTTTGTCTTGATATGCTTGCCGATAGTTTGAAATTAGTTGAAGTAGTTAACAATTTATTACTCTGCTAGACGATGGATAAATGTCTAGGAAAGAAAAAGCCAACAAGGATGTGCTCATGAAATTATTCGCTCTCTCTATGATGTTGATGGTCTCAACAGCCTCAATTGCCTGCATGGAAAATGGATCAGGCTTCGTTGAAGAAAACGATCTTAGAATTCCAGTAAACGCTAAGCGTGTTGGTGGTCTTACAGAAGCTCAGTTCAACGCAGTTATCGATAAGACTGAAGCAATCTATCTTCCAATCGCTACAAATATGGGTGGGAAGCTTAAAATCGCCAGAAAATGGTCAGATGCTACTGTAAATGCAAATGCCTCTCGTTTTGGTTCTTCATGGAACGTAAATATGTACGGTGGACTTGCCCGTCACTCTACCATCACTGAAGATGGTTTCGCTCTTGTTCTATGTCATGAAATTGGACATCTAATCGGTGGAGCTCCAACGATCAGTTCAATTTTTTCTAAAATGGCAAACGAAGGTCAAGCAGACTACTTCGCAGCTCTTAAATGCTTAAGAAAGACATTTTTGAATGATGACAACGCTGCTATCAATGCTTCAATGACAATCCCAACAACTCTGAATAGTTCATGTGCAAAACAATTTTCAAATGAAACAGAGAAAAATATCTGTATCAGAACTGGTATGGCCGGTGTTTCTGTAGCGAACCTATTTGCAGCACTTAGAAATCTTCCTATCGGAAGCTTCGATACTCCAGATCCGGCAGTCGTTAATTCTACATACAATCAACATCCGGCCCACCAATGTCGTCTTGATACATACTTCCAGGGCTCACTTTGTGACATCTCTTTCAACGAAGATGTTTCAATGAAAGATGAGACTGTTGCTACTTGTAACACTTCGACAGGACATAAAATTGGAGTAAGACCACTTTGCTGGTTTAAGCCTAAGGCCCAATAAGCTGATTTTAAATGAATCTCCAAAAGGCACAGGAAACTGTGCCTTTTTTTGCTTTTATCTTATCGAACCCAAATTGAAGTGCTTACAAAGACTGTCGTCTAAGCTTTAGACAGTGTCTGAAATTCCTACATTCCCCTGCTAATAAACCGTCATTAAATTCAGCTACTTACGTATGGTTTTTTGGCATCCCTATTGCTCTATAAAAGGCACAGGGGAACCAACTTATGAAAAAGAACCAGAACAAAAACATCGCCATCTTCGCTTTCAGCTTATTGGCACTAATCGGTACTTATAATGCCGTGATGATTAATTCTGAGTCTGATCTGGCCGGTAACGGTAACTTCAAGCGTCTTGATGAAGTTTTTGGAGTTGTTAAAGCAGGTAGATCGCTGGCAGTTGAAAGCACTTGGAAAAAGCTTCCAAAGGCTCAGCCACTTAAAACTGTTGCTCAAGTTGAAGTAGCTGCACAAATCACAAATTCAGCAGTTGAAGAAGCTCCTGTAAGTGCCATCCAGGATTCTCTTGATTTAAAACTTGTTGAAGTAAATAACCCAAAAAAATGGGCCAATGGTGTTAAGCCTGAGCAATTCTCAGGATCTATCGCTGCTAACAACGGAATTATTGAATCTCTAACTGCTTCACTTCCAGAAGGAATGAGCATCGAAATCGCTTTCTCTGAAATGACTGGTAATACTTTTGAATACGATCTGAATGGCGAAGTTTTTACTGGAATGATGTACCAGGTAGATCAGAGTGCTTACATGATCACAATGACAAATGGCCCACTTGAAGGAACTCGTATGCGTTTTGCAGGTGAGACTAAGGATGCGGAAACTCAGAGACAAGAAACAGAAGCTTTCTTAGCTCAGACTCACAACGTAGAAGTTCAGGAATTTGGTGCTGAGAATGCTGCACCTGATTTTGATAGCAACGATGTTGCTGCAACTGAAACTGCAGAAGCTGCTTCATTTAACTTCAATATCTAAAACCTAAAACACGCTCCGTGTCATCGATCCCGCTGTGCTAGCCTATGCCGACTTAAAATCTGCAAAGGGTGAGCTATGCGCGCGCAAGAAATACGAAATGCCTTTTCAAACTATTTCATCAAGCAAGGACACGTAAAGTACAAGTCCTCAAGCTTAGTTCCTTACAACGACAACACTATTTTGTTTACCGTGGCCGGTATGGCCCAGTTTAAAGATAATTTCACCGGTAAAGCAAATCCTGCTGACAAGCGTGCTGTAACAATTCAAAAGGTTGTCCGCGCTGGTGGAAAACATAACGATCTTGAAAATGTTGGATTCACTGCCCGTCATCACACTTATTTTGAAATGCTTGGTAACTTTTCCTTTGGTGATTACTTTAAAAAAGATGCCATTAAATTTGCCTGGGAACTTCTAACAGTTGACCTCAAAATCCCTAAAGAAAAACTTCTGGTGACTGTTCACGAATCAGATGATGAAGCTCTTGAGATCTGGGCACGAGATATGGGTGTGCCTCGTGAGAAAATATTCAAGCTAGGTGATAAGTCAAACTTCTGGGAAATGGGCGACACAGGACCGTGTGGTCCGTGTACTGAAATTTTCTATGATCACGGTCCTTCGTTTTCAACCGGAACACCAGAGGGCTGTCAGGATATCGATGATGAAGGTCGATATGTTGAAATCTGGAATCTTGTGTTCATGCAATATGAAAAATATAAAGAAGGGAATGAGATTAAGCGGAAACTTCTTCCAAAGCCCTCAGTTGATACAGGGGCCGGTCTTGAGCGTGTAGCCGCTTGTCTTCAGGGTAAGTATTATAACTACGATACCGATATTTTTGAGCCCATCATGAAAGCGATTGGAAAACTTTCTGGTAAAGATTATTACTCTGAAAAAAATGAAGAAATTAAATCCTCATTTAGAGTTGTGGCCGATCATATACGGTCAACCACAATGCTCATCACTGATGGGGTCATTCCATCAAACGACGGTCGCGGTTATGTACTTCGTCGTATTATCCGCCGAGCTGTTCGTCACTTATCACTTCTTGGTCTGAAAGATATTTCTTTTTATAAGCTTGTGCCTGCGGTTTTTGAGTCACTTGGAGAAGAGTATCCAGATAATGCATCTAATGCTTCTCTCGCTGAAAAATTACTCAAGCTTGAAGAGGAGAAATTCAGAAAGACCCTTGATACGGGTCTGGCGCTGATTAATGATGAATTATCCAAAGTAAAATCAGGTCAGAAATTTTCCGGCGAAATCGCCTTTAAACTCTATGATACTTTCGGCTTCCCTTTGGATTTAACTGAAGTCATCCTTCGGGAAAAAAATCTGGATCTTGATAACAAAGGCTTCGAAGAAGCGATGGCCAGACAAAAAGCTCAATCAAAAGCGGGAACAAAATTTAAGGTTCAAGAAGATAATCTAAAAGTTTTTTATGGCATTAAAGAAAAATTTGGTGAGACCATCTTCACTGGATACGAAGACATCACTTCAAACGCTAAGCTTATTGCTAAAGAAGAAGTGGATGGAAAATTTTACCTCGTGTTTGATAAATCTCCTTTTTACGGAGAAGGCGGCGGTCAGTTAGGTGATAAAGGAGAAATCTTTTCGAAAGAGGGAAGACTTGCTTCTATCTCTGACACCCAAAAGCCTGTTGATGGACTGCACGTTCATATCTCTGAAGATGCCGACGCTCTTACTATTGGCGAATCATACACCTTAAAAATCAATCACGAAGAAAGAGAGCTCACTAAGCGCAACCACTCTGCCACCCATTTGCTTCAATCTGCATTGATGAAGGTTCTTGGAACTCACGTTAAACAGGCAGGATCTTCTGTTGGTCCTGATCGTCTGCGGTTTGACTTCACCCACAGTGAAGCTCTTAAACCGGAAGAAATCGCACGTGTGGAAGAGTTAGTTAACTCAGCCGTTGCTACTGCTCTCCCTGTTAAGGCCGCTCAGATGTCAAAAGACGAAGCTGTTAAGCTTGGTGCTATGGCCCTCTTTGGTGAAAAATACGGAGACAAAGTCCGCGTTCTTACAATGGGGGACTTCTCATGTGAACTTTGCGGAGGAACTCACGTTTCAAACACTGGCGAGATTGGGCTATTTAAGATTGTCGTTGAAACATCTCTTGCCTCAGGAGTTCGTCGTATAGAGGCTATCACTTCTACCAACGCCATTGATTACCTGCTTAATCGTTCTAAAATTCTGGCAGAAGTGGAGAAAAACTTTTCGGTTAAAGAAGAAAAGGTTTTAGAAAAAATCTCAGCTTTATTTGCAGACATAAAAGACAAAAGTAAGCAGCTGGAGAACCTCAACGATAAACTTCAAAACTTCGAATCTCAGAATTTATTCAACGATCAAAGACCAATGAAAGCTGGATTAACTCTGACGGTGGCCAAGGCTCCAAACGCTGATCAAGGAAATATGAGAAAGCTTGGTGACATCTTTGTAGATAAGTACCCACAAGGAGTGCTGTTTCTTTACGCAATTGAAGGCGATAAGGTTTCATTTATTATGAAAACTCACCGTAACAATTCTGCTGTGGACTGCTCAGCAGTTCTTAAACAAATAATGCCTATTGTGAACGGCAGAGGTGGTGGTAAGGCCGATAATGCTCAAGGGTCAGGTGAAGCTAGTAAAACTTCTGAACTCCTTGCCGCTCTGGAAGGAGCTACTAAATGAGTATTTTATCTTCACTTCTGATAATTGTTTTTCTTGCGGCCTGTACTAATAAGTCTAATAAAAGTGACACCATTGAGATTTCACTTCCCGGTGAAGTCTCAACACTAGATCCCGCAGCTTGCTACGATACAATCTGCTACGTGCCTGTGGCTCAGGTCTATGAGACACTTTATGAATTTGATTACCTCAAACGTCCCTACTCACTTCGTCCATTACTCGCAGAAAATTTACCAATAGTATCGGCCGATCGGTTGACCTATACATTTAAAATAAAAAAAGGAATTCTCTACCACGATTCTAAATTTACACCAAAAGGTCGGGAAGTTAAGGCGCAGGATTTTGTTAATCAAATAAAACGACTCGCGTTCATGGGAACAAACTCCCGGGGATTCTGGCTTTTTGACGGTAAAGTCCGAGGTCTCAACGAATGGCGAGAAAAGGTTCAAACAGATCTTAAACTGTTTTTCTCAGAACCTGTTGAAGGTCTGATGACTCCTGACGATTACACATTTGTGATTCAGCTCAAGTCTCCATACCCCCAACTCATTTATGCTCTCGCGATGAACTTTACTTCTCCTATTCCAGAAGAGGCGATTAAAGCCGCGAACAATAACTTTGCTAATGAAGCCATCGGTACAGGCGCTTACTATATTACTAATTACAGTCCAACCCAGGGAACCGACCTGGAAAAATTTAAAAACTACAAATCCAGCGTCTATCCGAATGATGGAGATAGATGGGCACAAGATCATGGCATGCTTAAAGATGCAGGATCAAAACTTCCGTTTGTAGAAAAAGTGCGTTTAGTTGTTATTAAAGAAGCCCAAACTGATTGGTTAAATTTTCTTAAAAAGAAAATTGATA
>DLGL01000041.1 GCA_002482685.1 Bacteriovoracaceae bacterium UBA7695 | reverse complement strand
ATTCAATCCTTAAGTGGTTGGTAGAAAGTAAAACGAGGTTTGAATAGAGTGATCTCTATTCAAACCTTATTAGATCAATTGATTGTCTCAAAAATTCTGAATCTAAATGCTCATAAATCGTGGTCGTCTGAATATCAGAATGCCCCAATAGCTTCTGTAGCGTATAAAGACTGCCTCCATTCATCATAAAATGACTGGCAAATGTATGCCTCAGATCATGAAACCGAATAATCTTCGTGAGGCCCGCTTCTCTCTGGGCCACCATAAAATGCCTTTCAGTCACATGATTGTAGTCATGATGATCGCCGTTCGCTTCAGTGAAGACAAACTGATCGTTTAAACGCTTTTTAAAGCGTTTCTCGAGGATAGCCTTAACCTTGCCGTTCATGGGAATGAAGCGTGCTTTATGAGTCTTTGTGGTGTGTTTAAGGCCACTTCGACCTAGAGTGCGCGAAACAACAATCTGGCCGTTCACAAAGTCCACTTTATCCCATTGCAGACCAAGGATTTCCCCTAGTCTCATGCCAGTGTTTAAAGTCACGGCATACAGATCATAGAACGGTGCATCTTTTACATAATCGAGAAAGGTTTTGATTTCATCCTTAGACCAATAGGTAAGATCACGTGGTGGTTCCGTAAGCTCGGGATAACCTTTGATAGGGTTCTTTAAAAGATTATTGGATCTAACCGCATCGTTTAGCACTGTCTTAAAGACCATCCGTCTTCCTCCAACACCATCTCATTAAGTGGTAGGTCTCTAGATGAATCAGATGATGATGAGTTGGATGATGATATCTACAATCTGGACGACGATGAGGAAGACGAACTAGATGAAATTAATTCGGATGAAGAAGAGTAATGTCCAATAAAAGGAGGGTTTATGAACATCTTCACAGATGAAGCTCTTAGGTATAACATATCCCGAATCCGCTATTTAAATTATAAGAAGTATGTTTCATTGCACTTGAAAGTCACCAGGCTGTATTGAATAAGATAAAGTATTGCGTCCAGAATTAAAGCTCCCGCCTTCATAACTGCACTTAACAGAAATGTATATTGGGCCATTAGCATACTTGTGATCAGTAACAGAAAAGGTATCTCCAACATTTAGATTTATTTCTTTTCTAAGTGTATTGGGACAGCCTGAATTCGATTGCTGAACATTTGCCAATACCGTAGACGAAAGCACCATTAAGAAAATCACTGACAGATTCTTTGTCATATATTTGCCTTTTTGATCTATCAAGTTCTGCAATAATAATTAATCCCAGTTATTTTTCAAATCACATTTGACATTCAAACGTTGGTCTACTCTTTTGACCTGCGAGTAAACTGGTTTCAATAAGGTCCCCACATTCGCAGTGCTTGTTGTAATTATTTTATTCGAGACATCAACTTTTATTAATTTTTTAAAATCGTTTGAGAGATAATAAGTGACATCAACGTATTTCACTTCATTTAATGAAAAAGTAAAAATACGGTTTATTTTTACAACAGGTCTTTCACTTGAATCTTTGATGGTCATTGTTACGTTTTCTTTAAATACTAAATTCTCATATGCAAGTCTGTGGGCGTACCCTGAGGCTTCTTCACCTGCTTCTCCGCAAAAAAAAGTTGAATTCCATACCTCATCCCTCAAAGCTTTTTTAATACTTAAGTCATCGGCCAAAACAGTGTTCGCGAAAAAAGGGATTGCAAGTAAGAAAGTGGTAATGAGAGTAAGGATTTTCATATTGTCTCCAGTGTTTTTATCTAATATTTTTAACCATCATATTGTTAATAATTTATTCGTCTTTATTTTCATTCGCTATTTACATTTGTTAGCGAACTAAGGGAATAGTCCTAGAGATCTAATTGAGTCGTTGAGCATTGAATCTTGGCAATTTTATTAACAGAAAGCACCAAGCCCGTTGCATCATCAACAATGAAAGTAAACGAACTATCCGTATTTTTTCTAATTGATTGTTCAATTAGATAGCAAGCATCATCACTGGCAATTTCATAACTTTTGTTTGAAGCATTATCGAACAGAAAATTTCCATATTGGTTGTGGAAGCAGACAATACGACTAGAAATAACTCCTGCTTTTTTTGCCGCTCTGTTGATCAATTCATGGCCTTGTCCAAGGCTAATTTGATTGGTTAGCTTTGGGCAATAAGACAATTTTCTTATATTAGCTAATGCAGAGAAAGAACTTAAGGCTAATAAACCAAGTAATAAAACTTTCATAAAATACTCCGGAGCCATGCTCATAGTCGTTGTGATTAAAAGCCATTTTTTGTTAATTCTTTATAATTAATATGCAGGAATGGTGCCAAGAGTTTAAGTCTTAAAACCAATAGTTAGATAAAGAGGGTGTACAATATTTATTCAATACAGCTTTTTAAACTAGAGGTATGACCAAAAAATAGACAGATAAGAATTTAGAGTCTTCGAATTGCCGAAGGCTATCTGTGGTGTTCGTGCAAAAATTCATTGGTGTTAAATTAAACAATGCTGGGGGGATTCAGGAATAATCTTTTTATTTTACCATGAGACCGAAAGGTCCCATGGTGGTAATCTTTATTTCTATTTTTTCAAATCCAATTATTCAGCAGCACATGCTACTTCAGCTACATTGAGCATTGCATCCGCTAATTTAGAAGCCTTAGCCTTGAATTTTCTTCCTTCTTGAATTTTCCCTTCTTCAAAAGCTTTAACGGCTAATTTATTAGCCTCAGTCAGTTTATCCATTACAGGATTAATTCCATTTTGCTCTCGAGACGTGAGATATTCCACAACTTGGTCCTCACAATGACTATCACTTGTAAACCCAGAGATAGGTAAACTTAAAAAAGTCAAAACCATGAATACTTTAATCATAAAAAATCCTTTGAAATTTTGAGTATTCCTACTCACTTTATAGTTCTAAGCCATCTGTTCTAGTCGTCATAAAAATATCTATACTGTTTGCTTATCGAACCCGTAGGCTCTAAGAAACTTTTAACATTTTCTTATTCATCAACACACTCATCATTTAAACGTTTAATTTTACTCCCGACCATTTCAAGAATCAAAGTATAGCCTACATAATTCTCTCGATTAGAATCAAGAATCTGATTCAGTTTATCGACTCCACTGCTTGCTATTGGACGACCGTAAGAACTTGATACCTATTCTTTGGAAATATTGAGAGCGCGTCTAAATAGATCATTCTCACTTTTCAAAAGATCAACGGCACCAGGTTTATATGAACCTGCACTGGTTCCTAAAGCATCTTGAATTGATTTAATCGTTTCCAAACATGAAGCATTAGCGCTGGATGTAATGAAAAGAATCGTTCCTAATAAAATTGTCGACTTCATATGATATCCTTTGAGTTTCAGTTTTATAATTTTTATCTTCCAGATCTATCTATACGTACATATCAGAGACCTTATCGAAGCTTAGGCTTTTTACAACTGAGTTTTTGAACCGAACCCTTGTAAGCGATGAATGCAATACCTTGTCCTGGAAGAACACGGATAAATGCGGCATCGGCGTAATAAGAAGCTCCAGGGCTAAGGTCAACGTTACTTGCTGTAATTATATTATCGGAGTCTCCCTTCTTGATATTCGTTAGGGATGACTGAATATACATGTGATCAATCATTCCAGACTTAAGATGCATTTCGATCATTGCACCGTCTTCAGCATTCTTATCTTGAATCTCAAGACGAGATATATCTCCTGTTGTACCTTTACATTCCAAAATCACAGTTCCAAATGCTGCAAAGGTAGTAGAAGCCGATAAAATAACGAACAAAGCTATAATAGTTTTCATAATTTCTTTCTCAATCTAATGGTTCTAAGCCATTTATTATTAATAATCTATTTGCTCTACGATCAAGCCAACCTTTTTGAAAGAGCGACATGAACACTAAAGCATTTTTTTGCAACATGGCACACAGTGTCAGCGGATTCCATTGAAAAATGCAAACCGCTTTCTGTGAGCGCTTCTCTGATGGTTGTTTTAGGTATTCCAGTGCGCTCTTCTATATCGCGTAAGGACAGTCCTTGAGCGTATATAGGAGCGCATTTTTCGATAATGCGCGATGGTGTGCGAGGAGAAAGTTCAATAAAATCATGGTGGATTTGGTGTTCTCCTATCCATGGGGTACGACCACCATCATTTAGATGGCGTTTTCAACTACATAGAAACATTCAGGTTTCATTGTCACATCCGAGAGGGTGTGGCAGAAATGTGGCAAGAATTAAGAATTCTTGAGTGAGTAATTTTAGTTAATTTGCCGATATGCTTTCATTAATCCATAAAAAGGGAATTAGTGAAAAACTTCTTTTATATCTTTTGTATTTTATTTCCGACTTTATCCTTTGCAGAAAAATTTGAATGCCAGATTGAATCTTCTTCAATCATAGAAGAGAAGTCGTCAATATTCGGTAGCGGTGGGTACACGTTCAAAACGAACGGAAAAGAAGAGAAGAAAATTTACTATTTTTTTGAAGATAAGGAATCCTATTACTCAGTAGATGGTGAAAGATACTCTCTCGTAAATATTGGAAATAATTATTTCATTGAAAAGACACCTTCAGGAAATCTCAACTTCATAAAAGCAATCAAAAATTCAAAAGGTAAATTTGTTACAGTGAGTAAGTCATTTAGTATTGTCGATACTCTTATGGTTTCAAATATTCTCTTCAAATGTCAATAACATGAGGAAATAAGATGGAGTATAATTATCTTAAAACCACTGTTGGTAAATTTCATGCAGTATTAGTTGTTCCATCAATTTTTATAATCTTCCTTGCATTTTGTTATGATTATTCAAAAGGTAAAACTCCTTTCGTCTGGGGTCTTCTAGTTTCAGTTTTTGGATTCTTTTAGGTCTTGCGAGGAATGTTTCTATAAAACTGGAAAGTATATCCAATGAACCTACAACTTTAAGAGAAGGTCGTTACATCACTTTGAATGAAGATTTTTCTGATGCTTTAAAGGGAGCTCTCAGTAGTGAAATAATTAAGA
The DNA here is from genome assembly GCA_002482685.1 of Bacteriovoracaceae bacterium UBA7695. GTDB lineage: Bacteria > Bdellovibrionota > Bacteriovoracia > Bacteriovoracales > Bacteriovoracaceae > Peredibacter. The sequence continues at coordinate 747 of DLGL01000041.1, read as the reverse complement.
ATTTCATTGATTCATAGTGTGGATTCAACCATTGGGCCTATAGACTGCCTGTATTTTTCTTTAATAACTTCAGCCACAGTAGGCTTTGGAGATATTACTTCTACTGATAGGGTAACTGTGATGATTCAAGTGCTTTTATCATTTGTTTTTGCAACAGTAATAATTTCACATTTTTTATCGAATGATTTTCAAGTAAAGAAGAAGCAATAGCAGGGGATTTTAAATGAACGAAGATTCAGGCCGATGAAGCGTAATGAGCCTTGTAAGCATCACTATGTTCCTCAGTTTTTTCTTCGAAGCTTCGCAATTGACGATAAGAAAAAGCGCATTTTGACTGTCTCCAAAGAAGGGTCAAGAGCTGTTTGGACTGAGAGATCAATAAAAAGCATAGGGTTTGAAGAAGGTTTCTATGTTTCCTATAAAAATGGAGTCCCCGTTTCAGTAGAAAAGGATATCAATCTACATATGGAAACACCAATCTCACAAAGTGAGACATGGGTAAAAATTCTAAGTGGGAATACCGAAGCTCTTGATAACTCTGATAGGCCGATCCTCTATGCCCTCGTAAGACATCTTGAATCTCGTACCCCTCATTATCAAGCAACCAGAAATGAGCTCGCTCAGATGGCTACTAATACTATGAGTGACATGCCTTTTACTGATGAGGAACGCGAATATTATACTTTTATGAACGCCAATCCAGAGATAGCAAAACGAATTCTGAATAGAACGCTTGTAGACCCATTG
>DLGL01000018.1:2648-29259 GCA_002482685.1 Bacteriovoracaceae bacterium UBA7695 | reverse complement strand
GGGAGGAGCTTGATTTGAGTTCTGGTGATGAAATCAGTGATTCACCCGTTGAAGAAGATGGGCTCGACCTGGATCTCAGCGAGGGATTTAGTCTGGATGATTCTCTTACAGAGGAAGATAATGCTTCTGCGCCGGACGACGATAGTCTTGACTTCACTCTGGATGATCCGGATGAGAGTCCCGCACTAGAGCTAAGCGAAGAAAGTGATGATGTTGGGCTGGATATGGGTGGAGATGATGACGGCGCAGGTTTAAGTCTCTCAGATGATGTCTCTCTCGATGATGGTCTCAGTTTTGAAGATGACTTAAGTCTGGATGAGGGCCTGAGTCTCGACTCAGACGACGATTCTCCAGCTGTGGATTTGTCGGATGACGCTTTAGAAAAGCTAAAAGAAATTGACGCCATCATGGACGATGATGCCTCTCAAGTAGGAATCACTCTTGAAGGAAGCTCTCTTTCCCTGGATAGCGGGAAAGAAGATGATTTAGGTGGGATGGATATGGGGCTGGATCTTGGAGTTCAGGAAGAACCAGAGGATAGCAATATTGACACCTCGCTGGTGTCTGATGATCTTGATTTGGGAAGCATTAGTTTTTCGAATGATGAAGATGAAGAAGAAGCTCCTGTTAAAGAAGAAAAAAATAAAAAGAAACCATCCAATAAAGAAGCTAGAGAATCCTATGACGGCAATATTGGTAAAGATTTAAAAGAAATATCTGGTGCTTACTCTGGTGAAATGGAGCGCATGCAGGCAACACTTTCGAACCTTCGCTCTGACCGGGAAGAGCTCCTGGCACGGATTCAAAAACTAGAAGAAGATAAAGTGCTTCAAAACCGTCAGACTCTTACTATGCGAGCAGAACTGGATGAGAAGAAAATTGAACTATCAATTATCCGGAAAAAACTCAATGATGAGATTTCCGAGCTAAAAGACAGACTGAAGCTCTTTGAAGAAAAGAAACTCATTCTTGAAGAAAAAAATAGAATACTTGCTGCTGAACTTGATAAGGCCGGGCAGAAAAATAAAATTGATGTTAAAAAAGTGCAAATGCGGGAGCGTGATCTGGAACAGAAGCTGGAGTTGCTTAAGGCAGACTCAGAAACTCAGATTCGGCACCGGGATTTGAAAATCCTCGAACTTAAACGTAAGCTGGATGCTATGGAATTTGATATAGAGTCTATATCTGTGCAGGAAAAACGTTCAGTTGAAAGTCGCTTTGAACTTGAAGACAAGCTTGATAAGGCGATTAAGACCTTACGTAACGCCATCACAGTTCTTGAAGACGAATCAGATCGAAGTGGTGTCTTAGATGCTCTTAAGAAAAATATTGATATGTAATGAAAAAACCGGATGATGTTCTTCAAATTTTGGCGATAGGGTTAGACTCGTTTTCTATTGAGACGATAAAGCGCTCTTTTAAAGAGAACGGACTAAATTATCAAATCAGCTTCCTGCATGATCTGGGAGAGCTGTCGACCTATAGTAGAAAAGAGCTTGATGCCATCTTCTTTTTTTCAAATCGACAAAGTCAAAAGACAATCCAGGACATCAGAAAAATTAATCTTGAATATCCCCGTACGGCCATCACATTGTTATCAACCCGCGCCGATCATCTTGGAATTGTGGGTGCTTTTAGGGCCGGTCTATTTGATTTTCTTATGCTTCCAATAGATGAAAATGAAATACGTACCGTTATCTACAGACTCCAGCTCCACGAAGCAATTCAAAGCGGTATGTGGAATCCCGAAAGAGCAGTTCTTCACTTGTTTTCAAGACCGGAGAGTTTTTCTGCAATCCAGGATATATCTGCCAGTTTGAATCAGTACCTCAATCTCTTCTTTCAGATTGAAAAGCATGTTCTCTATTCTTCTCAAATGGAAATGCTGATTGAAATACAAGGCCAGTTCAAACTCTCAGATCATCAATTTAAACGCATTAAACGTTTTCTTAAGGATCCTTCTGGACTCATCTTTGGACTGCGTTTTTACGCTGATAAATTTCATTTCCTGGTTAAGACAGGGGAGAATCAGTTCTCTTATTTGATTGCAAGGAACACATCGGATTTTGCCATCCACGACATTTTAAGTGATTACCTGTCCAACGTTCTTAAAACATCACTTTCAATTTTATCAGAGTCCAAAAAAGTCGATGAAATAAGACTCCTTTCTTTAACTGATGAGGTTACGGGTCTTTTTAACCAACGAAAGCTGGTTGAAGATCTTGAACTTCATATTGCACGATATGCTCACGACAAGCAGCCATTTACGCTGCTATTTATCGATATTGATTATTTCAAAAACGTGAATGATCAGTTTGGACACGTTGTGGGAAGTCAGCTTCTGATAGATATGGCGACAGTTCTCAAGGCTGAACTTCGCTCTTCAGATCTTGTATACCGCTATGGTGGTGATGAGTTTATCGTACTTTTACCAAAGTCAAACGTTGAAGAGTCAAAACGGATTGCTGTGAGGATTTCTGAGGTTGTAAAAGGAGCCGAGTTTAATATCGATCATGATAAAAAATACCGGCTCTCTCTTTCGATCGGCATTGCAGAGTTCCCTTCAGATGCAGATTCCGCGAAATCCATTATAGAGTTCGCGGATAAGATGATGTACATGTCTAAAAAATCAGGTCGTGGAAAAGTATTCCACATCACTGAAGTTGTGGCCTAAAGTCGTCCCAGACCAACTCTTAAAATCTCGGCCTTCTTGTCATAACCCGCATTTGAAAGAGCAATTAAATTATCTTTATTAAGATTAGTGACTCTGGACACAGCATTTAGAAGGAAGGCATCTTTCGCGCTATGTAGGTATGGGCGTGTAAGTCTTGGAAAAGTGCCTCAAAGAAGGGACAGGCCCGGCTTTGAGGCATTTATTTTGAAATTACTTTTTCGCTTTCGTTGCAACTTTTTTAACAGCTTTCGCTACTTTTTTTGCCACTTTTTTAGTCGCTTTAGGTGCAGCGGCTTTAGCGGCGCTTGGCTTTTTTGCAGAAGCCTTTACCATTTTATCAATCTTGGCCTGAAGAGCTGAGATTTCTTTTTTATGATTCTCGTAGAATTTTTTAGCTTTCTTTTCAAGAAGGCTCTTCTCTTTAGCAAACTTAGTTTTTAAATTTCCAAGATCTTTATCAACAAGTTTGTTGAAATCTTTTTGAGCATCCTTAACCATAGTGTTTAGGCTGTCTTTAAGATCGTTAACATTTACATCTGAAATGAATGTTTCAATGTTTGACTTAATCTCATTAATCTTGTTCATCACTTTTTCTTTCTGACCTTGACCTGCGCTCATAGAACCTCCCATTATTAATCGATTTGATAATTGTGGCTCTTGCTTATCGGCATCCGGTAACCAAAGCCAAAACTTTTTGCCTTCACTTTTAAGATCGGGCAGAATTGAGCTCTCTTATACTCTGATTTTGTATAGAGCTCCAGTACTTTTCTGATTTCATTTTCCGGAAGTCCCAGTTCCATCAGTTGAACTTTACCTAAACGATAACTCAAGATTCCTTCAAGAATGGTATCCAGCCTTGAATAAGGTGGCAGAGAATCCTGATCCAGTTGATTTTCTCGCAGCTCCGCCGAAGGTCCGCGACCGATGATCCCCTCAGGAATAGGATCATTGAAATGCTTATTCACAAACTCCGCAAGCTGATAAACCTCTGTTTTATAAAGGTCACCCAGAAGAGAAATGGCCCCAACTGAATCTCCATATTGAGTCGAGTACCCCACAGCGAGTTCAGATTTGTTAGATGTATTGATCACCATAGCACCTGTTTGGTTTGAGCGAGTGTAGAGCAGAGCTCCTCTCAATCGGCTCTGAATGTTCTCATCAGTAAGGCCACTGAAAGGCTCATCGAAGGTTTGGGTGAATGTATTTTTTACAGTAGCATGGAGGAATTTTATAGGCAGATAGCCCAGAGGGATTCCTAAACGGGCACACATATCCTCTGAAAGCTGAGTGCTGAGCGGTGAAGAGTGTACACTGGGCATATAAAGGGCTTCCACGGACTGACCACTTTTCAGGGATAATTTAGTGATGGCCAGGACCAAAGCTGAATCCATACCGCCAGAGAGTGCTACTAGAAATTTTTTGAATCCACTTTTTCGGGCATATTCCTGAAGTCCAAACTGAAGGGCTCTTAAAACTTCCAGGCACTCATCTTCAGACCAGGAACGAATGACAGCTGGTTTAATAGATGTATTGATTCTTGGAGCAAATAGTCCCTCCCAGGTATTTTCAGGACGAAACGTGGGCTTCTCCTGGTAAAATGAACCTTTTGGTGGAAGTTCGAGAGATACACTCGCTTCTTTAAATGACGGGAGCTCTTTAAATAATTCGCTCCCGTTAATAATAAAACTGGTTCCATCAAAGAGAATTTCGTCTTCGCCTCCTACCCGGTTCACGTAGATGAAAGGGCATCCAAAGAGAAGTGAAATATTACGGGCACGCTCCAGACGTTTATGTTTTTTTGCGGCTTCAAAAGGTGAGGCACTTAAGTTTATGACGGCGGAGAGCTTAAGATTTTTCTCCTCAACAACCTTTATCATAGACTGGCAGGGATCTATATCATGAAAACTTGAGGCCCACATATCCTCACAAATTTGCAGTCCAAAAGTTTCTCCAGCAAATTCATAAAATGCGCTTTCTTTACCAGCTGAAAAATATTTTTGCTCATCAAAGATGTCGTAGTTAGGTAAGAGCCTTTTTACGTAGAGTTTTTTTAATCCCTCACCGGGAATGATTTCATAAATAACGTTTTGAATTTTAGTAGGGACTTCCTCATCGGCAAATTGATAGTGAAGGCCACCCACCAGGGCCCGCCAGTTGCCGGATTGTTTTTTTGCCCACTCATCGAGAGCGCTCTGATGCTCTGAATAAGCATCGATGAAGGCCCGGGACAAGACTAAGTCCTGGAGTGGGTAGCCCGTGAGGTAGAGCTCGGGGAAGATATGAAGCCCATCATTTTTCAGGATTTCAGTAGTGGTTTTAAATATTCCAGCAAAATCTGCGACTGTATGGTGCGTCTGATGGAGATGAATTTTTGTTTTCATAATCTATGCCTGGCGCGCTTGACACTGCGCCTAATAAAAGGGTATTAGGAACCTAACTATTATAGCCTAAAATGTATCGTCCTAAGAGAGAGAATATGAATAAATCAACTCGAGTTTTGGTTATTGGAGCAGGTTTAGCAGGTTCTGAAGCGGCCATGTATCTTGCTCGAAGTGGTGTATCGGTTGTTTTAGTCGAAGGAAAAACTCTTAAGTTAAATCCTGCTCAGAAAATCCCCACTTTTGCAGAGCTTGTTTGCACCAATTCTCTAAAATCAATGGATCCTCATTCTGCCCATGGACTACTAAAGTCTGAGATGAAAGGTATGGGGTCCTATATTATTTCTTGCGCTGAAAAGCATGCTGTTCCTGCCGGAGACGCCCTGGCAGTGGATCGGGAGTTATTTTCTGCCGAAGTCACTAAGGGATTAAAAAATCATCCTCTCGTCGAAATTGTAGAATTAGAGGCCACAGACCCCCTCAAGCTGAAAGATGAATTTAAGTGCGACTATGTGATTGTGGCAACTGGCCCTCTCACCTCCCCAGGCCTAGAAAACTGGATCAAAGAGATGTCAGGGGATAATTTCTATTTCTACGATGCCATTGCTCCGGTGGTGGATGCAGATACATTAGATCTCTCAAAAATGTATTTCAAAGACCGTCACAAAGAAATGTCTGAAGGCGGGGATTATCTCAACGCTGAAATGACTAAAGAGCAGTATTACGCCTTTATTGATGAACTTCTTAAAGCAGAAAAAGTTCCCACTAAGGAATTTGAAGATTGGAAGTTTTTTGAATCATGCCTGCCCATTGATACAATGGCCGAGCGAGGTCGCGACACGGCCCGCTTTTCATGTATGAAGCCCATTGGTCTTCAGCAGGATATTGAAGGGAAGTGGCCCTATGCGGTTGTGCAGTTAAGAAAAGAAAATCTTCTGGGGTCTGCCTACAATTTGGTTGGGTTCCAAACCCGGCTTACTTATAAAGAACAAGTGCGTGTATTCCGAATGATTCCTGGCCTGGAAGAGGCAAGTTTCATTCATCTTGGCTCTTGCCACCGGAACTCATTTTTAAATGCCCGCAAACTTCTGGACTTCGATCTGAAAAGCAAGAAACATCNNCTTCGCCGGACAAATTACCGGTGTTGAAGGCTATACCGAATCTGCTTCGATGGGTCTTTATGTAGCCTTCCAACTCCTTCGCCGGATTAAAGGTGAAGAGGCGATTAGCTTCCCGGTGGAAACAGCTATGGGAGCCCTGGTCAATTACATCATGACAGTTGAAAAGCCCTGTCCTTCGAATATCAACTTTGGGCTTTTACCCTCGGTTGACTTCAGCAAAGAGCAAAGAAAGGCCGGCGGAAAGAAACTTCGAAAAGAACTCGTCGCTAAACGAGCACAAGATGTTTTCCAAAGCTTTTATTCTTCGTTAAGATAATCCATGGCCGGAACTTTTTTTGTTATCCTTGCATGCTTGCTTTGGGGCTTAGATACCCTTATTCGTTACCCTTTGGTCGAGCGTGGGATTAATCCCATTACGATCGTCTTTTACGAACATGTTGTCTTAACGTTGCTATTTTCTCTCGGTTTAATTCCTGCCATAAAAAGAATCGGTGAACTGAAGCTGGCGGATATTTTCAGTTTTTTAGTTATCGGAGGCCTGGGGTCAGCGGTGGCAACTGTCGCCTTTACTCAATCGTTTCAGTACCTCAATCCTTCACTAGTGATTCTTTTGCAGAAGCTTCAGCCGGTGGTTGCGATTCTTTTGTCCGCCATCATTCTTAAAGAGCAAATTCAAAAACAGTTTATCGTCTGTGCCGTGATCTGTATGTTTGGTGGGCTATTAATCAGTTCGCCCGATATAGAAAGATTTTATCACCTTATGGTAAGTGATTACACTATGGTGATTTCTGACACCGCTCTACACGGCTACACATTAGTTGCGGTTTCTATCATTGGCTGGGGGGCCACAACCGTTTTTGGTAAACGCCTCTCGATGGTGGGCTTTGATACAAAATCCATTATGGCCGGCCGTTTTTTAGTAGGACTTTTAGTTTTGATTCCCTTTGTTCACTGGAACAAATCTATGATTCTTCCCATGGGGGAAGACTACCTTCGGGTTTTAATCATGGTTCTCATTTCTGGTGCTCTGGCCATGTGGCTTTATTACCAGGGACTAAAACGGCTTTCTGCCAGGACGACAGCGATTGCAGAGATGTTTTTCCCTTTCTTTGCTATCATTGTTAACTGGTTTTTCTTAGGTAAACAATTAACAGATCTGCAACTTCTGGGGGGTGGTATTTTGATTATCGGCTCACTCATTATCCAGATAAAAAAATACTGATATGAAAACAGCTCTTTGTATTGATTCACTCCTGTCCCGAGACGACTCTATCTTTCTTTTGGAGATGGCACTCAATCTCTTTCCTAATTCAGAAATTTACACAATCGCTCACCGTCAGGGAGCTATTCTTGGACAAGTTGAAACACGCCCGATTGTCTCGAGTTTCCTCACAAATAAGGCCAAAAATCTTGATGTCTTTAAAAAGAACTTCTGGATCATGCCTTCTGCAGTGAAAGGTATGCCTCTTCATAAATCTATTGAAAAAGTGATTGTTATCAGTCGTGGATATATACATGGTCTGAATTTTCCATCCCATCTACAGAGCTATCTCTACATCGTGGATTGGAACCTTGTGGACCAATCTGAACTAGGGTGGCAAAAATTATTTTCACCCTATGTAAATGAATGGCGGGAGAAGGCCCTCACCCGCTACAAAAAAATTGCTGTAAGCTCCGAGACTCTAAAAGAGCAACTTGAATTGCCTAACGCTGAAGTCATTCAACCCACTTTCAGAACTGAAGAGTACCCATTTGTAAAAGATGAGGACCATAACTTTTTATTTGAGCATCACCTCATTTATTCTCATGATTTATCGGAAGATAATTTCTACACAGTTGCCAAAGTCCTGACTGAGAAAGGACAAACTATTAGGGTGATGGGACCTCACGAACACCTGGCAAAAGTTAAGAAAGATTTCCCTTCTATTGATTTTGCTGGTGACCATTGTGAAGCTACCAGTGCGATGTATTCCCATCAGGCGAAAGCGGTCTGGGACTTTTCACGCAACTATTTTCCTTCCAGGGCTTTTGGAGGACTTTGCACGGGGCGTCCGGTTGTAGTGATGGATTCAAAACTCAACCGTGAATACCTTACTCAAGGTACTTATTTTTTAAAAAATTTCTCTGAATCAGATATTAGTAACCTCCATGCAGAAATTGAAAGCTCTTTTCTTTCGCTAGATCGTCGGGCCCTGCGCAGACTTGGTCTTAAGTGGAATGAACGGTTATTTAAATCCCGTATGGTCAAATTTCTGGATAAAAACGAATGATTACTCAAGGTCTATCTCACCACGAACTTTCTCTTATTACTAAAATTCTGGATGAGCATAAAGCCGAATACCAGGTAGATGCCGCTGGTGGAGGTGATGATGTAAAGGTCAGGGGAGGAAGAGGTGATGCCTCATTTTACCAGATCGACATACCAGCTGATCAATTTTCAAAACTTCCCGAAGTGGCCCAGGCAAAACTGGCCAATCTCGGAATCTTTCCTGAAATGGAAGCACCAGATTTCACTGAAGAAGCTCCAAAAGTTAAAAGTGCAGAGGATGCAACAAGAGTTCGCAATAACATGAAAAAATTTGAGAAAATTTTGATTTTGATACTTGCCGCTATGGCGCTGTCTTTTGTAGCAAAGGTTTTAAGAAACCAATAATCCTATAAAGCGTGAAGATCTTTTTCTATCTTCTTGACGACTTCTTCCACCGTCTTGACTGTCTTTTTTATAAGATCTTCGTTGGACTCATTGTTACCGCGAATGAGGATTGTGGCAGCAGAGTGAGAGTGACCCCCTCCACCGAGAGCAGCGGCAACTAAACCAACATCAATATCCCCGGAAGATCGAAGACTCATTTTTACCTGATCGCCATCATCTCTGAACATGATGGCCACTTTGATATTATTCAGAATGAGTAAGTGATTAATGAAGGCATGGGTATCTTCAATATCTGATTTGAATTGATCGATATCTTCTTTTTTAAGTACCATCCAGGCAATTGTCTCTGACTCATTGGTTGCGGCAGATTTTAGAATCTGACTCAAAAGATGCATATGAACGATTCGTTTTGTTCCATAGATGCCATTGTAAGCTTCTGGTGGATTAATCCCGGTGTCCATAAGTTTGGCCACTAGTCTATGCGTGTTGGCAGAGACAGTCGGATAACGAAAAGAGCTTGTATCGATGATGATAGATGTATAAATCGGTAAGGCCATTTTCTTAGTGAATTTAACACCTAAGTATTCGATCATTTCGCCCACCATTTGTCCTGTGGCAGCAGCTGTGACGTCAATACAGTGAGTAGAAAGATCCCGACCGCGACAGGGATGATGATCGATATACAGAGTCGGGGTCGATTCCCCGATAAATACGCCCATTTTTTTTCCAACCCGTGCTTTGGTATTGGTGTCTACGACAATGATGAGATCCGGTTTAAAGTTGGCGTGGTCTTTCAAGAAATCATCATGACCTTGAACGACTCTATCTTGATCAAGGTATTGATACCGCTCAAGAAGTGGCTCTTCGTTTAAACAGAACGATTTTTTACCCAAAGATCTCAGAGCGAGACAGAGTGCGATTTCGCTTCCAATTCCATCAGCGTCAGGAAATTCATGAGTCGTGATAAGAATTCTATCTGCGGCTTGTATTCTTGACTTAAAAGTATCTAAAATAGTGATCATGTTAATGAGCTTTTCGGCGCTTAGGCCTGTAACTAGAGAATTCATTTCATCTTATCTTCAAACGGACTGATTATGGACAAAATACTGGTAGTTGATAAAGTTACTAAGGAATATCCCGGGCGGATGGCCGTATCGGATTTAAGTTTTGAGGTTAAGCAGGGCTCAATTCACGGATTCCTGGGGCCTAACGGAGCAGGAAAGTCGACAACCATGAAAATGATTGCCGGCATGATTCCCTCGTCTTCCGGGGAGATCAAACTCTTTGGACAAACCGTTTCTCCGGATAACCGTGCACTGAGAAATCAGCTAGGCCTTCTACCAGAGAATGCTCCTCTTTATATGGATATGAAAGTTGAAAAATATCTTCAGTATGTTGCCCGCTTGCATGAGGTAAAAAATGTCAGAGAGCAGACGGATCGAGTTATGGAAGAATTAAGCCTCACAGATGTGCGGGGCAGACTTATTGGAAATCTCTCAAAGGGTTATAAACAACGAGTGGGGATAGCCCAGGCAATTGTCTATGATGCTCCTTTTCTCATGCTGGATGAGCCGACGAATGGACTTGACCCTCAAACAGTCGTGGAAGTACGTGATTTTATCAAAAAACTCTCTGCCAGAAAAACAATCCTTTTTTCTTCACATGTATTAAGTGAAGTTGAACAGCTGTGCGATCACATTACCATCATTCACAAGGGTAAAATCAGAGCATCTGGAGATTTAAAAGATATTCACCGAAAGTTCAGGCAAGGGCTTGTTATAAAACTTGGTCTTGGTCTTGGAGAGAATCTTCCTGATCTGTCGAGCTTTGGCAAATACGATGTGACTCATCATTCAACTCTTTCCATGGAAGAGCAATTCATGGTGACCTTTGAATCTGAAGCGGATATACGCTCTGATCTGGGTAAATTTATTTTGAATCAAGGAAAGAAACTTATGACTCTTCATATAGAGTCTCCTGAGCTTGAAGATATCTTCTTGCACATGACGGAGAACAGAAAATGATCATTACAATGTGGAAAAAAGAAGTTGAGTCTTATTTCTCTTCACCGCTTGCCTATGTTTTAATCGGGCTCTTTTCATTTATTAGTGGAATCATTTTTTTCAATCTTCTTGTCACCTATACAGATGGTATCCAGGCGATGCCCCAGGGCATGTCTGAGCAGATTTCATTTGTTGAAGAAGTTGTGTTGAAGTTTTTTGCGAATGTTAATTTTTTATTCCTGATTTTTATTCCACTTATAACGATGAAACTTTTTTCAGAAGAAAAGCGTCTTGAGACGCTCGATTTATACTGGCTGGCCCCTACCCGGGATTGGCAACTGGTTGTCGCAAAGGCCCTGGCCGCACTGACATTAATTGGGGCCATGCTGGTTATGACAGGGGTTTTCCCACTAGTTATTTGGGGAATTGGCATCCGGGACTTTAGTTTGCTTGGTACTTCCTACTTAGCTGTTCTACTTAATGCTTGTGCTTATATTTCACTTGGTCTTTTTTGTTCTTCTATATCCGGGAATCAAATCATCGCCGCACTTCTTTCTGTTTTAGGAATTATGTTTTTGTGGATGATCACCTGGGGTGGGCATCTGAATTCAAACTATCTTGTTGCGGAAATATTTACTTATATTGGAATCACTTCTCACTTTGAAAGAGTTCTCAGAGGGATACTTGGCACTCAGGATTTGATTTATTATGGAAGTTTTGTTTTTACTTTCGGGCTTCTGACTGTGAAGAGCCTTGGACGGAGGAACTGGTAATGAAAATGTGGCTATATCCTCTCTGGGTTATCATTGATGTTTTGGTTGCTCTTTCTACTTTAGGAATGTGGATAGCTGCACCAGAATATAAAACTCTCTGTGTGGGGCTCACAGTATTTGCTCTGACCTTAGGGACCCTCCTTGCATTTATCCGCTGGAATGAACTCCTTGTTTATATCCGCAGTCAGTATTTTAAGCACGTCCTTTACCATGTCCTCAATATGACTCTTGTCATTGGAATCGTTTGTGTTCTGAATTATTTAGGAAACAGAAACTACCGTGAATTTGATGTGACTATTGAGCAAAGAAATAGCCTCACAACTCAAACACAAAAAATTATTGAGATGATTAAGTCTCCACTTTCGCTGACAGTCTTTGCTAAAAGAGAAGATTGGAAAGGCATTCTGGATCTGCTTAAGCTTTATGAAGCCCAAGGCCAGAATATTAAGCTCACCGCTATCGATACTGACACCAGACCAGATCTTGTAAAAGAAAAAAAGATCACTCAAAACGGCACAGTCGTTATTGATTATATGGGTAAAGAAGCGAGCTTTGTCATTTCTGATGAACTTTCGGTTACAAATTCGCTTTTAAAAATCTTGAGAGATGAAAAAATTGTTCTCTACATTGTCAAAGGTCACGAAGAGCTATCCTGTAGGGAGACTTCGCCTGAGGGGATATCTGAACTATGTGCTAAACTTGAAGCGCAAAACTATGAGGTTAAAGAGCTTGATCTAGCAAAAACAAAAGCTGTGCCTTCAGATGCTTCCGCTGTCTTAGTTCTAGGTCCAATTTCAGGCTACCTTGAATCTGAGGCCAAGCAGCTAAAAACCTATCTTGGGCAGGGAGGCAGTTTGTATTTGGCACTGGCACCTGCCTTTAAGTCAGAAGTTTATGATAACCTCACAGTGTTGGCCAAACCCTATGGACTTAAGCTTGGTAAAGATGTGGTGATTGACCGCACTTCAACCGTTCAGGGGTCAGAGGCAACAATTCCTATTATCAGCTCTTATGATCCAGGCCACCCGGTCACCCAAGGTTTTGAACTGAGAACAGTTTTTCCTCTAAGTTCATCGGTGAGCGTGATCGAAGGCAATGATGCAGCTACAATTCTCGCTATGACGTCAGCTTTTCCTGGAAGCTGGGCCGAAACAAATCTCAAAGGTGTGACTACCGGAAAAGCAGAATTTAAAGAGGGTGAAGATTTAAGAGGTCCCGTGGGTCTGCTGGGAGTAGGGGAACTTGTGGGCTCCAATGCTACCAGTAAGGATTCACGCTTTGTCCTTCTGGGGTCCAGTTCTTTTTTAATCAATGCTTATCAAAATCAAAGTGGGAATCCGACGCTGTTTTTAAACTCTCTGTCATGGTTAATTAACGATGAAGGGATTATTTCGTTTAATCGTCCTGGCGTAGAAGAATTTCCCGTCATTTTAAGTCAGCAGCATTTGCATATGATTTTTGTTATCGCCATCCTTTTGGTTCCGATTGTATTCTTTGGATGTGCGATTTTTATCTACCGCCGTCGGCGCTTATTATGAAAAAAAACCTCATCCTCTTTGGCATATTTATCACTCTGTTGGTTGTCACTTATGTCTTTCAGGAAGTACGGACAGATAAATTATTTAAAGACTCTCTGACTAAAGATCATCTCGTCATGGTGGGAGATATAAAATCGCTGAGTTGGGGTGAAGTTGTCGCAGTAAAAAAAGATAATCAGTGGTGGTCAGAAGAGAGGCTTCTCTCGACCAATACTTTTAACCAACTTGAAAAACGCATCTCTCAGATTAAAAAAATTAAATCAATCCCTAACGAAGGTCAGAAGTTTTTTAATGAACCTTTCGAATTAAAGGTAAATGGTGAGACCTGGATTCTGGGTGATATGACACTCGATCGGCAGGGATTTTATCTTGCCCGTGGTAAAGAAGTGATGATCGCCATCAGTGAAGGTGAAGGTCAGGAGTTGTCGCAGGACCCGGATAAGGTTGAAGAAACCAAACTTGAAGAATTAAAAAAAGCTTTAAGTCTTAAACTCTCTGATCTTTATGAAACTCAGCTTTTTCGTTTTTACCCTAAGCTTCCTCTTGGAACAGTCACGGTTGAGAGTGACGGAAGGCCTTCTTTTGAATTAGATTTTTTAAAAAATGCGACACTGCCTCCGCCTCTAAATGGCATTAAGCCACATGAAGACCTCCTGAAAAAATTTACGTCGGTTATGACTCAGATGACGATTAAGCAGGAAGTACCTTATTCGGACAGCTTAAAGTTTTCAAAACTGGCCCAGATGGTTTTTAGTAATGAAGCCGAAGAGAAGGTTACGTGGGAGCTTTGGATTAGTTCGGCCAAATCGGCCGATTCCTTTCTTATCGACCCGGTAAAAAAACGCGCTTGGCAGATGATTGGCGGCACGCTCAGACTTTTTTTCATTCAGGTTCAGGATTATTGGGATAAAAAAGTGATACCCCCCAATCAGTTTCAGCATTTCACCCGCCTTAAAACGAGTTTTGCTCAAGGGGGTAAGTCTGCAGTGGTTGAGATCATTAACCGTGAGCCCCTGGCATTTGAATCGAGTAAGTATAAAGTTGATCCAATCAAGATGAATATTCTGCTCCAGTATGTGTTTAACTTATCAGAGAAAGATCAGGCAGATCGCGTGTCGCAACTTTCTAAATCAGAGAGAAAAGAGATCCTTTCGGCCAACAATTTAAGAATGGAAATTTTAGGACAAGAGCTTCTTTTTTGGCGCAAGGCCGATGAAGTGATAGTTGTGAACCTTACTCAGGGATTTAAAGCGCATTTTCTCGTCAATGAGCAAAGTTTTCGCGCGAGCTTTGAAGATGTGTTAAAGTAGGGATCATGAAATCTATTGCAGAGCTTTTTGAAACGTATTTAATGGTGCTGGTTCATCCGTTCAGGATTCATCAGCAGTTTCGGTTTCAAGTGGCCTTACCTGGCCAGGGTGATCATTTTTTTCCACCGTTAAAACTCTCTGAAGCTCTGGGAATCTCTTGGGTCTTTGCCATTGTTCGCGGACTTTGTAAGCTTGTCCTTTTGAATTTTTTCCTGGAATCATTCATTAGCATGCAGAGCGAGAGCTTTCCCATGTTGCAGGATTTGATCATGAGTTCAGGCATTTCAACTTATTACTTTCTGCTCTTTTCGGCCTCTTTAGATATTATCTTTTTTCCTGTGACTGCTTTGATCATGACTGAAGTGTGGGCCTGGATGATTCGAACTTACAGTAAGTTTTTAAATCCTGATTCGCCTCATGAAGAAATCGCTGATCAAATTACCACTCACGCATTGAGCTCAAACCTCTTTAGTATTATCCCTTTTTTGGGAGATATGGTTCAGGCCTTGCTTTATTATTTCCTTCTCTACGCCGGGATTCGCGCAAACCTGGGCGCCTCTAGATCCCTTGCCTGGGTCATCTTGATTACTCCTACGATTCTGGCCATGATGGCGATGAGTTTTTTTGGGGTTCTTCTCTACTTACTTTTTGCCTAATTTCTCAATAGATTTAATTTTATTTCACAGCGATAGACCTGATATTTTCTTACGGCCATGAGAATTCATTGCTTTGGAGTTCACAGCTTTATTGTCATCCATCCCATTGTCTGGAAATATAACCAGACACACGCACTTAAGTATTAGCTTTTTTCGAGGAGAAATCACTGTGACGCATCAGTACTTCCATGGATCAATTGAAGTTGTCTGCGGCCCTATGTTTTCAGGTAAAACTGAAGAGCTAATCCGTCGTGTAAAACGTGCTCAGATCGCTAAACAGCGCGTTCAAATTTTTAAACCGGCCATAGATGTTAGATATGATGTTGAAGATGTGGTTTCCCACTCGTCTCAGGTGATAAAGTCTGAGCCTGTAGAAAGTGCTGTAGATATTTTGATCCGTCTGAAGGATTCAACTCGTGTAGTTGCTATTGATGAGGTTCAATTCTTTGATGAGAACATCATTACAGTTGTGACAAAACTCGCGGCCCGCGGTTATAGAGTGATCTGTGCTGGTCTTGATTTAGATTTCCGCGCTCAACCTTTTGGCCCAATGCCGACACTTTTAGCACTTGCTGATGAGGTGATGAAAATTCACGCTATTTGTACTGTTTGTGGAGCACCTGCGACACGCTCTCAGCGCCTCTCAAATGTTAAAGAAAAGGTCCTCTTAGGTGAGACAGATGCTTATGAGGCGCGTTGCCGTGGTCACTATCAGCATGACGAAGTGGAAGAGCAGGCCCTTTTACCTCTCGATGCAGAGATAAAGCCGCTTTCTCAGCTCTCTAATTAGAGACAACTCAAAAATCGGCATGCTATTCTTTTTGGCATGTCTAAAGACTCTCAACACCAGAATTTACAGTTTCACGCCAATGAAATAACTCATCATTATGGAAAGAACGTTCATCTCGTATCTTCACCGTTGATGCTCTCTCTGCTGGCCAAGCTCGGCTCACCAGCAACTCATCAGCCTCAGATTAATGAGCTGGTAGGAATGCTTTATTCCTACTTAATGGATGTGACCATCGATTCTGTGTTTCCAAAAAAACAAGTCGCTGTTGAAACCCGTATGAAGTCTTCGCACCCGGAAGCAGAATACGAAGGTGAGATCATTGATCCTCAGACTCCAGTTGTAAGTGTAGATCTGGCCCGTGCCGGAACTTTTCCTTCCCACCTTTGTTACAACAAACTCAACTACCTTATGAATCCGGAACTCGTGCGACAGGATCATTTTTATGTGGCCCGTGTGAGTGACGAAAATGGGCAGGTCACTGGAGTCAATGTTTCAGGCTCAAAAATCGGTGGCGATGTAGAGAAGGCGATTGTGCTTTTTCCCGATCCTATGGGGGCCACAGGCGGAACAATTGTTCAGGCCTATGACCACTATAAAAAAGAAGTCGGTGGTACACCAATTCTTATGGTGGCCATGCATTTAATTATTACCCCTGAGTATCTCGCAAAAGTAACTAAGGCTTGCCCTGACTTACATATTTTTGCCTTGAGACTAGACCGCGGTTTATCAGCGGCCCATGTGCTGAAAGAAGAGCCAGGAAAATTATGGAAAGAAGAAAAAGGGCTCAGCCCCATTCAATACATAGTCCCCGGAGCAGGTGGTTTAGGTGAGATCTTAAACAACTCATACTGCTAAAACTGCAAGGAAATTATGGAACATTACACACCTGAAGCCCTTATTACTGAAGAAGAAATCATCCATAGAATTGAAGCTCTGGGGAAAGCCATCACAAAAGATTTTGAGAATGAAGACCTTGTTGTCATTTGTGTTCTTAAAGGTGCTTTCATCTTTTGCTCGGATTTAATAAAAAAAATTAACCGTCCATGCAGTTTAGAGTTTATCTCTCTGTCTTCTTATGGTGATTCCACAAACAGTTCTGGAAATGTTCGTCTCGAGATGGACATCACGGCCAATATCGAAGGCAAGAATGTTCTGATTGTTGAAGATATCGTTGATAGTGGTCTGACGATCAAAACATTGATGGATATAATGTCTGTAAGAAAACCCAAAACAGTTAAGCTCGCTTCATTACTTTTTAAGCCAATGAAACTTAAACATAAAGTAAATATTGATTACCTGGGTTTTGAAATTGAAGACAAGTTTGTGATTGGTTACGGATTGGATTACGCCGGCCGCTACCGTGAACTCCCTTACATAGGAATTTTAAATGCAGGTAACTAACCAGGGCAGCGTTCGTGTTGATCTCGTAGGCGGAACCCTTGATATCGAGCCAATCAATTTAATTATTAAAAACGTTGTAACCCTGAACGTTGCCACGGGTCTGAAGGCTTCGGTGACGCTTTCAAAAATTGCTTTTGATGGAATCGAAATCCACTCCAAGGATTATGATAAGTCTTATAAGTATGCCTCGGCAGACCTAACTGAAGACCGTGTGGTTTATTCTAAAGAGTTTGCAGAAATGAGTTTTGTGCTTCAGATCCTCCGTTTATTTAATACGACTTCAGGACTTAAACTTGAACTCTCTTCAGGTGCGCCAGCGGGCTCAGGTCTGGGTGGTTCATCTGCTATGGGTGTCACTCTTTACCGGGCGATGTGCAATTTCACAGGTGCTAACTACGATCGCCTTTCTGCGGTCATGAGAGTTAAGGCGGTTGAAAGTCGCATTCTCAATCAGGGAATGGCCGGATACCAGGATTATTTCCCAGCTCTAACTGGCGGAGTGCTGGCAGTTAAAGGTGTTGAAGGCGAGATTAAAATCGAGCAGCTTTATTCAGATGAATTAAAGGCCGTCCTTGAAAAACACCTGACACTTATTTCTTCAGGCCAGAGTCGTGCTTCGGGCATCAATAACTGGGAAGTTTATAAGGCTTTCTTTGATAAAAAGCCTGAAGTGGTAAATGGTCTTACCCGCATTGCTGAAATCTCACATGCTACTTACTTAGCTCTTAAGGCCCAAGACTGGGACGAGATGCTTAAAAATATTGCCCTGGAAGGTCTTGAAAGAGAGAAGCTTTTTCCGGGAATTACGACTGAGAAAATCCGTCAGTTTACAACTGAGCTTAAATCTTTCGGAAATGTGTTAGGATTAAAGATGTGCGGCGCCGGTGGCGGTGGATGCTTTATTCTGGTTCACAAAGGTCTCGATACTAAAATCATCGAGGAGAAAGTGAAGGCACACGGGATGAGTATCCTTCCTTTCATCGTTGAGTCGCCCCTTTAAAGAGGAAACATCTTGAGCAATCTTTCAAAGAATGTAGCAGGAATGAGCCTGGGTGGCGGTCGCCGGGAGAATTTTTTTCTCTCTCTTCTTGAATACTATCCTGATAAAAAACGCTGGTTTCTTAAATCTCTTCACCAGGTCCGTGACGAAGAAATCCAGGACCGTGATGCTATTATCGCCTCTTGGGTTGAGCAGTATGGATTGCGTGAGCTTATCGTCGACTTTCCTTTAAGCCGCCCTCCTTGTGAAGAAGAGTGTCTTACAAACTGTACTGGTGCTCACGCTTGCCCCAGACGTGAAGTGGTTGAGGTGCGTAGTGAAATGGAAAAGCTTCTTGATGAGGACGCTGAGTTTGAGCGAAAAAATCCCAAGAAGTATGAACAAGAAAGAGCGGCTTCTCTTGAAGTCGATTATTCAAAAAATATCACCAAAAAAAATCCCGATGAGCATATGCTCTCCCGCTCATTTAAGCGCAAGCTCAGAAAAGGTTTTGTTCCTTATTGGAATCGACCGATAGATTTCTGGGTCTGGAAAAACTATTACGATCAACTCCTGGATGTTTTCAAAATGTCTTACGACTCTTTTGGAAACGTTTCGGTTATGCTCCTGGCGCGTCTCAAGTATCTCGTCCGCCATTTGCCACGTGATTTAAAGATGTATGAGTCAAGTATAGAGATTTGTTTGATCGAACTTTACCGTGCAAAGATCATCACAAAGTCGACTTTGCTTCAGCTATTTGATCTCGAGCAGGGGAGTGCGGCCCGGGAAATTATCATTCAGCAGATTGAAAAGAATATGGATATTTTTATCTATGAAAATGACCTGGATACCATTATTAAAAATGATCAGGCCTTTGATTCTTTTATTCTCTCAGTTGTTGGTCAGCGGATGCTGATGAATGGTCTGCGTGAAATTCCTGATTGGGGAACGTCTGACGGGGCGAACTTTATCGTGCCTTCTTTTCTGGCACAAGGGTAGTTTCGTTTTTCAGCAATTTCACCCCAAAATAAAGATAGAAATAAACGGGAATGGTGAGGAGATTAAAAATGATCCATCCCATACCCATCTGAAACTGATCCACGATCATGGTCATTGAAAAAACGCCTGCTGAGAGGGCGTAAAATAAAACATAGCCCTGGGCCCAAAGTTTTTTTCTGAGATAAAACAAATAAAAAAATAAATTATTGAGAAAAATCGCAAATAAAAAGAAGCTAAAGGATTTGTCCATTAAGCCTCTAATTTCTGTCATTGTTCCCGGATTTAATTCGGCGGGATTGAGCTGGGCCATCTGCAGACTCTGGAGAATGAGAGTCTCTCCATTTTTACTCCAGACTTGTTTGAGGTAAATACCATTAAGAATATCCAGAATTATCAGTATGATAACGGTGCCCACCACAAAGCGGCGGGGTCCGATTTTCATGAAATGATCCCTGAGTTTTTCTTTCATCGCCTGATGATATCCCAAAAGCCTCCTGAAGTGAATTCTCATGTTGACCCCAGTCACTTTCGGCCTGATAGTTTAAGGATGGAAGACTACTTAAGGCAGAGCCCGAATTTTCAAAAACGCTTAGGCATGGCCCCAATGCCTCGTAAAGAGGCTCGCTACCTTTTCTTCAGACTGGCCGGACCTATCATGCAGGCAAAGCTTCAGCGTTTTGTAGATCTTAGCAAGGTTCCGACAACTTTTATCCACGGCAATCCTCACATAGATAATTACGTGCGAACTTCGCGTGGTTCGGCGATGATGGATTTTGATCGCTCGCGGATGGGTCCTTATTGTTGGGATATCATCCGTTTTTTGAGCTCCCTCTCCTTGCGCAGAGAAGACAGTGGTGGGTTTCTGGACCGCAGAGTGGTTGAGCATTTCATTGATGCGTATTACACCCATTTCCTTCACCCTGAGATTCCACATAAACAACTTAAGATGCTCAAAGATGCTAAGCCTGAAAAATGGCAAGTTTCTACCCGTGATTATTTGAAGGCCAATAAAAAATGGGCCCGCAAGATGCATGAGTTTCCTCTGGATGTTCGGAGTGAAACTGCTGTCTCTTTGTTGCATAAGTTTCTTCTTTCTAGAAATGAGCTAGGTTTGTTAAATGAGTATTATGTTGATGAAGTGGGCCTCACACCTGGAAGTCTGGGTAAGAAACATTATATCTACTCACTACTTCCGAAAAATCCTGATTCAAGAATTGATGCCATCCTTTTAGATATTAAAGAAGTTTACGCTGAAAAAAATAGCCGCTTTTTTTATTCTCCATTTGATCATCATGGGCTCAGAATGATCGAGGCCAGTAAGATATTTGCAGACGGCATGGAAGAGCGCCTTGGGTACTGTACCCATAATGGAAAGCAGTACTGGGGAAGACAAATTCCGTCTTTCGCAGTAAAAGTTAAAAAATTTCTCAACAAAGATGAACTTAGTGATTTTGCCTATTCTGTTGGATCCGAACTAGGTAAAGGTCACCGCAAAGGTCTCAAAGATCCTGCGATGGTTGATATTATTGATCGCGATTTTCAACAAAACTTTGACCGTTATTATAAGATCTCAAAATTTTTTACATTCGAAATTTCTCTTGCCTTTGAGGCCATGAGAAGAAAGATCCAGCTTTATCAGGATTACAAGGGCTGGTAATGAATCCGATTCTGCTTTTTTTTCTCGTTACATTTGGTGCTCTCATAACAAGCCTTACCGGTCTTGGTGGGGGGACACTTATTCTTGCAGGGCTCCTGTTGGTTTTCCCACCTGAGTTGGCCATTCCCCTTCATAGTTTCACTCAACTCTCTGCTAATAGTTTACGTGTGGCACTTTTTCACAAGGCCGTTAGCTGGAGATATGTTGGGGCCTACGCACTTCTCATGATTCCGGCCGCCTGGTTAGGTGCGAGTATTTTTGACCACATCAACCCCAGCTGGCTTAAGCTCATGGTGGGGGTATTTATTTTAATCTCTCTATATCCTTTTGCTTTCAGACCCAAGGGGGAGCCAAGGTTAAAAACTTTTATCGGGCTAGGAGCTCTTTCCGGATTTTTAGGTGTCTTTGTTGGTGCTGTGGGGCCGCTTGTCACTCCCTTTTTTAACCGTATAAAAACATCCCGTGATGGCATGATCTCTACTAAGAGTGCAGGTCAGGCTTTGCTTCAGGTCTCTAAGATCATGGCCTTCTGGGGTGCTACAAGTATTAATTTTGGTGATCTCAAAGAGCATGTGCTGGTGTTGATCTTAGGAACGCTGGTTGGAGTAGGAGTATCAATTCCTATTTCACGAAGAATTCCGGATGAAAAATTCAATTTTATTGTTAACGCCCTGCTGGCGCTGATTGCAATTAAAGTGATTATTGAGGGAGCGGGTGAAATCCTGACTTCGTAGTTAGAAATTTTTAGTGCATGTAGAGACGGTTCTCAGGATATTCCCAGAGATAATGACTTTCATCCCCAGGGATGCGAACTTTACAGAGTGAAACGGGGATGGCCCCCAATCTTCTGATTTTATCTGACCAGTGTTGAAGCTCAAGATTGATTTTTTCTTGAATTTGCTGTGCTTTTTCTGAATTTGTTTTCAGGAAACCTAACTGAGAGTTGAGAACATTGAGTTCGCGCTTCGTTTTAGCTGAAATATGCATAAGAAGTGGAATAAGCTCCAAAGCCTCTTCATGCTTAAAGATTTTAGTCTTATTTAGCGGATAGATGGTTCTAACATTGTCTAATGATGGTTCCATTAATCGAATTGCCCTTGTCTAAGTTTGCGCTCGACGTCCTTTTTAGCAGCAGTATCGCGCTTATCAAACAGTTTTTTACCTTTAGCTAAGGCTATTTCGCATTTCACCAAAGAATCTTTAAAATAGAGGGTCAGCGGAATGAGAGTGAAGCCTTTTGTGGCCATTTTTTTGTTAATTTGATCAATTTCTTCACGTTTTAACAGGAGCTTACGCTTGCGTGTTTCGCTGTGATTGTTGATATTCCCAAAGTCATAATGGGGGATTGTGGCGTTTTGGAGCCAGGCTTCTCCACTGCTATCGATCACTATGTAGGCTTCGTTGATGATTCCCTTGCCTTGACGCATCGACTTAACTTCGGTCCCTAGGAGCGCCATACCGCATTCATACTTATCTTCGATAAAGTAATCGTAGTTGGCCCGTTGATTTTTACAGATGATTTTGATGCCCATTTAATACATCCAGCTAAGTCCCATGCTCACGACGTGGATCATACCACCAACGTCATATCCTGGGCCACCGATCTTTGTGCCTGCAGTCTGATCGTCCTCTAGGTTCGGAGTTTTTTTGATTTTCTGAGATTTGAGAAAGTGGGCCTGATAGGCCAGATCCCAGGTTATTTCTTTCCCGTAAAGTGAGAAGAGGTGGGCAATACCTAAAGAGGTAACGTGCTTACTAGCATCGATGGAGTTTCCGGCATTTTTTAAGTTGTTTGTTTGGAAAGGAGATTCCCGATAAAAATATCCAGCCTTCGCAATCCATTTTTCATTGAGATTTTTCTCATAACCAATTTTCGGAATGAAAATATCCCGGAGTTTTAACTTCTCATAATCTTTTGAGCTGTTAATTGAGCCCCCACGCTTTCTTATTTCGAGTGCTGAAGATTCAAAATTTCTCCATATTTGATAATCCAGAGAAACATAGAGCTGACTATCCTGAAACTCTATCTGATGGCCTGCCCTGATGGTTGTAGGATCATAGTAAAGAAGTGATGTGAGATCCAGGTCAAATTGAAAAGCAGCACTAGAAGCTATTTCCGTTTCACTCACGGCCCGGCTCTTAAAGCGCGATTTCATTTCCTGTTGAAAGTTCAGGTAGCTAGTGTGGTTGTTAGATTTTTTTGCTACAGAAATGACGGCCGCAATTGAAGGTTTAGCATTGTAGCCAAGTTTACCCGTGCTATTTGTGCCTGCAGTTGTTCTTGTGACGAAAAAGGCTTCGCCGCTAGACTGGATTCCGGTATGTACACCTCCGGAGAAGCTCCAGTCATTAAACGATTGGGCCAATGAAAAAATTAACGAAGGCCTCAGAGAACGACTGGCATACATTACATATCTTGGAGCATATGGATCACCGCTATCAGTTTCCATGAGACGGTCAACAGGTGAGGTGAAGCTAAAATTAAATTTCGGTCCCTCAGGAGCAAAAAGTGGAGTGGAAAAGTGAATCGCCACCATCGTTGTAGGTGAAGGATTGACTCTGACGTTACCTCTTTCATTAGAATTAACTGAGTTCGTTTCATTTTTGATGACAACATTATTTATCTTTTTAAATGCAGTATCAATGTAGAACAAATCAAAGCTAAACTGAGTGGATTTAGAATAACCTAAAAGAGCTGCAGCATAGTAGTTGTTGGCCGCAGACTGCTTGACTGCTTGATTTCCTGAAGCGATAGCACCCGCAGAGGCACCAAAAAGTTCAGGTGCAGATGAGTGGGCCAGTGGAATAAAACTAAGAAGAGTAAGAAGAAAAAATTTCATAAAGTTTTAATACTTGATTAAGGGTTAAGGCTTCCGCCCGGATTTCCATGGACAGGCCAGCTCCATTCATACACTGAGTGGCCATTTGCGCTCCCCATTCTTTGCGAAGAATCCCACCGAGCTGTTTTCTACGATTGGCGAAAACCAGACGTAGGTAACTTTCAAAGTTGTCGACTTCGCTCAGAGGGATCAAGGGGCTCGCCTTTCGTTTAAAAGTTAAAACCTGAGAGTCGACTTTCGGTGGAGGAAAAAAGGCTCCAGGAGGTGCATAGACCACATGAGTGACGTCAAACTGAGATTGCATGAGAACATATAAAGATCCCATGGCGTTTCTCATATCATTTGGAAGAATCTTTTGGGCCACTTCTTTTTGATACATGAGTGTCATTTGAGTGATTTCAGGGATTCTTAGAAATGCCAGAGTTAATGGTACACTTACGTTGTAAGGAAGATTTGAAACAAGCCAGATCGATTTATGTTTTTTTTGTTGGAGAAAATTGTTCCAGTCAAAATCTAGAGCATCCTGACGATAAATATTCTCCGCACCCACTACAGGGGCCAGAAGCTCTACGAAACGCTCATCCATTTCTATAACATAAATGGGCTTATCGTAGCTTGCTAACAAAGGCGTAAGAACCGCCGGACCCGGACCCACTTCAACAATAGAGTCGCAAGTTTCTGGAAAGGGCGAAGTTATTTTTTTTATAACCGTAGGGCTATTGAGAAAATGCTGGCCGAAACTTTTATTAGCGGTAGGAAATTTACTCATTATTTTTTCTCAACAAACCGATTTCTGGCATCAAGGTTTAAGCATTCAGGAAAATTCACAATCTGCTCCGGAACTCTTGCCGCCCAGTTAGCAATCATTCCTGCATTGTCAGTACAGAATGTGGGTTTAACCACATGAACATTTTTGAAATGTTTCTGCATAACTGTTTTCAAACGGGAGTTGCAGGCCACTCCACCACCAATTACGAGTGGGGTTTCAAAAGATTTGATTTTTTGATTGAGAATCTTTTCAATGATTTCTTCGGCCTTAATTCTCAATGTCTGAACGATGGCTTCCTGATAACCAGCACACAGATGCGGAATTTCTACTTGAATTTCTTCTGAGCTCATCTTTTCAAGCTTCACCCGCAATGCTGTTTTAAGTCCTGAATAACTCATCTTTCCCGGACGATCACGCATATAACTGATTGGGAAAGTGAACTTTGAAATCTCACCACTAACTGCCAGATCATCAATTATTTTTCCAGCGGGATATCCCACACCTAACATCTTTCCACCTTTATCAAAAGCTTCCCCGGCAGCGTCATCCAAAGTGTTCCCGAGAACATCCATATCATTGGGACCTTTAACCCAAAAAAACGCGGTATGGCCTCCACTGACTAATAAGCCTAAGTAGGGGTAAGGAACTTCCTCGGTAAGATGAATAGCTTCAAGGTGTGCATAAAGATGATTTACCGGAATAATGGGAAGTTCATGAATCAGGGCAAATGTCTTAGCAAGATTAATTCCAGTCAGGAGTGATCCCGTGAGGCCGGGATGAGTTGTCACGGCCACTTCTGTCACATCTTCGGCGGTAATTCCCGCTTCTTTGAAAGAAACATTTAGGAGTGGAGGAATCGCTTTTACATGGCTTCGGGCCGCGAGCTCAGGAACGACCCCTCCCCATTTTGCGAGAAGGAAATCTTGGTTATAACTATTGAGTGAAAGGATTCTCGGGCCACCTTCAGTGACCTCCATAAGACAAACAGAAGTGTCATCACAACTTGTCTCAATCCCTAAAATGATTTTACGCTTTTTGGTAATCGCATCCACTACATTTCTTTTTTGGCCTCTTTAGCCTCTTTAGATTTGGGATAGTCTTCAATTACTTTCGCAAAGGCTTCTTTGGATTCAGTATTCTTTTCCATTTTCTTTAAACTGCGGGCAATAAATAGCAAACTACTAGGTGCTAATGAGGCTTTAGGGAATCGTGAATAGATCTTACTGAAGTAGACCAGGGCCTTTTCGTAATTCTTTGTGTAGTACTCGACCCGGCCCAGACCATGGAAAACTTTATTGTGATCACCCGGAGTGAGCTCTGAGTGATCTATCAGAGCTTCCAGTTCTTCTCTGGCATCACTGAATGAATTGTTGGTCACTAGCTCCAGAGCGTGAGCTAGTTCCGTTTTAGCGCTTTTTTTTTGAGACTTTCCTGGATTGCCACTAGATGAGCTCAATGAAGCCGTGACTTTTTCAATAAAAGCACGCTGCTCTTTTAATTCATTCTGGATTTGTTGAAGCTGCACCCCTTCAGTTTCCTGTTGAGTTTTCATCAATGTAATTGATTCATTCATTTTATTAAATGATTCAGGGTCGATGCTTTTATTTTTATACTCCAGCTCCTCAATTTTTCCATTGAGTTTATCTAACTGGGACTGCATATCTTTGATCTGTCCCACCATATCAGCTACTAAACCTTGCGAGTCGGTTAACTGTGCGTTCATGCTCTCGATGCGCTTTTCACGGTTAACTTGCTCTGCAGTTTTAATACATGAAACAGAGAGAACTAATAAAAAGAAGAAACTCAAGAATTTCATATTCTTTCACCCTTTATAAATTGATGTGAAGATTCTATCTCAAAGATGTCAATCTTGTCTGGGATTTAATTATTCGGCGTTGCCTTCAAGGGCTTTTTTTCGGACAGCTGAGTATTCTGCGCGCTCAGAGTACTTCTTAGAAAGGACGGCATATTCCTTGGCCTTATTGAAATACTTGCGTCTGTAAGAGGATTTGGCCTTGAGGTAGTAATCTTCGGCTTTTCGGTAAAGGCTTGAGGCGTGGATATCGGCAA
>DLGL01000018.1:0-2636 GCA_002482685.1 Bacteriovoracaceae bacterium UBA7695 | reverse complement strand
CCGCCATAAAAGCAGCTTGGGCCAGGCTCATTTCAATTTTAGGGCGTGTGGTAGTTAAACCACACGCGCTCATTATAAAACAAAATAGGAGAGTAAGTCTCATCAGGCCAGATTACTTAGCAGTAACTACGAAGTTAGCGCGACGGTTTTTAGACCAAGCTGACTCATCGTGACCTTCAGCAAGAGTACGCTCGTTGCCGTAAGAAACAGTAGAAATTCTCTTCGCTTCAACACCCATAGCAACCAGGTAGTCACGCACAGCTTTTGCACGACGCTCACCTAGAGCTAAGTTATATTGACGTCCACCGCGCTCATCGCAGTGACCTTCAACTTGAACATCAACTCTTGTATTAGTTTTAAGGAATTCAGCATTTGCTTTTGCAGTTTCCTTAGCTCCACCTTCAAGATTTGAAGAGTCGAAAGCAAAGAAAATAGTTTGAAGACCGCCGGCCTTGTTAGAGTCAGAATCACCGTTAAGTTCTAGTGAAAGACCGTTATTAGAACCATCGGCATCTGCGCCTGCACCATCTTGACCGTTATTAGGTTTTTTAGAAGCACAGCCTACCGCAAGAAGGGCAACCATAGCTGTAGTGATAAAAGCACGAGTAAACATGAAACTTCTCCTTTGAAGTGGTAGCATAAAATCTAATTTGAATTAACTTGGCCATTATGCCGATGTTAGTTGGTTTTTTGAAGTAAAAACTGATTATGAAACTAAGTCTTTTCGCACACCGCACGTCACATGCTTGACGGTTAAAAAAAATAAATGTTGAAACTTTGACACAATTTTTTAGTAGCCATGCGTCAAGTGTATGGGATTTAACATATAGAAACTTGGCATTCAGATTGCTTACATAAAGATGTGTGTGTGTTGGAGTTAAAGAAAGGACTTTTTTGACTTCTCCTTATGTCTCTCGAAAAAAAAGCCCATCAAAGATGGGCTTTTTTTTTCTCAAAATTCTAAATCACTTCAAAAAGAAAAGTCCCAAGAGTTCTCATACTCAGCATCGACGTGGTGTCGTAGACAGGATTTAGTTCATAAATACCTATTATGGGAGCATTTTTGGCAGGTAGGGATCTGTAGTGCTTCCAAATGAGATCGAGTTCCGCGCGACAGAGCCCGTGTCCATTTACGGCACTTACACCAGGAATTTCCTGACCGCTTAAAGCGTCCGCATCGAAACTAAAAATTACAATACTCTCAGAGTCCACAACTGAGGTAATATCCGTAAAAAAACTGTCTACCAGTTGGTGATTTAAAAGATCATTTCGCCAAAGAATTTTTGAGGTTCCTCGAGTTAGTGGACTTAGCGTGCTGGCCGAATTAGCAAGCTCCAGAAGACCAACTTGGTAGAGGTGGAACTCCCCCTGGAATTCATTGGCGAACTGGCGGAAAGGAGTTCCAGAGTGGAATTCTTCATCAGTGCGGGTGTCAGCGTGAGCGTCGATGTTGATGACGATGACCTTCTTGTAAAAGTCTCCCAGCGCTCTGAGCAGAGGATAGATGTGATCATGACCTCCACCAAGGTGACAAATGGTTGCTCCCGGATGATGAGTCAAAATGGTTTTTATCCGTGCTGCCTCTTCTCTTTGTGCGAGATGAAAATTCTCTCTCTCGTCTGCAGGAGAGGCGACCTCATATTCCGAAAATCTCTTTTTCTCTAAGGAAGATGTTTTATTCATTCTTTTAAAATAAGAGAGAAAAGATTGAGGAGCGAGTCTTGCCCCATTTCTTCCTGCGTTTCTCTCAACACCCACGTCGCTGGAGCTCTTCAGGAAGACAAAATCACTTTTCTCCTGAGAGTCAGAGCAAAAAAGTGAGCCTAGAGAATCCTGGAAGCGCTTTTGTGATTGAGTGATGGTGGTCTTCGTCATAAAATGAATAAAATTTCCGTGGGTTATATAATGACGTTGTCAAATTTTGATTGGACTGACAAGGCTTCTGTGAAGTGGTTTATCATGCTCCCAACGGGGCATGAAGGACCGTATTCTTTTGAATCCTTACAATCAAAAAAACTATCTTTGGATGTTAAGCTTTGGGCGGAGGGTTTGAGTCAACCTTTGACCCTAAAGCAGGCGTTGGAGAAATTCTCACAAAGTCACGACGTCGAAGAAGAAGAGTTGCCTCCGCCGCTGCCGCCTTTGCCTGAGGAAGATGATGAAACTGAAGAGGTTCAAAACGAAGAGTCTGCCCCAGTAGATCCCATAAATCCCGGAGTACAGAAAAACTCTCAAAGAATTGTAGGATTAGTAATAGCGCTACTGGCCCTTTTATTTTTTGGAACCAAAGAGTGGGTTAGTTCCAAGGCGACTTTCACTATGCGCCGACCGGAGCGTATGAGTACCGATCTTCACACTCAAATTCATAAAGATTTTAAGTTTAATGGATGGAATGCGCCCATATTTTTTAAAGAATATGTGCCGGCCGATATGTCTAGTGTCTGGCTGGTGACGGCCGGATTTCAGAGCTGCGATATTGAAGCCCAATTTAATTCTTTGCCGGATAAATTACTTGCCCTCAAGGATGAAAAAATTAGTTTTAAGAGTCGCTCTCGTCTGGAAAATCATCTTGTAGAATTCTCTAATATAGAATTTCTATCAGGATCTAAAATTCTTCCAGGTATGTATGAGATGGA
>DLGL01000032.1 GCA_002482685.1 Bacteriovoracaceae bacterium UBA7695 | reverse complement strand
AATTTCCCCGGAACTATTTAGTTTCAACATTCCATAATCCATCCCCGCTACATTGAGACCACCTAAGTTCCCATTTGAGCGGTAAGAGATATAGTAGTCACCAGTTAAATCATCAAAAGCAAAACCAGAAGGCCACTCAGCTCCATTTGATTGCGCCGCTAACGATTCTAAACCGAGTTGTTGGATGAATTTGGCCATTGGAGGTCTGGCAGCAACTTTCCCAGGAGTCACTAACCATGTCTCAACCTGGCAAGAAGTAGACAAAATCAAGACTACGAGGCACGTCATGTTCAATATTTTGTTGATCGAGGCACGATTAACCATATGACTTCTATCGGTAATAATGGACTAAATCTTTAATTTTTCTGAACTGCCCTTTTATTTTCAACAGTACTTTCAAGAGCATAGAAACTCAATTCTATCAAAAAAAAAGCCGCTGAAAGATCTCTCCTTCAGCGGCCTTAAGAACCCGACTAGAAACTAGCGGGCAACATTTAACTTGTAGTAATAGTTTGTTGTAGCAAATGCACAAGAATCATTTTTCTTAAGCACAGTAACATTTGTCATCTTTTTTAGAATTTCGCTGATAATGCGAACATTAAGTCCACATGCCGGGTTAAATGTATCCCCTTCGATTTCAACTGTCTCAACAGCAGAACCGGTAACTTCAGGAAGATCAAAAGTTGCATAAACGCTGACAGGCTGAACAGACCAGTTATTGATTCCCCCATTACAACGAACGTCGATATTTGTAGCACCAAGTGTTTCAAGGTGAGCAGCTGTTTGGTCTTCAGCGTAGTCGCAAGCGTAATAACTTTGGCGTCCACCTTCGTTACCGAAGTAGGTGAAAGAAACTGAAGTGGCAAATGAGCTGGCAGAGATAAGAAGAGCTGCAGCAAGAGTTAAAGTTTTCATTAGAACCTCCGTTTTAAATTATTGTAGGTCGGGTCTCAGTTTTTTAAAGTTATGCCAGATCTGAGCTTTTAAAAATTCCACATCCACTTTCAGAGTTTCGGCCGCCCTGAGAAAAATATCGTGGATATCCAGGTGCTTTTGATTATCAGTTTCCAGGAAGATATTTTCCATCGGGATCAGGGGCAATAGCTCTCTGACCTGAGGGGAATTATCCAGCGATAAACCAAATGAAAAAAAGCAGGCCGGATGCAGTTTTAAAAGTGCTTGTACAAGCTCTTGATTACCCCTGAAATCATGGAAGATCCAAGGGATTGTAGGTTTTACCTTCTTAAGCACTTCAAGGAAATCAGATCCCGAGCGTACGTTGTGAATGACTAAGGGTAAATTCAACGATTCCGCGAGGTTCAAGTGCCAGTCAAAGAGCTCTTTTTGGAGGTCAATAAATTCCGGGTAAGTGCGGTCAAAACCCGTCTCGCCGATTCCCCAAAGCCTTCCGGCCCGGGCCAGGCTTTCAACATGGACTTTAAGTCCCGCAATCTCTTCCGGAGTGATTTCTTCCAGCCACCAGGGATGAATCCCGGCACTCGAATAAGCACCTGCTGTATGCTCCAAACGGATCTCTTCCATCGACAAGTTGCTCACCGATACCGAAGTCTCGGAGTCCGCTCGCCGATGAGTGTGAATATCCAGATAATCTAGTGCGCTCAAGACTATTGGGCCTTCGAGCATTGAATAAAGTGATTCGTAAAAGTTACGCGATCACCGATACTCATAAGATTAAAAGTTCTCATGGCGAAAGATCCTCTGCGGATGTATTCAAAGAAAAAATTCGTTTCCATGCGGCCAAGCTGCGTGTTCATGTAAACAGGCCCGCGGCAGTTAAGATTTGAATCTGTATTGTTATTAATTTGAACTTGAACCATGTTTCCAAAGTTAAAGATGGTAGGATTAACAAAAACTGATTGAGCGAAAATGGGAGCAGAGATCACTAAAGCTAGTGTGCAGAGTAGGGTTTTCATGAGACTCCTTTTTTGGTAAGTTTACCCTCTTTTAATCTGATAAGTCCAAACGCCATTGGCATTTGACACAACGGACAAGGAACATCTATGGCCTTCATCCCCTCTGAAATCGAAAATTACTGCATCCACCACTCAACGGCACCAAGTGAAGTGGCGCGTGAGCTNNTCATGGATTATACGCGCTCCTCAGTTCATGGAAGCAATATGCTAATTGGTGAGATGGAAGGATCCGTGCTGAAATTTCTCATTAAACTAGGCCAAGTGAAAACCATTGTTGAGCTCGGAACTTATACCGGATACTCGGCCCTCATCATGGCAGAGGCCCTACCCGAGGATGGAAAAATTATCACCATCGACGTGAATCCTGAAACGTCAAAAATTGCAAAAAGTTTTTGGGATAAGTCTTCTCATGGATATAAAATTGAGCAAATTTTGAAACCAGGTTTAGAAGCTCTCAATACTCTGAGTGGAGATTTTGATTTATTTTTTATTGATGCTGATAAAAATAATTATTCAAACTATCTTGAGTGGGCCCTCAATCATCTGTCAGCGCGTGGAGTGATTATTGTCGATAATACTTTATGGTCAGGAAAAGTGTTAGAGCAGGGACTTGATAAACAAACAGACTCCATTCGTGCTCACAACGACAAGGCCCGCCTCCTCGAAGGGTATACCAAAACATTGCTGCCTATCCGGGATGGAATGTTTCTCATCACCCGGAACTAGAAGTTTCTCATACCAGGCTGCTGCTGCTGGTTTTTAAATTGCTCTTGCTGCTCCATCTGTGTTGTGTCTTCCATTTGCTGCTGCCTTTGAGCACCATTCCAAGACGTTTTTTCTTTAGCCGTAGAGCAAGAAAACACTAATCCCAACATTAAAGACATCATAAGATTTTTCATAATCCGCCTCCAGATTTAAGCATATCACAAATTTTTCCATAGCTTGCAACACCGAGGCTTAAACCGCATCTAGTCAGTAAGGTTTTATTTCTTCCCATGATCCACTTTTCTCTTTTAAGCTTGTTAATGAAGTCAGGAGGATTTCTATGAAACCATATTACCTATTTTTTCTACTCCTCGTTGGTGCCTTAATTTTTACTTCAGTTAAAAATGACAGAGCAAAAAATCTCTCTGCTAACAGTGCACTTATTCAAAGAGAAGAGGCTCCTGCAACTGAACAACTTACTAAAACAACTTTCAGAGTCGTCACAGAAATCGAGTCACCCGATGATGAAAATGTGGCCGACATCTTATGGATGCAAGAAGCGGCTGAGCTGGCCATGGAAAAAAATACGCCTTGGTTTAATGTGATAGATCAGCGTATGGAAAATGGTATCGTGGATGGAATTATCGAACTTTCAAATGATCCTATGAAGGCTGAATACGATGCCAACGAGATTCTTAGTTTGCAGCTTACTGATCAGACTGAGTAGGAAGTTTTTAGCCGCTTTTCGGCTCTTCTAAAATTTGCTACCATTATCCTGTGGGCATCCATGAAGGAAGACCCAGATCAAAGGACGTGTTATGGCAAAAGATATGTTCATAGACGTAACAAACATTTTTCTCGGTATCACCGCTATTTTCTGGTTTGGGGTTGTTATGATCCCACACATGCAACTTGCACCCTAGGCCAATACGCACCAAATCTTCTGTAATTGAGGACTTATGTCTGGCACGAGACTGGCATTGAGCCAGTTGAGAGTCAATCAATGAAACAGGAGGTTTCTGATGAAGGTTTTGGCACTAATAATGTTTTTAATTCTGTCTTTTACATCAAAGGCAGCAACAGAAAAACTTTCATTCGATGGTCCTGAAATCAAAGTTCAAAAAGTTGTTATCCGCGAGCCTCTAAGAATTAACCTCATCCGCCTCTACATAAGAATGCCTTCTGAAATGCGCATGATTGCCGGCCACAAAGAAACGAAAGAATCCTCCCGCACAAGCTGGCTTGATGGACTTCGTGGTAAACTGAAATCAACAAATGGTCAGCTTAGACTTTAAAAAGGGGCCTGCGGGCCTTTTATTTTGTGTTAGAATTGAGAAATGTCTTATTACGCCGTCGATTTTGGAACATCCAATTCCCTGCTCTCCTATGTCTCAGACACGGGGACTATTTCGCCCATTGCCCTTGAGGGTGAAGGGAGTGTTTTGCGCTCTCTCATCTATACCCCTGAAAATAACAAGTGGTTTTTCGGCGCTGAAGCGATCGCTGAGTATGTAAACCATGAAGGCGAAGGCCGCTTTTTTCGGTCAATTAAAAAGTTTCTTCCCGAGCCGAGCTACAACGGTACCGTGGTCTTTAACCGCAATATGACAATCTCAGATATGATCGCTGTGTTCTTAAAAGAGATGAAAGTCCGGGCGGATAAAATCACCGGAAAGAATATAGAGAGATTAGTCCTTGGGAGACCTGCCCTTTATTCTCTGAACAAAGATCATGATCAACTGGCCCAGGACCGCATGCAAAG
Organism: Bacteriovoracaceae bacterium UBA7695; assembly: GCA_002482685.1. GTDB lineage: Bacteria > Bdellovibrionota > Bacteriovoracia > Bacteriovoracales > Bacteriovoracaceae > Peredibacter. The sequence continues at coordinate 3,043 of DLGL01000032.1, read as the reverse complement.
AGCGGCAGAACTTGCGGGCTTTAAAGACATCATCTTCTGCCCGGAACCCATTGCCGCAGGTCTGGATTACACATCGGCTTCTAAGAAAGAAAAAATTGTCATGATTGCAGATTTTGGTGGAGGAACTTCAGATTTCACCTTAATGAAAATTCACAAAGGGACTTATTCGCAAAATGATATTTTAGGCCTCTCCGGGATTTTCTCCGCAGGTGATGCCCTGGATGGACTCATGATGAGGGATTTTATCTCGCCTCATTTTGGTTCAAGATTTGAGTATAAAATTCCCGGTGGAAATAATGTTCTAAAATTTCCAAAAAATCTTCTCTCAAAGATTTGTTCACCGGCCCATATCACTCACCTGCGTGAAAAAGATACCTGGGAGTTTCTTCAGCACATCGAAAAGTTTGCTCTCTCGGAAAATGACTCCACCAATATGAAACAGTTATTCACCCTGGTTGAATCTCAGCTGGGCTTTCCTCTTTTTAATGAGATTGAAAAAACAAAAATCAAACTTGGCCAATCCCCTGAAGCTATTTTTAGCTATCACTACCCTGGCATTAGAATAGATCAGAAGGTTACTAAAAAGGGTTATGACGATAGTGTCACTGAATCCGTTGAAGAGATCATTAAGACCATGATGGATGTCTTTGCCCAATCAGGCCTCTCGGCAGCAAATGTCGATGAAGTTATCTTGACCGGCGGAACGTCCCAATTCCCTATGATTCAAACAAAGCTTGAAGAGGTTTTTGGGCGCAATAAAATGCTTGAACACAACATCTACCAATCAGTGGTGAATGGCCTGGCCCAGTTTGCCAGAAACCTTCAGGACTCTAAATAGATCCGTTTAAATCGGTGCTTACGAACAATATATCTTCCCCGCCACCCAGAGTCTCAACAAATGAGCTCTCAGTTCCCAGGTTAAAAAAGATCCCATATAAAATTGTTGGATGCTTTAAGAAATCAAATACTTAAAAAGGAATTTGCCAATTCGAGGATGATCGAACTAGTCTCGGTTTATGAAAATTGATGTCATTATTCCCACTCATAACAGGGCCTCTTTAATTCAAAGAGCAGTTGACTCGGTCCTTGGGCAAACCTACAAAAATTTTCATCTCTATATCGTTAATGATGGCTCCACTGATGAGACACAAAAAGTTCTTGAAAAATATTTGAACTTAAACTGTGTTACGTTACTCCACCAGGCCCAGACCGGAGTAAGTGCTGCGAGGAACTTCGGAGTCCATTCTTCCCAAAATGATTGGATAGCTTTTCTGGACTCAGATGACGAATGGCTCCCTCAAAAACTGGAGCGACAGATTGAGGGCATAGACCAATCAACTGATATTTCTTTTTGGCATGCGGAGGAAATCTGGATCCGCAACCAGGTAAGAGTTAACCCCAAAGTTAAGCACTCAAAGTCTGGAGATGATTTATTTAAACGCTCTCTTGAGTTCTGCCTGATCTCTCCTTCTACGGTCTTAATGAAGCGTGAGCTCTTTAATAAATACTCAGGCTTTGATGAGTCGCTGGAGATATGTGAAGACTTTGATCTCTGGAATAAAATCCTGGCCTTTGAAGAGGTCGGATTTGTGGATGAGTTTGTGACAAGAAAATATGGTGGCCACTCAGATCAGCTCTCTACCAGGTATATTGCGATGGATGAGTGGAGGATCAAGTCTTTAGTGAACTTGCTCGCCTTAGAACTTAAAAGTGATCAAAGAGAGCTGGTGATTGAAGTCATTAAAAGAAAAGCCGATTTATTGATGAAAAATTTTATGAAACATAACCAAACCGAGCGGGCCCAAAAATTAGAGAAACTTTTGGCAAGCATTTAAAGGAATGGTCCCGGTAAGCAGTAAATTCATCTCACTTATGGCCCTGACTGAGTAAAGCCCGGATGCATTTGTGAGTTTAACCATTTTACCATCAGTGCACTTTTCGAATATCTGCACGTGCATATCCAGAGTTTTGGTACCTTCTGATTTTAATTCCACAAGACCCTGATTGATTTCTGAACCTACACTCATCTCCCCTTCGCAGCGGTATTTACCTTCTTCAGGGTAAAGGCAGTCTTGAGGAGTAATAAACGCTTCTTGATCATTGATCTGGATACTATCCGGTGCCTCGCCGAAGCCAGCAACAGTATAGAAGATCGGAAGTTCTGCAGAGAAGGCCGAAAGGGAGGCAAGGCCGAGAATAGTCAGTAAGAGTTGTCTCATCATTTGATTAAATACCACCTGCATGCCCGGTGGTCGTATTCCTGCCAAAGCGTGAAAATATTACTGGTTAGGCCCTGGATTTGGGAGGAAGGCCAAAGCAGCATTTACCTAGCTCACCACTTCGAAAATCCATCAGGACGATTTTATAAACACGGTCAAGGTCGGCCACTCCACCTTGTTTAAGGGCACCGCGGGCCTTAGCGATCTGGTGAATGGTGTCGACCACACCAAGGTCGAAATTTTCGAGTTTATAGCGTGCTTTAAATTCTTCTGATTTTTGCTCAAGAAAATACTTAATAATAAACTGGGCAGGCATCTCTTCACCCACGACAGCATCCGGAATAGCGTGAATGGCACTTAACCAAAGTCCATGAGACTCCTGTTCAATATTTGGCGGCATAACCCCTGGTGTATCCAAAAGCTCCAGGTCCTTATCAATCGTTATCCATTGTTGCATCTGAGTATAGCCTGGCTTATCAGCTACTTTAGTTGCACTCCGATTGGCGAGCTGATTAATGATTGTGGATTTCCCAGTATTAGGAAGACCTATGACCATGAGTCTGAGTTTAGCTTTTTGTTCCGTTAGCTCGGGATTGCATTCCAGTCGCTTGTCTTCAACAACTTTTCTCGCCTGAGAAATAACACGCTTAAGTTGCGCCTTATCAAAGCAGTTTGCAAACACATAGGGTACACCTTGCTCGCTAAACCATTTCTCCCAAACTTTGATGATTTCTGGATCGGCGAGGTTAACTTTATTTAAAAGTATCAGCCTGCCCTTATTTCCCAGAACCTCATCCAGGGCCTTGTTACCGGATACCAGTGGC
>DLGL01000056.1:24745-38344 GCA_002482685.1 Bacteriovoracaceae bacterium UBA7695 | reverse complement strand
AAGGGTCGCCCTGAATGGGCCATCTCGATTGGTCACTTTCAGACGGAAGATTTTCATGGCGAAGGCTGGCTTTATAATCCTTTGACCAAAGAAATTTATCATTCAGAAAACGCAAAAATTCCTTTTAAGTATAAGGCCAGCTACTCAGGTGAGGTCTCTCATTCAGAATGGGAAAAGGGTTTTTACGATAAAGTTGAAAGTAGTACATTCAGTTTAAAACCTATGGGGAGTATTGCTTATAAACTAGGCCGACTCTCGGCTGGGAAAATTGATTTTGTGGTAAGTCTCACACCAAAGAATATTTGGGATATAGCTGGAGGATCTCTTCTTTGTCAGCGATCCAAGATTAAGTTTTACTCCCAAGGCAAAGAAGTAACCAAGGTTCAAAAACTATATTTGCCGCCACTTATTTGGTGCCACGAGGAGCTTTTTGGGGAGCTTTCATTGATATTCCAATCGACGGACAAATATCTTTGAGGACACACAAATCGCATTGAGGACGTCGGGCGATACAGGTTCTTCTTCCGAGAAAAATTAACAGGTGAGAAAGATCAGTCCAGGTTTCATTGGGAAAGAGTTTCATTAATTCCAATTCAACTTTTTCCGGGTCTGTTTGCTTAGTTAAACCTAAAAGAAAAGCCGTCCTTTTAACGTGAGTGTCCACCACAATTCCGGTGTTGATGTTAAAAGCATTTCCCAAAACGACATTGGCGGTTTTTCTACCGACCCCAGGAAGCTCACTTAATTCTTCAACAGTTTTCGGAACCTCACCATGAAACTTATCGATAATCATCTGCGCGCAGCCTATGAGTGACTTACTTTTATTGCGAAAAAAGTTTATCGATTTAATAGCTTCTTCGACATCCTCAAGTCTGGCCTTGGCAAGTTTTTGAGGTGTAGGGTATTTTTTAAACAAGGCTGGAGTCACCATATTCACTCGCACATCAGTACACTGAGCGGAGAGTATAGTAGCTATGGTAAGTTCAAAGGGATTTGAGTGATTTAGCTCGCAGTGAGCATCGGGATATAGGTTTTTTAGGCGATTAAACACCTCAAGGGCCCTTTCATTTTTTTTCATGGCTCATTTTAGCAAAGCTTGCTAAATAGGGGCATGGGAAATTTCAAAGTTAAAGACCACTATTTTGAGAAGGCTAAAAAAGATAATTACGTCGCACGTAGTGTCTATAAACTCGAAGAGATTGATCAACAGTATAAAATCCTAAAACCAGGCAACCTGGTTGTGGATTTTGGTTATTTCCCGGGTTCATGGATCCAATATACGAGTAAAGTCATTGGAGATACGGGCCGTGTGGTAGGTATTGATATTCAGGAAGTGAATAAAAAACTTACTGGCATACCTAACGTGCGCGTTTACCAAAAAGATATTTTCAACATCTCAAATCTCTCAGAGCTTGATGTGAAAGATCAGTTTGATGTCGTTTTGTCTGACATGGCGCCCAACACGACAGGAATGCAGACATTGGATCAGATTCGTAGTCTAAACCTAGTAGAATCTGTCTTCGGGTTGCTTCCAAAATTCCTTCGCCCCGGAGGAAACTTCGTTATTAAGGTTTTTGATTCCCAGGATGCTCAGAACTATTTGAAGGAACAAAAGAAACTATTTAATGAATTCAATTATTTAAAACCAAAGTCCACCCGCAGCGTAAGCAAAGAATTTTTTGTCATTGGAAAGCACTTTAAGGCATAATGCTTTAATGGTTTTCAAGGATTTAAACCGCCCTCTTATTTTAGTCACTATCGGACTCATGTGCTCACTTTCTGCATGGGCGAATCTCAATTTTATTAAAGACAATTCCCTTTTTCAGTCACCCTCAGATGTTCAGGCGCTAAAAGCTGCGCCACCAGAGTCTCCGGATGAGTGGAAACAAATTATTGGTAAGCACCAAAGTTGGGATCAATTAATTGATTATGATTCAGCGAAATATAAAACCAATTATACTTTCAATCCTGATCTTGAAGAATTTATCAAAAAGCAGCTTTCTCTTTATCGTCCAGACTTCACCTCGGTCGTAGTGCTGGACAATGAGACCGGACATATCCTGGCCGCAGTTGATTATGCTCGAGCTAAGAATGTTTTTGGTCGTGATCTTGCGTTCACTACAACTCATCCGGCTGCCAGTATTTTTAAAATTGTTACAGCTTCAGACCTTTTAGAAAATACTCACATTAAAACTGATACTGAATTTCATTTCTCTGGGCGCTCAACAACACTTTACCGCTCTCAATTAAAAGAGCCTTCAAACAGACGTTGGGTAAGAACTCTTGATCTCCAACAAGCCTTTGCTACTTCAAACAATGTTATTTTTGGAAGAACTGCCATTGAAAACTTAACTCCGGCAGGATTAAAGAAAATGGCGGAAAAATTTGGATTTAATAAAAAAATTCTTGAGGGAGTTAATCTTTCTCCATCTGTGTTTAACATAGCCCAGGATCAGTATAACCTTGCTGAATTTTCATCAGGGCTTAACACTCAGACTGTGATGAGTCCGGTTCACGGAGCAGTCATTGGATCTGTGATGGCCAATGGTGGAATTTTTCGTTACCCGGTTGTTATCAAATCCGTTGAGGGAATTCAGGATAAAAAGATTATTTATCCACCAATTAAAAAAGATGAACTCGTACTTACTCCCCAGGTCGCTGATGATCTACGGACGCTAGCAATGGGTACCATCACAAACGGAACTGCACGTTCATCTTTTAGAAGAAGTAAGTATCTTTTGAATAAGCTGGAAATCGGTGGAAAAACAGGAAGTATTACAGGCGGAGAACCACGTGGAAAAAGAGACTGGTTTGTAAGTTATGCTAAACTTCTGGAGGATAAATCAGATAAAGGTATTTCAATTTGTGTCATGATCGTTAATCAAAAAAAGTGGTATATCAAATCACCTCTTTTAGCTAAAAACATCATGGAATATTATTACTCAACATTATATCCGCAGAAAAAATAAAAGGCTTCGTTATGCAAGACAATCAAACTCCGGAAGTCGTGATACCGGTTGAACAAGTTGAACCAATTAACCCGGGTCCCTCCAGAAAAGAAAAATTTATTAAAGAAGTGAAGTCATTTACTTTAATCATCCTATCAGTTTTGGTTTTTCGTTCAGTTTTATTTGAACCATTTAAAATTCCTTCAGGATCAATGATTCCTACTTTATTGATTGGCGATTTTATCCTGGTTAATAAATTTTCTTACGGCTTTAAGGTTCCTTTCAGTGACTGGTTCACTGATCCTATTTATCTCACTGGCCCCCAGGCTCCTGAGCGTGGAGATGTTATTGTTTTCAAATACCCTAAAGACACAAACCTTAACTATATTAAGAGAGTGATTGGTCTTCCGGGTGATACGATTGAAGTGATCGATAAAGTCGTTTACGTTAACAACAAGCCCATTGAGACCAAAGAAATTGATGGAAAAAAAATTCTGGATGACATGGACGACCGTTATAAGTCTTACCAGTTTAAGTTCATGGAAACAAAAACCGGATCCGCTACACACACCACTCAGATTGATGTGGGAAATGATTACTTTGCGAACTATTACAAGTTCACTGTCCCTAAAGACAACTATTTTGTCATGGGGGATAACAGGGACTTTTCAGCAGATTCTCGCAGATGGGGAACTGTTCCTTTTGGTCATATTAAAGGTAAGGCGATTGCTATTTGGTTCTCACTATCCGTGCCCTGGCCGGGAAGTGAAGATGAGCAGGAGTCATTTAAGTTTAGACCATGGAGAATCGGGACGATCATAGACTAGATTATTTAACTATAATTCTGGTCTCACCGTCGTTTCCACTTTCAGATTTATCTACCTGAAAATCTTTTGATTTTTTCAGGTAGTCGCGGAGCCAATTCTTAAGAATTCCATCACCATGCCCATGAATAACATTCAGAAAGGGTACATCACCCGAAAGCAAGTCTCCCAAGGCGTTCTCAATAAGGTTCTGGCACTCCGATAACCTCATTCCTCTGACATCATACTCAAATTGTGAATGACTGGTCTTGTTGAACGAAACGCTTACCTTATGTTGTTGAGGAGCTCGTTTAGAGTTGGCGAGTGTAGATACAGGGACGTTAAATTTTATCGGCCCTTTCCCAATCTGAACTTCATTTTTTCTTGAATCAAGATTCAGAATCGTAAATTCTTTTTTGAGAGTTATTGAATATACAGTGTCTCCAACTTTAAGATCTGAGATCTGCAAAATACCGTCTTGGAAAATTTCTTCTGCTTCGGGTTCCTCACCTTTTAGAGAACGAATTTTGGCATTTAGTACATGGGCCTTGTCATCAACACGCTTTACCTTTGTAATTTCATTCCTACGGGCCTCGTCTACGATTTGCCGCGCTTCCTGTAATATTTTTTCTACTTCTTTACGGGCCTTGTTCAACTCTTCATTAAGTTTTAGATTTAGAACTCCTTCCATTGCCCCTTTTTGATTTTTCATTTCAATTTCTAGCTGATGGTTGGAATTCAAAAGTTGATCCAGTTCAATCTGCTTTTGGGATACTCTTTGCAGAAGAGTTTCGTAACTTACATTTTTGTCACTTAGATGTGTAAGCGCTTTATCTGGGACATTTTTTACTGCAGGATTATTTCTTGAGAGAATTCGAAAAATATCGATGGCCATTGAAGCCCCAGGGGTACCCCATTGGATTTTGTAAGTCGGTTTCATATTCTTGGTATCAAATCCAACATGACAAGAAATATAGCTTCGATCCTGATGTATAAGAGTCTTAAACATCTGATGATGGGTCGAAACCACAATGTGACAGATTCCACGTTTATGGAGTTCATCAAAATAAGATAGAGACAGTGCACTCGCTTCATCTGAAGAGGTTGAATTAAAAATCTCATCTATGAGAATAAGATTTGAAGGAAGAATATTTTCCATCAGTTCAATGTAGTTTTTGACCTCACCTGAGAAAGAACTGAGTCCAATCTGCAAATCCTGAAGATCGTTGCCAAAATAAAATAAGCCTTCATAAGGATACATCTCAGCTTCCGCAGCTGGGACAAAAAAGCCATGGTAAAAAAGCAGATATGATAAGGTTAGAGATTTCAGAAATACAGTCTTTCCGCCTGTGTTAGGGCCTGAAATGACAATCCCATGATCTTTCGCTGAACAGTCTGCACTATTTTTTATCGGATCTTTTAATAGAGGATGGAAGAGTTGGGTAAATTTAAAACCCGGGGTTGACCTTATACTTGGGCATTCCAGAGCATAGTCATTAGCAAAAGCTGATTTTGCCAGATAGAAATCGATTCGAAGAAAATTATCCGAGATGGCTTCCAGTAAGTCAGAGAAATCGTAAAGTGCGTAAGAGAACTTCATGGCCAACTGATTTATAATCTCATCAATCTTGGCAATAATTTCCATTCGTCTATTACATGATTCTCTTACTTGAAATGGCTCTACGAAAAGTGTTTGTCCGGATTCAGATCTCGATACAATGAGACCTAGTTCAGAGCGATAAGAATCTGATCTGACAGGCACAACATACCGGTCATAGTGAACATCGTAACTATGATACTGAAGAATTTTGTGATGGTTTGGATCATTTATCCATTCCTGAACGGATCTTCTGATTTTCTCTTCCAACTCCCGTAGTTTTCGATTCAATTCATTCAGTTCCGGGTGCCGATCAAAATGAACATCTCCAGAATCATCCACAAGATGCCTGAACTCTTTTAAGAATTTTCTCTGAATAGACTGGAAATCGGCTTCAATCAGGTTTTGAAATTCAGAAAGCCGCAACTTAGGAAAGTCTTTCTTAATGAAAATGGCCGATTCAATTAATAGTGCCAACTTATTAAGTTCTGAAAAATTGAGAACACCTTTCTTAGAAATATGCCCTCTGAGCGTATCTAGCGACCGATCAGGGGGGATTTTTGCAAAAATTTGTACCAGAACTTGACGATACTCATCCTTAACTTCTTTTAGATAGCTCTGTGTCCTGATAAATTCTTCAGTTAGCTCCTCAAGACGACCCTTAAAAATCTTCCCAACCAAGGTTTCCTTATTGCGCTCAAAATACGCAAATTGGGCTATAATCCTTGTAAGGACATCCCATTCAACTTGAGAATGATGAACCGAGTGATCAGTGTTTATGAGATTAATAGTCATATGATTCAATATTATCTGGATTTACAAAAACAGGTTAAATTTATTAGCGAACAACAACTCGCTTATGGGCAAATTCAGAAGATTTATAGTACCTCATTTTTTATCTCTTTTTCAATTAGATCTCCGGGTAAAACCTGGCATTTGTATATGGGTCGTGGTGCCGGACAGGAAGGGTTGTGGCTACATAATGAGGCTCCACCATCGGCCTTAAGAAGAAAAGACACTTTTCTTGAGTATCTAAGAAAGCATCTTACTTCTTGCAGCTTTATTGGCATTGAGATGGATCCGCATGACCGAATCATTAAATTTTGCTATCAAAAATTTGGTCAAATACAAACCATAGCTTTTTTCTGGAAGGCTCGAAAACTCTATTTTTTACATCACTATCAGGATGCTCCGGAGACACCTTTTAAGCTTCTTTTAAGCTGGCATGGAAAAGCCTTTGTCCCAAATGAAGATATGGCCGACATCTACGAATTTTTTAATGAGGTTGGACGAAAAGATGATATGAAAAACGATCTGCATTCAGCGCAGAGTTCTACTATCGATCAGCTAATTTTAGATGAAATGAACGCAGCAAAAATTAAAGGTCTCACATCCGGTCCTACTTTTCTTCAAAGGAAAATAACTAATATTGAGGGTGATTTAAATAGAACCCGTCAATGGGAAGAGTTTCAAAAGCTACTCGATAAAGGGACTTCACTGGAAGTTTATGAACTTAAAGTCGGAGATCATAAAATTAAATTTGAAGGCGAACTAAATTCTTATGAAAGACGTAACTTATTGTTTGAAAAAATTAAAAAACTCAAACGCGGAGAAGGAATACTCAATCAACGTTTAAACGATGCTCGTGAAATGCTTGCAGGTAAAAGCCCCGAAAACAAAGCAACTTCCTCTTTACCGATAACTAAGCCTATTTGGGGCCGGGAAGATACGAAGGCGAATGTCACAATGGTTAAATCCGCTGAAAAGGATGACTACAAGATTTTTAGGTTCGAGGGATTCTCTATTGGTGTGGGTATGAGTTCCACTGGAAATGATCAACTTCGTAACAAATGGTCGGGTAAAGAGGATCTTTGGCTTCACCTGGATGGGGCCAAAAGCTCTCATGCCATCATCAAACTTCATGAAGCTTCTTTTATATCCCCTGAAATGATTAACTTAGGGGCTTCAATAGTCGCCTATTTTTCTCATATAAATGCGGATTGGATTTCTATTATCTATACTCAGGTGAAAAATTTGAAGGGTGTGACTGGATCGCCAGGTATGGTAATATACAAAAAAGAGAAACACCTTCGGTGTCCGAGAGTCGATTCATCTCAATGGTTAAAGGAATAGCATGAAGCTTATATTTATACTTTTAAGTTTAATTTCAGTTAATGCTTGGTCGCAGGATCCGGTCGCTTATTTAAACGCTTTTGATGCTAAGGTTTACTCTTTAAAAACTAAAGGTGTTAAAGATTTTGTGGTCGACATTCAAAGCTCTAAACTTACGAAGCAGCTTAATGACCAGATGATTTTCGGAAATGTTAAAGAAGTGATTTTCCGTACTTATTGGACTTCAAATCCAGAGAGACTCGCCGTCGAAGTTATGGGTTTACCCGAAGGCTTTAAAGAAGCAAAAGAGGAACTCAAACTTTCAATTATGAGTGTAATGGATAGCCTCATTCCAATGACGAACGTTCAGAGACTGTCAGGTTATAAATTTTCTCCAGGAACTAAACCAAAAGAATTCATAGCGAAAGATTCAACCGGAATTGCAGGGGTTCAGTCATTTCTGTTGAAATTTGACGGCCAGGATAGATTGATTGAAGTAGAAGGCAATAAGCCTATTGGAACTTTGGTCATTAAACCTCAATACGAAAAGGATTCCTTCTCCGATGGCAAATGGGTCCTGAAGTCTCAGTCAACAACGAGTTCTGAGAATGGGCAGACCTTAACTGTTAAAAAAGACCTGATTTATGGTAAATCTCAAGGCATCGCGGTCCTTGAATCAGTAAAAAATTCAACTGAACAGAGCTCCTCCGCTCCCGGTTCTAAACCTCTGATATTAGAAGATACGGTTGAATTCAAAAATTATAAAATTAATACCGGAGAGGCCATGAGCTATTTTCTGGGTGATTCTTCTAAATCCGCCCCTTAAAAGCCTGTTATTTCTTCATAGTAGAGCCTCAATCTAACTTTTTGGTCTGAGTCAGGGTTAACCTCTCAGTATGAAGTCTCAATTATATATATTAACCCTGGGTTTATTGATCCTTGTACAAGCTTGTACCGGTCAGCAACCCGTGGCCTTGAAGAACTCAACGACTCCTAAAAATTTCGTGAAAGCTTCATGCAGTTCAATGATTTTTGAAGGCCAGATTCTCAGTAAAAAGAATATTTTAAATATCTTCGATTGTTCTGGCTGGGCCAGGCAGTTTCCCGATCTAAATACCGCCATTAAAGAAGCTGATCAGGCAGCGGTGGATAAGGTTTTTAAGCCTCTTAATGACCAATTTTTTAGCACACAAACTAGCCGTAAAAATCTTTACGAACTGGTCGCCCAGGCAGAATCTCAAGGGCAAATAGAAACTCTTGCCAAAATTCTTCAGCGTAGTCTATCTGAGCATAAAGTCCTTGCTCAGCTGGATAAAGCACTCAATAGTGAGCAGCTCAATCTTACACAACGTTCAGATTTGATGAAGGTCCTTTCGCATTCCAATGCAAAAAATCTAGAACTTATCTCATCTCTTAAAAATGTTATCCTTGCCTATGAACAAAACAAATCATTCATCAATATCTTATTTACAGATGAGGATAAGAAAAAACTAATTCCTCGAGTAACTTCTCTGTTGAATGACTTCTCAAAAAATATGGACTCTCAAAGCTGGAACCACCTAGCGGGAGTTCTCTATGATGGTGATTCTCCTATTAAGGATTGGGCCGAAGATGGTCTTAACGGTGATATCCGAATTCTTCTAGATGTTATTGGAAGTCCGACTTTTTTTAAAGACACAACTTATCTGAAGAATAGTCTTACTTCTGGGGTAAACTGTATTAATCGCGCCAGCAAGCGCGAGTTTCACATAAACATTGCTCAAGAACTTAAACATAAAATTGAAAGTTTAAAAGCCGATGATAAAGATTCATTTGAAAAACTACTTTTACATGGGCTTACCAAGTTTTTAGCGTTTCAGGAATTCTGTGAAGAGAAAAATGCAAAACAAGGAATAAACGCCTTCTACATGGTTCTAAAACATGCCTTTAGCGTTCTTCCTTCTACTCATGATTTCAAATTTCTCAAACGAATTCATCATGTCTTTGGTGATGATCGATATGTGTTTCTATCTTTTCTTTCATCTGAAAGTTTCTCTTCCCTAAGAAGTACTTTAAAAGATCTCAAAGAGGGAGAACGTGATGCGGAGTTAGTTAAGACTCTTTACAGCGTGCTTACTGAAATCTCAACGGATGATCTCAAAGTAGCAAGTGAATTACTGAGAGAGGTCTCTGAGACTAGTAGCCAGGCACAAAGCTGGCACCAATCCTGGAGTGGTATATGGAGCGGACTTTCAAATACTGAAAAAGAAAACTTTGTCCGTTTAATAGGTCTATTTCTACAAGATGATATCCAGGCATCAGATGCTCTAACTCTACTTGAAACTTTATTAGTAAGTTTCCCGGATCTTTCACCGGCCATGGCAATAGCTTTGCAGGATAATGCGTACCAGGACAGTTTAAGATATGTCACTACAACCCTGGCGCAACCGGAAGTTCAAGGTGATCTTTCAAATTTTTTATCAGGTAGGGGTCTGTTTGAACTAATCGAAATTTTGACCAGAGAATACAAAGCTGAACCTAAACCGGAGCGTGAATTTCAACGCGAGGAAAGAAAACCAGTTACCTATGTCCAAACACTACAGAGTTCTGAATCTTTGAGGACCAGAAGTTGTTTTGAACTACTGACCAGAACCTACGAAGAAAATTCAAGCTACTACAATCTAGTTAATACACTGCCAGAAGAATGTTTGAATGTTCTTGGGGATGCTGGATTTGTTGGACGCATCTACTTGTGGATGAATTCTTCGCAAAACTATTTTAAAGAAAATTTTCAAATTGATGACTTTCATACCGCCTCAGGGGTCTGGGCACCAGGCATGCTCCAGTTTATTTTCTCATCTGCTGTTAAAGCAGACTTTGCCGTAATGTCCGCGAAAGGAGGCAAGGGCATACTTGCTAACATTGATGAAATTCATGGCAATTTAACTGACCCCCGATTGATGGAGTCTCTCCATCAATTATCACTTCTCTATGGGACAGTTAATCAGGAAATTAGTCTTGATAATCGTTTGCTCAATTTTTTCAAATTTACTCCAGATAGTAAGATGAATGAATTGACTCGCGATACCTTTGTTCTTTTAGAAGAAAAAAAATCAGTTATAAATTATGAAATCAGCCCGACCACTTGTAAGGATCTATCCTCAGGTTTGGGTGCTGATCCTTGTTTAACCGAGAAGGCGGTTATTGATGGTGTCACTGACATCTTAAGAATTCTTAAAAGAAAAAATGAAAATGGGTCTAGTTTAGTTAAAAATCTTTTAGGCTGGATTCATCCTGAAGGTGGCGTCGAAATACCATTTAAGCGTGCAAAAATTAAAAACCATAAAACATCAATCAATGAAGTGATTCACTTTTTGTATGATTTATCAGATAAAAAAACGGAAAAGAATTTTGTCTTTCATTCCCCGGCTTCAACTCAAAAAGTAGCAGGAACAGTGATTGATCGTTTAGAAGTTGTTATACGTGACATTGGATTCTTAAATAACTTCTATGGTGCTTTCTTTAAAAACGAAATCGCCGGGTCGATTGATTATAGAAGCAACGTTATCAAATCAGAGCTACTACTAGTAATGTTAGAAAGATCGGGTGGACTTTTCCGAGGTTTCGGTGGTTTGCCTAAAGAGTCTCGGCATAAATTAAAAAATATCCGAGCGACGTATTCTTCGATGATTGAACTATCTGATTCATATCCTCAGCCCGATGGATCGGATAGAAGTTATGGTCAATTTATTCAAGGTTTACTTACCACTATCGCTGATTCCTCAAAGCTTAGCACTCAGAAGTTTAATGCCTACAGAATTCCGAATAATAGAATTCCAGAAGGTCATAACGGAGTATTTTTAACTAAAACGGTTGAACTATCAGGCCTCAGACATTTGTCGCAGTTTGTTCGGGCCCGTTTAGATGACAAGTTATCAGCTCTGGATTCGGAGAGTTTTAAACTCATTGATAGTAATCTTATTGCTCGGCACGATTTATCGAAACTTCAGGATGAAACACAGAATCTTCTCGATAAATATCTTGATAATGATCAAAACCAAATAAATTTAATGCTCGAAGAGAGCATCAAGTTTTTGAACAGTCTCAAAGATCCTGAAGATAAAAAGGTATTAGAAGAGATTGTTATTAAGAGTGTTATTCTGCTTTCCAAAAAAGAAATAACAAATCAAAACATACAGAAGCTTGCTTCAGTTGTTGAAATAGTTATTCAAATGTGGCCCGAAATCAGTAAAATTCTCTCTCGAGTCGAAAACACTAAGAATTTATTGAAAATAACCAACCAACTCTTAGACGGGATGATAAGCAACCCAGAGGAATTAAACCGTATCGTAACAACTTTGTTAGAAACAGATCTCCTGAATGTGAACGAAATTCGACAACTTTTAAGAAATGAGGCTTTCAGGGATCAGGCCTCTGCACTGATTAATCAGTTCTCATCCTTGCAAAACTTTGAAACTCAAATTAATTGGCTTGAAACAATTAAGGCCGTCTTTTCATCCGATATGCAGTGGGAATCTATAAAGACCTGGCTTGATTCAGCACTCGGCGGAGAACCAAAAAAACTGACTCTTTCGGTTCTATTGCAGGTGCTGGGTGAGAAGAGCGATGGGAATTACCGCATGAAAATGCTTATGGATGAACTTTTCATCAATCACCGGCCTCAACTAGAACAATTCTTAAGCGAAACCTTCAAAAGTCTTGAATTAAAACCTGAGTAAAACTCTCTCTTTGAAATTTATTATGCCCTTCCGTCTTGAGAGCCCTGCCTAAGCTGTTATAATAATTACACAACTAAAATCAGCAAGGCTTTCTTTTTGAGATCATTGTTATTAGCTAAAAACGGTTTGAATAAAATCCGTTCCCACCATAAAGAATTAAAACAAGCGGATGTTAGTGATTCGCTTAAACCTATTCCTTCTGGTGAATGGTGTCTTCTCACTCATCCAGATTTAACTGCATCTTGGTTGTGTTTTGTTAATCCGATTATTGATGAAAAATTTAACAGTGTTCATGTCCTGAGTTCAATTGATAATAAAGATATACACAATCTTTCAGCCGAGATTTATATAACTCACGCCCTCGAAAAAGCTTTTATTAAGCGCCAATTGTTCAAAGGCTATGAAAAGAACTCAAGACTTTTTTATGGATCAGCAGATGGGTTACCAGGCCTTATCGTTGATCAGTTTTTGGACAAAGCAATTATTCAAATTAATACCGCCGGAGTTGATAGATACCGGCAACTCATCCAGGAAAATATCGAAAAGCTCATTTCAGGGAAAGCCTATCTTTTAGATAATGCCAAATACCGCGAGAAGGAATTTCTTCCTACTTTTGAAAATGAAAAAGTTCCGGCCCTTCATATTGAAGAAAATGGAATTAAATATCTGCTTCGGTCTGAAGTCATACAGAAAGTTGGCTTTTATTATGATCATCGTGAAAATCGCCAGCAGTTAATTCATTTATTAGGTCGCCTGAATAAGAAATTTGAAAAAGCCACTGATCTGTTTTGTTATGCGGGAGCTTGGGGCTTGTGTGCGCTCAAAGCTGGTGTTGATCAAGTGAGTTTTGTGGACCAAGGAGATTTTGGTCTGGAAATTAGTACCGCCTTAGAACTGAATGGCTTCTCCAATCGTGGAAATTTCACAAGGTCCGATGTGTTCAAATTTCTTGATGATGCCCATTTGAAGAATAAATTATTTGATCTCATACTTTGTGATCCCCCAGCATTTGCAAAGAGTCAGTCTCAAAAAGATCAAGCTCTTGAAGGATACAGCAAGCTTCATCGCAAAGTTTTAAAAGCGGCTAATCCAGGTGCTCTCATAGCCTTCTCTTCATGCACTCATTACGTAAACCATGAAGAGTTTCAAAAAAATATTTTAGATGCAGCTACAAAAGAACATAAAAAGTTGCAACTTATATATTGTGGAATGCAGGGATGGGACCATCCTGTTGCTTCTCTTTCAGACCGTTCAAATTATATTAAGAGTTATTTTTATCTAATGGAGTCTTAAATGAATTTACAAGAAAAAGTTCACAATGTGGTCAAGCAGGCCAAAACTGTTGTCTTTGGACAAGATGAACTTCTGGAATCAATTGTTGCTGCCTTGGTTTGCGAAGGACATCTTCTAATTGAAGGTTT
>DLGL01000056.1:8965-24726 GCA_002482685.1 Bacteriovoracaceae bacterium UBA7695 | reverse complement strand
CCAGGTCTTGGTAAAACATTAAGTGTTTCGGTCATGAGCAAAATTTGTGACCTTCAGTTCCAGAGAATCCAATTTACTCCGGATCTTCTTCCTTCAGATTTGATTGGTACTATGATGTACAATCAGCAGAAGCAGGAATTTTCAACTAAGTTCGGACCCATTTTTACTCAGCTTGTGCTGGCCGATGAAATTAACAGATCTCCTGCAAAAGTTCAGGCTGCTCTTCTTGAAGCCATGGCCGAGAAACAGGTAACCATTGGTGATAAAACTCACAAACTTCCAAGTCCATTTGTCGTTCTGGCAACTCAAAATCCAATTGAACAAGAAGGAACTTATAATCTTCCAGAAGCTCAATTGGACCGATTTATGATGAAGATTTCAGTGGATTATCCTGATTTTGAAGCTGAGAAAAGTGTTTTGGGACTCAAAAACCAGCAAACAGATTTGAAAGCGATCATTAATCAGAATGATTTATTTGCTCTCAAAGAGAAAGTAGAAATGATTTATGTAGACGAAAAAATTAAAGACATGATTATCCGAATGGTTCACGCTACCCGACCAGGAAATAAATATTTCCCTAAAAAATATGAAGGAGCTCTCATTGCTGGAGCTTCTCCTAGGGCTTCAATCTGGCTATACAAAATTGCGCGATTTAAGGCTTTTATGGACGGAAAAGATTTCGTCTCTCCTGAGCATGTTCTCTCAATTGTTCCAAGTGTACTGGGTCATAGGGTGATTGCTTCTTACGAAGCTCAGATTGATAAACTAAATACACGAAACTTAGTCGCTACAATTGCTGCGAGTGTAATCTGATATGAACTTAAAGGAGATTGAACGGGTCGTAGGAATGATCCAATCTCATATTTTTAGAAATTCAAATGCCTATGCGACAGGCATGCTCAAATCTCATTTTCGTGGATCAGGTCTTCAATTTCGTGAACACCAGATCTATGTTCCTGGCGATGATGTGCGGTTTATTGACTGGAAGCTGTCCGCTCGATCCGATCACACTTATGTAAAAACTTTCGAAGAAGAAAGAAATGTCGAAATTGTCGTTTTTCTGGATCTGAGCCAGACTTTATTTTATGGTTTTAACGAAGTATCTAAACTTCAGGCACTGATTGAAATTATAGCTCTCCTCTATTTATTGGCCGGTGAAACACATGATGCAATTCGAGTCATTATTTGGGCAAACAAGACAATAAATCTCCCTCCAAAAAAAGGGAAAGAAGGATTAACTTTATTTATATCAATGTTGGAAAAATTGGGAGTCATTGATAAAGACGGAAAGGTTAATGTTAAGCATAAGGATATGACTAATTCATTGCCAGAAGAAAGCAAAGTTGCTCAGATAAAAACTTTTCTTGCTCGACGAAAGGAAGTTATCTACCTGGGAGATTTAAGTCTCGTAAATGATAAAAAGCTTTGGGATAAACTCCTTGATAAAAAACATATGCATTGTTTTAGAATCTACTCACCAATTGACAAAAATCATGACCTCCCCTTTTTGTTTAAAACAAAAAATCCCTTAACCGGGAAATCTATGGTGACTGATTTGAAAGGAAAGGATGAAAAAGCACTTTTCCTTAAAGAACGCTATAAGGAGATAGGTGTCCATGAGCGCTACCTGGAAAAATTTGTAAGAGAGCTAGTGTGATTAAAATACTTTTTTTTCTCACATTATGTACAACATCACTTTGGGCGCGGGTTCATCTGGAACTGACCTTTAATGAATCAGCTATTAAGCAAGGTCAGATCGCACCGGGAAAATTTATTGTCAAAGAAGGCAGCGGAGCATCAGCTTTATCGGGTCTTAAAGGCAAGAAACTAGGAAAGGTGCTTTATATTCAGAACGTTTCTCCTTTTATGGGTAAGCAAGGTCAGTTGGAGTCTGAAGTTAAAATAATTTTTATAAAAGTTCCTGAATCTAATTCAATTACAGAAGTTCTAAATGGTGAAGAAACGCTTGTTACATGGAATGGGGTAGAGATAATTCCAACGGAAGAAGCCAAGTCATTTATTTTTGGAGATTTTGAAATTCCTGAAAAATTAAAACTTTTTCCATGGCTAATTGGACTCATAGGTCTAATTCTTACTCTGTTTATAGTTTTCTGGTTCAAAAAGAAGCTTACGAATAAAGCTTCATTAAAAGCTAAAAGAAACAGACTTAAACAAGAGATTCTAACTGCTGCCAGCTATGATGACATAGTATTTATGTGGCGTCAGAAATTGCGTTATCTGGAGACTTTTCCCGAAATAGAAGACCAATTTAAAAATTTTGAGAAAGTTCTTTTCAAATATCAGTTTAAACAACAAAGAACTGATAAAGAAATTGCTGATGTCGAAACTGCTTACCTAAAATTTAAAACCGAGGTAGCTGGAGTTTTAAATGGAATATAAAACTCCTTTATTCATGTGGCTTGGTGTTGTAGCAGCTCTTTTCTGGGGACTTGACTACTGGAAGATTTTTTTGCGGTCTCCGTTGTTTTTCCCCCAACAAAAGTCCACTTCTCTTTTAATAAGAAAAGCATGTCGGATTTTACTTTTCTTAGTTGGTTTGGCAGGTTGGGCCTATCTGAGTTACGCTCTAATGCAGCCTCGCAAGGCTCAGAAATTTACTCCCTCAAATATTGAAGTGAATGACATTATATTATGTATCGATGTTTCAAGGTCAATGTTGGCCGAGGACATTAAACCAAATCGTCTTGAAGTAGCTAAGCAACGTATTCGTGATTTTGTTAAGCTTCGACCAACTGACCGGATATCCGTAGTGATATTTTCAGAAAAGGTCTTCACCCTGTTACCATTAACTACCGATCCGGCACTTGTAGATCAAGTTCTGTCTGAAATCTCTATTGGCTACCTGGGAAGTGGTACGAACATCGGTGATGGCCTGGCCTTGTCAGTTGCCCGCGCCGTGAATTCAGATACAAAAAATAAAGTCGTTATTCTCCTGACAGATGGCGTAGCCAATGTGGGGACCCTTACTCCTATTCAAGCTGCGGAAGAAGCCAAAAAGTATGGCATTAAAGTTTACACCATTGGATTAGGTACTGATGATGATGCCAAAATTCCAGTAGGAAATGGGATATTTGGAACTCAGTACCAGCTGATACCTGGTGGATCAATTGACTACAAAACATTGAAAGAAATTAGTGATATGACGGGCGGAAAATTTTATCCAGCCAAAAGTAATGGTGCCTTAAAAGAAATACTGGATGATATTCAGAATCTGGAAAAGACTGAAATTAAGGTTAATCATAAAATTGTATATGATGAACAGTTTTATAGCTTTCTTTTACTTGGAGTATGCCTGATCTTTGGAGTGGAGTTTCTTCGTCGCATACTCTTAAGGGATGTCGCATGAACTTTGAACACCTTGAATACTTACCCTGGATCATCATAGCTTTCAGTTGCTTTGTTCTAACATTAATCTGGCTAGAAAGAAAATTCTTTAAGATTGTGAAACTCTATTGGTTCTATAATAGAAGTTTTTTTAGTTATATCTCGAGTAGTCTGTTTTGTCTCGGCATAGGCTTATTAATGTTTAGCTTGCTTGATTTAAGAGGCCCAGAAGAGAAAATTAAATCTGGAGTGCCAACAGAAAGAACAATAATACTAATAGATACCTCGGCAAGCATGCTTGCTGAGGATGTAAAACCGAGTCGTTTGCAGAAAGCTGTACTTGTTGCCAAGCATTTTGCAAGAAAAGCAGCTGGTCATCAAATGGCCATTGTCGCTTTTGCTGAAATTCAAAAGAAAATTGTGCCCTTTACGAATGATTTGGATCTTATTGATGCCCGACTAGAAAGTATTAAAACTCTTAGAAATCAGAATGGCTCTTCTGCCCTCTCTGCTGCTATTCAGGAAAGTATCCAGTATTTTAAAGAAACAGGAGAAGCCAGAGGAAATATTTTAGTTCTCACAGATGGTGAAGAAACAGCGTCGGAAATTGATTTAAATCTTCCAAAAGAAATACATCTTGCTTTAGTTGGCGTAGGAACTGCTCAAGGAGGCCGTATTCCCCTGGATGATGGACGCGGTTTTCGGTATGGGTATAAAAAATCTAAAGGTCAGGATGTAATTACAAAATTAAATGAAAACTTTTTCAAGAAGATTGCTTCCGATGTACCGTCTGGAGAATACTGGCTAGCGAATACATATAATTTACCCTCTGATGAAATAATGGACTTCTTTAAAGGTGAAAAGCAGAAGAGTGAAAAACAACAAGACATGGTGATTAAGCCAGTCCTGATGGAATGGATAGTGGTGCCAGCAGTTATCCTGCTTATTGTTTCTTATTTTGTAAAATCATTACGAATGTTTACATTGAGTTTTTTCTTCTTTCTCTTGCCTGTTTACGCCGCTCAAGATGATGAGGAAGCTAAGCTAACTCCTCAAATTATAGAAAAACTGGAAAATCTCCAAAAAGGAGAACTCAATCAGTTAGAAAAAATTAAATTGGCGGATGAACTTCACAAAGCTGGTGCAAAATCTGATTCCTTAGCACTCTATGAAGAAAACCTACCTATGGATAGATTTAGTCCTGAAATACCAGCTGAAGCTTATTTGAACTATGGAACTGCTTTGCTTGAAAAAGGTGAAGAACAGAAAGGTCTTGCCGTTTATGAGACTCTTGGTTCTTCCATCGATCAAAAAACTCCACAAGGCAAAAAAATTGCTGATGCCCTTCAAAAGAACACAGTAAATTACTTTAAAGTTCAGGACGAGAAAAAAGAAAAAGAAAAAAAAGATCAAAAAGAGAATAAAGAGAACAAGGACAAAAAAGATAAGAGTGAGCAAAACCAGGGGAATAGTGGCGATCCTAAAGATCAAAAAAATCAAGGACAACAGTCCCAGGACCCTAAAGATCAAAAAGACCAGAAAGGACAAAATTCAGAACCTAAAGATCAAAAAGACAAAGAAAACTCTGAAAAAGAAAAAAAAGATCAAGAGTCCAAAGGACAGGAAGATAAAGAAAAAGACGCCAAAGATAAAGACAAGAGAGAAGAGTCTTCAGAACCTGAGGGAGAGAAAAAGAAAATCCCTCCTCCAAGGATGACTCCAAAACTTAAGCAACTTATGTCAGATGATCGTCAGCTTCAAATGAAAATAATCGAACAAGGAACGAGGGATATGAATCGTCCCAAGAATAGAAAGAACAAGGACTGGTGATGAGATATATATTTCTTATATTAGCATTTATTTGGATGAATTCAGTTCATGCGGACTCGGTTAAGGTCGAACTCAATCCTGCAAAACCTGTTGCTGGAGAAATGTTTCAGGCAGTCTTTAGAATTTTCACCGATGCGGATGCTGAACCTGTAATTAATTTCAGCCCTTATAAAGTTGAAGTCGTAGGAAAGAATAACTACGGTATAAAAACCAGCACAGTGTGGATAAATGGGAAATTTACTACATCCAGAGAGATGACAATAGTTTACGAATTAGCAGCAGGAGAGGCTGGTATTGCTGGGCTACGTGATATAAATGTTCAAGTCGGTGGAAAAACAATACGTTCACCATCTCTGACCTTTACTGTGCTTAAAGAACCTGAGGTTGCAGCAGATGTCTTTGTAATGGCCGAGGTACCTAAAAAGAGTATTTTTTTAGGTGAAGGGATCATTGTTAGATACTTTTTATATAGCAAAATCCAAGTGAGTAATTTGGATATAAAGCGCTACCCCAAACTTAATAATTTCTTAAAGCGGTTTTTGCAAGAACCTGATCGGGCAGAGAGAGTCAATGTAGACGGTCAACTTTATATCAGGACGCAAATTTATGGAGCTAAACTTTTTCCAGAAAAAATTGGAGAGCTAAAAGTTGATGCCCTCCAGTTAACTGCTACCGTGGTTAGTGGTAACAGTAATGATCCATTTGGGTCGTTTGGTATGAACCGTCAGACCCGACTTAAAACTATCGAGAGTGATTCAGTAAAAATTGAAGTTAAACCGTTGCCTGAGGCAGGAAAAACGGCAGCCTTCACAGGCATGGTTGGTAAGCATAATTTTGATCTTCAAATCAATAGCTCCAGATTTATAGTTAATGAACCTCTTGAAGTAAAATTAACCGTATCAGGAGGTGGCGCACTCGAAAACATGGAAGCCCCTGCCATATTAAAACATCCAGATCTCGAGGAATTTGAATCAAATGGAGATTTAAAAATTCAGGATGCTGATCAGGCCACAAAAGTTTTTGATTATACTTTTCTTCCTAAGGCCAATTTTTCACTTCCGGCGACTACACTGACCCTGACTTATTTTGATCCTGATTCTGAACGATATGTTGCTGTACAGTTACCAGTTTCCGAAATTGTCGTAGCTGGGGCTGTGCCTGGTCAAAAACGAGAATCAAAGAAAAATGAACCAGATTCCCCATCAACTCAGAGCGTGAATGTCCCTAAAGTTCCAGAGTCCTTGGCATTACCTATTCTGGAAGGATCAAAATCTTGGCGTACCTGGCTAAATTACGTAAATCTTACTCTTGCAGTGTTGGCCATTCTTATTGCTTTGGGCCTCGTTTTTAAAAAGGAAAAAATTCCAACATTTTCCTCTCATTCTATTCCGAGAGAATTCAAAAAGGGCCAGTTTAGACTGGGGGAGTTCATCAGATGGATAAGCCCACTTATAGCTAAAACAGGCAAATCACCTCAAACTGTAATAAAAGAGTCTGAACTCAGCGTGGGTACAAAAACATATTTCATTGATTTATTAAACTCTAGTGACTATAAGGACTACTCTCATACGAAGGGTCAGCTTAAATTTGTCTATCGATCTGACTCGTTCAAAGAGCTTGATAAATACATTCAAAGTGTAAAAAATGAAAATACTTCAACGTCTGCTTGATATACCTCAAACTAATGGATTATATCCTCCTATTGGTTTAACCATAGGGAACTTTGATGGAGTCCATATTGGACACCGCGAGCTATTGAAGAAGATAAAATCAGAGTGTGTTTCAAAAAATTTATTTTTTGTCGTAGTTACATTTATTCCACATCCACAGAAAATTTTGCAGCCAGAAAAAGAACGTTTTCTTATAAATAGTTATGATCAAAGACGCAAGTTATTGGAAGACTTGGGAGTTGATTTTTTAATTGAAATTGGTTTCACAAGGGATTTTAGTACTCTACCTCCTGAAGATTTTCTTGAGACTCATTTGCTCTCATACACAAATCTTAAAAATTTTTATCTAGGTTATGACTTCGCCTTTGGCGCCAATAAACAGGGTGATTTCGATTTGGTTAAAGAGCTTTGTAAACCTCTGAATGTGAATGTCGAAATACAGCCCAAGTTTGAATTCAATCAACAAGTTGTCTCTTCAAGTTTAATTCGTGATCATATCGGGTCAGGAGAAATACACAAAGCCGAAGAACTGCTTGGTCGACCATTTCATTTAGAAGGAGTCGTGGTGAAAGGTGAAGGAAGGGGAAAAAAAATAGGATTTCCCACTGCTAACATCCAGGTTTCTCCAGATCTTATTGTCCCTCATCGCGGAGTCTATGTCACACGCACCAAATATAATGGGATGATTTATAACTCGATCACTAATATTGGACACAATCCTACTTTTAAAGATACTCAACAGCTGCATATAGAAACGAACCTTTTTGATTTTGATACAGATATTTATGGTGAGAATTTAGATATTGAGTTTCTCCATAAAGTTAGAGATGAAAAAAAATTCCCTACTGTTAACGACCTTATTGCACAAATCAAGACCGATGTTGTTTTTGCAAAAGATTACCTGGGAAGAAAATGAGGTTTGCCCTTATCGGTAAAAATATTTCACATTCACGATCACCTGCGATTTATCGCAAACTTATTGATGAGAGTGTGGAGTATGACCTCTTAGATGTGGATAGCGAAGATAAATTGCCTAAACTTTCTGACCTGGCCCGGAACTATGTAGGGGTAAATATTACTTCCCCCTACAAGACCCATTATTTTAATCAAGTTACTATCACTGACCCTACTGTCGCCGCTCTAGGCTTCATAAATACCTTGAGCTTTCAATCAACAGGTATCTTTGGCACCAACACAGATCTGCTGGCAGTGCGGTTAATACTAAAAGAATTTAAGCTAAACCACCAAACCCCTCATCTCGTACTTTTAGGTAGCGGCTCCATGGCAAAGTTGGTTACGATAGTGGCAGCTGAACTGGGCCTATCGTTAGTGAACATATCTCGAAACACAAATCCCAATATGGCCCATATGGACCTGAAACCATTTGAGAATCGGTCCGCTCAGAATATTGTTATCAATGCCTGCTCCAGGGATTTTGTCTTTTCTGGCCAGCAATCACCCCAAAATATCTTTTGGGATTTAAACTATCATTTTATTCCCCATCAAAATGCTCTTCCATTTCTTGTAAAAGAATACCACGATGGTCAAGAAATGCTTTTTCTTCAGGCGCAAGCGGCTAAAGACTTTTGGCCCATTTAATCATTAAACTAAGTGCTGAAAATTCAGAAACTGGTAACATAGTATTAAAGGGTTACCAGTAAAATGATTCGCAAAGAGTTTATCGATATAGTCACCAATACCGGGATGGCCACTCTCAAAGAGTTGCGTCGTCTTTCTATGGGTAAAGAAGATGAGATTAATGAGTTCGAACTCTTATCGATGCCCTATTTCGATGAAAACAAATTTGCCAAAGTTTGTTCTGAAAGATTTTCTCTTACTTTTATTGATCTCAGAAATGCAAAAGTTCCATCAGAAACTTTGCAAAGTCTAAAAAAACGTTACGTAGTTAAATGGCGAGCTATTCCTATTCAAAAAACGGCTTCCAAAATCACCTTGGCAACATTTGACCCAAGCGTTGTAGGGGAAGCGACTAAAGAGCTCACTGATTTATTTAAAAAACAAGTTGAATTCATTCTCACTAATATCTCTTCATGGAGAAAGCTCTATTCGGGTATTAAAGACTCAGTAGACGATCTCATTAATAATATTCAGGAAGTAACGGCAGCCTCAGCTGCTGCTGCAGAAGAAAATATTAAGGCCGAAGATATTTCTGATGATGTTGTAACCTTTGTTAACCGGCTTCTGGCGGAAGCTTTCGTCAAGAAAGCTTCCGATATTCATGTAGAGCCTTACGAGAGAATTTTTAGAGTAAGACTACGTATTGACGGGAACCTAGTTGAGGTGGCTCAACCTCCAAAAAGTATGATGGCGCCTGTCGTTTCTCGTCTGAAGATTATGTCCCAGATGGATATTTCTGAAAAACGTAAACCACAAGATGGGCGGATTAAACTTCTTATTGGTGGTAAACCAATTGATTATCGAGTTTCATCCTTGCCTACATTGTTTGGAGAAAAAATCGTTCTTCGATTATTGGATTCCAGTAACCTTCAGCTAGATATGACAAAATTGGGATTTGAGGCAAAGCAACTGGAAGTATTTAAAGAAGGTATCCATAGACCTTATGGAATGTGTCTTGTGACAGGCCCAACGGGTTCTGGTAAAACCACAACCCTCTATTCCGCACTTGCTGATCTCAATACTCCCGATAGCAACATTTCTACAGCTGAAGATCCCTGTGAGTTCAACCTGGAAGGATGTAACCAAGTTAACGTCAAAAAAGATGTTGGTTTAACCTTTGCTACTGCCTTAAAAGCATTTTTACGACAAGATCCAGATATTATTATGGTGGGAGAGATTCGGGATTTAGAGGTGGGAGAAATTGCAGTTGAAGCTGCTCTCACAGGACACTTAGTTTTATCTACTTTGCATACTAACGATGCTCCTGCCACAGTTACCCGACTTCTAAATATGGGAATCGAGCCCTTCCTTGTAGTTGCAGCCTTGAACGTTATCGTTGCTCAACGCCTTTGTCGTAAGATTTGTATTAATTGTCGTGAAGAGAAAAAGATTCCGGCAGATGAACTAATTGCATGTGGATTTGCCCCTGCCTCAGCAGAAAAGATTAAAGTTTACCAAGGTAAGGGCTGTGAGCTTTGTAATAATACCGGCTATAAAGGTCGAGTAGCTATTTACGAAGTTTTGGCAGTAACTCCAAAAGTTCGTGAATTGATTCTTAGAAATGCCTCTGCTGATGATCTCAAAAAGCAGGCGATTCGGGATGGGATGAAGACTTTACGCATGTGTGCTTTAACAAAAGTGGCACAAGGTTTAACAACACTTGAGGAAGCTGTTTCTAACTCAGCTTCAGATCAACTTTAGGAGTTCTTAGATGTCGGATAATACGCAAACCAAAACATCAGTTGAGCAAGGAATAGGAAATCTCCAGATTCAACAGCTTTTTAAGGTTATGGTTGATAACGGCGCTTCCGATCTCCATTTAACTGTCGGAAGTGCTCCAGGTATGAGGGTAAGTGGCGATATTGTCCGTGTAAAAGTAGGTAGCTTAACAGCTGAAGATACGAAGCGGCTTATTTATCAAATTTTAACTGAGAAACAAAAAGCTGAACTTGAGAAAAATCTAGAACTAGACTTTTCATTTGGTATCAAAGGACTTGCTCGTTTTCGTGCTAACGTATTCTACTCAAAGGGTGCTGTTGCAGCAGTATTTCGACAGATTCCTAGTTTGATTCCAGATTTTGAAGCTCTTGGACTTCCGCCGATCCTTTTAGAAATGGTAAACGTTTCATCAGGACTTTTTCTTGTCACAGGACCAACTGGCTCCGGTAAGTCGACGACTTTGGCTTCTATTATTGATAAACTAAACTCAGGTTCAGCAAGTCATATCATTACACTCGAAGACCCTATTGAATTTGTGCATCAGCATAAGCTCTCTCTTGTGAACCAGAGGGAAGTAGGTGCTGATACTCTAAGTTTTGGAAAAGGGATCAAATCTCTTTTAAGACAAGATCCTGATATCGTTTTAGTGGGTGAGTTAAGGGATCCCGAAACGATTGAAGCTGCCCTCACCATTGCAGAAACTGGTCACGTGGTTTTTGGAACTCTACATACAAACTCTACAATTCAGACTATTAACCGTATTATTAACGTCTTTTCTCATGAACAGCAGGCACAGATTAGAACCCTGCTCTCGTTTGTACTACAGGGTGTAGTTGCTCAGCAGCTTCTTCCTAAAGTTCCCAAGGGGCGTGTTGCTGTTCAGGAAATTCTAAGAATTACTCCCGCGATAAGAAACTTGATAAGAGAGGATAAAGTTCACCAAATTTATTCTCAAATGCAGATTGGCCAGGATGAGACGGGAATGTTCACCATGAATCAGAACATTAAAAAAATTCTGGATTCTGGTCTGATCACTCCTGAGTCGGCCATGACTTTTTCAAATAACCCTGAAGAGTTGGCAAGGATGTTAGGTGTCGATGCTTCTCCCAAGAAAAAAAGGTAATAACTTAGTTTATGCCTAAGTTTAAGTACATTGGATTCACGGCGCAAGGTAAGAAGGTGGAAAGCACCGTCGAAGCTGCGACCGAAAGAGATGCGAAGAAAATTCTTCGTCGTCAAAACATTCGTACAACTAAAGTGACTGCTCCTTCTTTTTTTGAAGCAGATCTTGGTCAATGGATGGTTGATAAGGGGCTCTCACGTCCCTTTGGTCGCGCTGAGCTTATGCGGTTTACCCGTCAACTTGCGATTCTAATTAATGCGGGTGTACCTATTCTTGAGTGTATGGAGATTCTTCACAAACAAGAGTTAAATCCTGTTCTAAAAAGAGTCATAAAAAATGTTTCCATGCAAGTTGAAGAGGGAAAGAGTTTATTCGAAGCGCTGTCACAGCAACAAGGATTTGATAAACTCTACTGCAATCTGGTTAAGGCTGGCGAAGCTGCGGGTATCTTAGATTCTATTCTTAATAAATTGGCGGAATTTCTTGAAAAACAAGAAAAGCTTAAAAAGCAGGTTAAGTCTGCACTTACTTATCCAGTGATTGTTTTATTTGTCGGATTTGTCGTTATTTTTGGACTCATGACTTTCGTTGTTCCTCAATTTGTAGGAATGCTTACTGAATCTGGACAACAGATTCCCTGGGTTACTCAGACAGTTATCGATATTTCTGATTTTTTTCGAAACTACACGCTCATTCTAATTGCCGTTCTTGTGGCAGGCAGTATGTTTTTTCTCAATTTCATTAAGACCAAAGAAGGTAAAATTCAGTGGGATCGTTTCACTATGAAAGTTCCCTTGTTTGGTTTGCTCATCATTAAAGGAAACTTGGGTGCGTTCACAAGAACTTTGGCGACTATGCTAGCCGCAGGGGTTCCTATTATTGATTCCTTAGAGATTTGTATTGAGACTCTGGATAACACACAAATTGCGAAGGATCTCAACAAGGTCAGACAGGGTGTAATTGAAGGTAAGTCTATTACTGAGCCACTTGCTCGAATTGCTTATTTTCCACCTTTAGTGACACAAATGATGAAGGTAGGAGAATCAACCGGTAACCTCGATAGCATGTTGGTTAAGGTGGCAGATGTTTTTCAAGAAGAGGTTGAAGAGCTTGTTTCGAACCTTACTAAGCTGATTGAACCGTTCATCCTCGTATTTTTGGGTGGGATGATTGGGTTCGTTCTCGTGGCCATGTACCTTCCGATCTTTATGTCAGCAGGTGGTGGCGAGTAAAGTGACTTTTTTCTGTGGCAACGGGATTTCTAAGGCAGTATGTCCCTTAAAGCAGCCGGCATAAGTTGCCGTAATGGGGTCGATAGAAAATATTTGGTAAGATTAGCTATGTTGGATTTGTTTTAGATTTATAATCAAGAGAAGAACCTCTGAATCGCCCATTTCTTAATTTTGGGTAACTACGGGGAGCTTATTTATACAAACTGCCGGGTCTCTTAATGATCTGGTTATTGGAGGATCTATGAAAAGTTTTATGAAGACGCTTAAGCGTCAAGACGGATTTACGCTCGTTGAATTGATGGTGGTTGTTGCTATTATTGGTCTACTCTCTGCTGTTGCTGTTCCAAACTTTAAAAAGTATCAAGCCAAAGCTAAGATGTCTGAAGCTAAACTTCAGTTGTCTTCTCTTTATACTGCTCAAACGGCTTTTTTCTCAGATTTCAATATCTATGCAACTTGTTTAAATTATATGGGTTACGATCCAAGAACTGAAGTTGGCTCACGTTACTATGCAGTCGGTTTCAACGTTGCTGCAAATATTAACGCCACTGCGTGGACTGCTGCAGTCAATTCCGGTCTTCAGTCTGGAACTGCTGCTAACCAATGTTCACAAACTCTAGGTGCTGCTACTGAGGTTGTTATAGGAACTCCAGATGCTGGTGGTATTAGTTATTATCCAGCAGGAAAAGGTACAGGGTCAACTGTGGTTAACGCTGGTCAAGCGGCTCATTTATGTAACAGTGCAATCGGGACCCAGGCCGATGCAAGTTCTGATCCTGCTGTAGCTACCGGTATGAACTTTGTGGCATCTGCTGCCGGAATTATTGAGGGTTCATTCGCAGCAACGACTACAAGCTCATGCCTTACAATGGATAATAATAAGCTTCTTGTTGTAAGAAGAAACGGATTCTAAAAATACTCAAACTGTCATGATCTTATAGGGCTCACTTCTAGTGGGCCCTTTTTATTTCTCGTTTTTTGTTTTTAATCGATATGGCTTAAATGTGGTTTGAGCTTTCCAGACACCATCTTTAAAGAGGTAGGGCGAGCCATCAGCATCTATTTTTGAGCAGTTTTCTCTGTTGGAGTTTAAGCACTCCAGATCCATTTGTGCCTTGAGAGCATAAATTTCTCCTTCGAGCTTTTGTTTTAAAACAACATCTTTGCTTTGATTAGCTGTAACCTTCAAGAACTCCATTGCGGTCTCATAGTCTTGATGAACTTCGAAGCGAAGTTTATTCACTAAAGACTTGAGGAAGGGTGGTGCCTGTGGATAATCCTGAATTCTTGTGAGGAGCTCGGAACCTTTTGCAAGGTCTCCAATTTCATAGTAGTAATTAAAACCGGCAAAATAATTAAGTCTGTAATCTTCTGGATAATTATCCAGTCCAATCTCAAAAATATGAGCAGCTCCTAAAACATCGTCTTTTACGATAGACAGGTACATGCCTCCCCAAAGAGTGTTCTCATAGAATTTTGGGTCGAGAATTGCAATATTGAGAAATCTTAAATACATCCAGGAGTTTAGATCTTTTTTGCTATAATGAGATTCGTCTGATTCTAATAAAGTTTGCACCCAAAGCGTGTCAGCAATGAGTCTCTTATTCCCCATGCTAAGAAACAATAAAACATTTCTGTTGATGTTAAGAGCAGTATCCTGCTTGGTAACTTCGATAACTGGTTTTTGGGTCTTTTGATGGATTCGCCCCGCGACTGCAAAAAGAGAAAGGCCTGAAACTAGCAGGGTGAGTTCTTTAAAAGAAAAATGTTTTCTAAGCTGTGATGAATGCATACCATACCATTATGATTAAATTGAACGATGTAAGCAAAATTTTTAAGTCTGACCTTTTAGCTCAGAACTTCACTGCTTTGAAAAATGTCTCCTTCGAAATTCCCGAAGGATCCATGGTGGGATTTCTAGGTGCTAATGGAGCTGGGAAAACCACGTCTCTTAAAATTATTATGGATTTTATCCGACCGACTTCTGGAGAAGTAACATTTTCGTCTGCTCTTGGTAAATCAAAGATGGATATCTTAAAAAATATCGGATTTTTGCCCGAGCGTCCTTATTTTTATCCTTCCCTTACTGGTTTAGATTTTATGATCTTTATGGTNNATGGGAAAACTTTCGGGACTTACAAAAAATCAAATTAAGGACGAAATTACCAAGTGGGCGCCACGTTTTGGGATCGACCATGCCTTGAAGAGGGAGCTTAAAACCTATTCAAAAGGAATGCTCCAAAGAATAGGTTTTATGGCAACCATCATTCACCACCCTAAAATTGTGATACTCGATGAACCATTATCCGGACTTGATCCTATAGGTAGAAAAGAGCTTAAAGATGTCATTATTGAAGTCCACAAGGAAGGTAAGACGGTTTTTTTCAGCAGCCATATTGTTCCTGATGTGGAAGAAATTTGTGATCGGGTGATCTTTCTCAAAGAAGGAAAGCTTGTTTATAACGGAACTGTAGGAAGTTTGATTAATGATTCGACTTCAATTGATTATATAGTTACTGCTAAAGTTTCTGATAATCTGAATCTTTCAACGGTGCTCAAAGAGCAAATCAATCTGCCTGATAATTTAAAGCGTTTTGTTGTCGAACCTTTGAAAAAAGATGAGTTGCTGATGAATTTAATAAAGGCTGGTAGCAATATCGTCTCAGTCGAGATGAAAAGACCAAGCTTGGAAGAGATTTTCTATCTTTCTCGAGGTAAACAATGATTGCTCAGAAAATATCTGCTGTTGCCTTTTATACTTTTAAAGAACTTTTAAAGAGCAAAATCCTATTAAATGTTTTTTTTGCTGGTCTTGGTTTAGTTATTGTAACTTTCGTTGCTACTGAATTTACTTATGGTGTACCAGAGAGAGTTGCCCTCGATTTTGGATTAGGTATGCTTTCAATTTCAACTCTGGGGATCTCTTTATTACTTGGTGTAAATCTTCTATCTAAAGAAATAGATTCAAGAACTGTCTATATGGTGATTTCACGTCCGGTTCCGCGGTTTGCCTTTATTGTTGGGAAAGTTTTAGGTTTGTTAGGAATTCAACTTTTGAATGTCTTACTTCTTGGAGCGATGACTTTAATCTCCGTGAAATTTTTAAATGGCGACATTAATTCTTTAATTTTATGGTCAATTTTCTTTATTTTTTTAGAATCAATACTTTTATTGTTAGTTGTTATTTTTATTTCGCTTATAGCC
>DLGL01000056.1:0-8928 GCA_002482685.1 Bacteriovoracaceae bacterium UBA7695 | reverse complement strand
GCCAACAATATTCTTTCGGCACTTCTCTCGCTTGTGATACTTATCCTTGGCCATGCTGTTAAGGATACTCAAAGTATCTCAATGGTTAAGAGTTCTCCTATGGTGCAATCAGTCCTGGAAGCTTATCATTTTATCTTGCCTGGATTTTATAAACTCAATCTAAAAGATTTTGTTCTCTATGAAACCCAGGTTCCATCACAATACCTCTATTCTTCACTTGCTTATGGTTTTTGTTACTCACTTTTTTTGCTTATAATGATTGTTTTCTTTTTTAATCGAAAGAATATTGATTAATGAATACTCTCTATAGTATTTATTCATTTGTTTTTGGCTGCATGATTGGAAGTTTTCTAAACGTTGTAATTATACGTTTGCCCGCAGGAAAGAATCTGGTATCAGATAGATCAGGTTGCCCAAAATGCCAGTCTCAGCTTAAGTGGTTTCACAATATCCCTATTTTTAGTTTCCTGTTTCTTCGTGGTAAATGCGCATTCTGTGGAAATGCGATCTCATGGAGATACCCTTTAATTGAAATTCTCACCGGGCTTATCTCATTTTGGTTATTCCCCGAATATATTGAGGCGGTGAGTTTAGGGCATTACTTTTTCTTTTTTGCTATCGCCTGTGTTTTCATATGCCATTTTTTTATTGATCTTGATCACCAGCTCCTACTGGATAAACTCAATATTTATTTAATCGCGCTGATCCTTCCTTATGCCTTATTCTATTTTCCTTGGACTCACTGGGCCCTTGGTGGGGGTCTGGGATTTGGAGTTACTCTACTAGTTACCTGGCTGTTTTATAAAATTAGAGGGCAGGTAGGATTGGGTGGAGGAGATATTAAATTATACGGAATACTGGGTCTTTATTTAGGGCCGGTCGGTATATTTTTTAATATTTTTCTTAGCTGCTTCCTTGGTGCGGTCATAGGATTGACTCTCATTGCGACAAATAAAATGACCAAAGATAAACCTATGGCGTTTGGACCTGCCATTCTCCTGGTTGCCAGCTTTCAAATCTTTTTCCCAGATTTGGCCGAAACTCTTCAAAGCTTATTCTTCACTAAGTAATGCCTGTCTTTATTGCTTTGGTATTCACACATTGGCGTGAAGCACTAAATACTTGATACTCCATATTCGCTCTGTCTATAATTAGGTAAGTTTTTGTTTATTCTCAAAGGCAAGTAAACCTTGGCAGCATCATTATCTGATCAGTTACAAGATTTTATTAGTAAATTAAATCCCGGCGGGATTTTTGGTATTGATATTGGTGCTCACTCCATTAAGGTCTGCGAACTTAGCGGTTCACCAGGCAAATTTAAAATCGATAAATTTGGCACATTTGTTCTTTCAGAAGCAGCCATCATCGAGGATGAAATCCAAAAACCTTCGGAAATTGTGGATGGACTAAAAGAAGCAATGTCGCGAGCTGGAATAAAATCTAAAATAGCTTGTCTAGGGCTCTATGGTCCAAACACGATGACTAAAAGATTAAATGTTCCTGAGGGATCAAAAGAAGAAATCGAAGATCATATTATGTGGGAAGCTGAGCAGTACATAACTTTTGGTGCTGACGAGTCTCAGATATCTTTTGATATTTTAGGAGAGAACGAGGGCGGCGGAAATGATGCAATCGTTGCGGCTGCTCGAACAGATCTAGTTGAAAATTTTTCAAAAATTTTAGTTGAAGCAAAGATCACGACAAAGATCGTTGATCTCAACGTATTTGCTATCTCCAATGTCTTTGAAGAAGTTTACAAAGATAATCTGGAAGAATATTCCCAAGGAACACTTCTTATTGATTTTGGTGCTCAAACCACCAAGGTAGTAATCTATAAACGTGGTGGACCAATTTTTACTAAAGAGTTGCCCATTGGTGGCGGTCTAATCACCGAAGAAATTCAACGTCAAATGGGTGTTAGCTACGAAGAAGCTGAAGATTTGAAAACAAGTGGAGATGAAAACGGAAATCTTCCACAAGAAATTGTTAATATCATAAATTCTCAAATTGATTCTCAGGTTTCTGAGGTTAGAAAGAATATTAACTTTTATGTTACCCAAGGCAGTGCTGAGAAAGTGAACTACTGCTTTATAACCGGTGGAAACTCTCTTCTCCCAGGCCTATCTGAAAAATTATCCGCATCCACGGGTCTGGAAATAAAGACCTTAGAAATCTTCCCTGCCTTTAAGGTAGACGAAAAAAAAGCTGATAAAGGACTGGATCATCTGGCCGCAGTCTCAGCGGTCGCCATTGGACTCGCTATGAGGAAGATAGGCTAATATGATTAAGATTAACCTCACCGCCACCCAAAAACAGATGGATATGTCAAACCTGGGAGGGTTTGATTTTACCAAACTAAAGTTTAAAGCTGTTTTACTAGCGATGGTTGTTATTTATCTTCCCGATTTTTTTCTTGCCCCTGTTTTTGAACAGGAGTTTGCCGATAAGACCGCTGAGTTTTCTCAGCTTCAATCTCAGTTAAGTTCGTTAAAAAGAAAAATAGCTCAATCTGCAACTCTTGAAAAACAAATTAGAGAATTAAAGGCCCAGGAAGAAAATCTGGCCAAAAAACTAACTGCTGTTAAACAAGCGATTTCTTTAAAACGTAACCCATCAAACCTTTTACTCTATATCGCTAAAAATATGCCTGCAGATCTATGGATCAAAGAATTAACCATAGAAAACGATACGATGTTAATTAAAGGTGAAGCCCTGAATTACACAAGCGTAGGAAATTTTGTAAACAACCTGCGGTCATCGATTTTCATCAAAGAAGCAAACATTAAAGGTACTACCAGCACAGTTCGGGAGTCTGATAAAAAACGAATCGAAAGTTTTGAGATTCAGTTTGGAATTGGAAGGTTCGAATAATGAAAGATTTAGTAAATAATATCATTTCAAAAGTTCATTGGCTTATGCTGGCTTACGCTGCCTATTCGGGTTTTATCCTTTGGGATGATCACAATCTCAAAATGAAAGAACTCACCGATCAATTCGCTCCTGTTGAGGCGGAAATTCAGATTAATCAGAAAAAAGTTAAAGAAATCCAAGAATTTGTTAAAAAAGCTGAGGAATCGAAGACCAGGGTTGAGGAAGCAGCAAAAAATATTGAAGATGCCCAACGTAAACTTCCAGCTGAAATTAATGATAACCAAATCCTCACCTTTATCAATGCTGAGATTTCCACTCTAAATATTAAAGATCCTAATATTGTACCCGGTACTGAGAATACAAATAATTATTTCATCTCAAAGCCTTACACAATGAAAGCCCGGGGAACTTATCTGCAGTTTTTAGTTTTCTTTGAACGAATTGGTAATGCGGACAGAATTTATAACGTAAAAAGTCTTAAATTGACCAACTCTGATAAAGATCAAAAAGGCCGTTTTCAATTAGTAACTGGTGATGCGGTTATTGAGGCATTTCGATACAACCCATCTTTTAAGGTTGATCGTGGCTTTGATCCACCGGCACCAACAAAACCTTAAGAGAAAACAATGAAAGTTATATTTATCACATTATCTTTTTTTATTTCTATCGGGGCACTGTCTGCCCCTGTGGATCCGCTTGCCAATTTTTTTCGTGATAAAAGTAAAATTGAAAAACCATTCGAGCTCAGAGATCCTTTTAAGGCACCCGTCATGAAATCGGACAAGTCCAAAGAAAAATCCGGCTTCACTATGTCAGGCAAAGGCCAATATACAAACATTGAGGAGACTTCTCTCAGTAGTATTGAAGACATAAGAGTCGTTGGCGTTCTTATCGGCAGAGAAAGACGAGCGATGATTTCTTCTGGAAAGAGCGAGGGAGTAATTATTTTAAAAGAGGGAATGAAGATTGGCGAAGATGGAGCTGAATTAAAGGGTATTCTTCCCGGCGGTATTATTCTCGTGGAAAAAATAACTAACGTGTATGGTCAGGAAGAGTACTTAGAAACTGTTATACCAATTTCGAAATAATCTATTACAATATGAGTTATATGAAGAAAGGATTTTTTCTATTTACGCTGATAATGTCTTTTGGGGTTTTTGCTCAAGAGATTAAAAATGTGAATTTTGTCCAGGAAGGCGAAGTTAGTAAGCTTATTATTGAGGCTGATAAAAATCTTTTTGCAGAAAGATTTCATGTTACTGAAGATAAGCAAATCATCCTTGATTTAAAAAATGTCAAAATTTCTCCTAAGCTTCTTAGAGGAATCGATACTTCGGAATTTCCAGGAAGCACGGTCTACATTTCAGGATATAAAAAACCAGGTTCGACCAACGATATCCGATTTGCCATTCAACTACGAGATAACGTCCGTTCTGTCCTCGAATCCAATGACAACAAGATCGTCCTTAATATTGAAAACCGCTTTGGCGTTTTCTCTAAAGGAAAACTTCGCAGCAACGATGATACGACACTTGGTGGAAGTAAATCGGTAGAAGATTCAATAGGGCTTAATATCCCAAAATCTAATAGTATTGAAGATATCCTCAGTAACCTTACGATGTCTGGACCAAAGAAATACATTGGTAAGCGCATTTCCATAAATGTTAAAGATATCAGTGTTCCAGATCTTCTGAACATGATTGCAGATACCTCTGGCTTCAACATAATAATTGACCAGGAAGTTGTAAAATCTCCTCCCTTAACTCTGACTCTGACGAATGTCCCTTGGGATCAGGCACTTGATACAATCATGAATCTCTCTAAACTTGTAGCAGATAAAAATGCCAACATCCTGATTATGAAGACTGTTGCTCAGGCAGCTAAGGAAAGAGAAGATCAGGTAAAGAATGAAGCTCTCAAAGCCGATCTTGAACCCCTTGTTACTCGAGTGTTTCTTATCAATTACGCCACTCTTGCAGACATTTCTAAAATTATAAAAGACTACCTCACTGAAAAACGTGCCTCAATGCAAACTGACGAAAGAACTAATAGTTTAATTGTAAAAGATACGGTTGATTCAATCGACAGAATTAAAAAGATTATTGAGACTCTGGATACTCAAACTCCTCAGGTTCTTATTGAAGCGAAGATTATTGAAGTTAACGATACCTACGAGAAAAAAATTGGTCTGGAGCAGGGTTTACGATTTGGTTATGACCCAGTCAAGGATTCATCAGCTTTACCTGAAGGCCCGGGATTTTCATTCAGTACAGCAGGGGCTCCTGCCCTTGGTGCAACAATCGGTATTTATAAACGGCTTGTAGGGCTTGATTTTCGACTTCAACTTATGGAAACAGAATCTAAAGGCCGTGTTATCTCGACTCCGAGAGTAGTGGCCCAGAATAAAAAGCCGGCGACTATTACGAGTTCAGAACAAACAAGTTTCCGTGTTCAGCAAGTTGCCACTACTACAGCACCTGCCCTAGCGACCTTTCAAAACATCTCAGCAGATTTGACTCTTACTGTAACACCTCAGGTGACAAACGACGGTGCGATCTCTATGCAGATTTCTCTTAGTAAATCCTCGTTTAACGCCCGCCCAAGTAATGATGCCCCACCAAACATGAACAGAAGAAATGTTACCACCAGTGTTCTGGTTGATAACGGTTCAACGGTTGTTATCGGTGGTCTTTACCAAACTGACTCATTGGACACCATCAGTGGTATACCATTTTTAAAAGATCTTCCACTAATCGGTTGGTTGTTCAGGACTCCTAAGTCAAATGTAACCAACAAAAAAGAGATGATCATTTTTATGACTCCTCGGATTCTAAATCAGGATCAGGCCGGTCTTTCAGAGAGAGCCGCCAGACCATCTGACAAAAATCCTCTTTAAACTAAGGCAGGATGACCCGTGTTAGGGAAAAAAAATCAATCCGCCGTATTGGCAAAATATTTCACCATGTACAAAAAGAATCCCCGCTCAAAGGTGTTTGCACCTTTAGCGGAAGCTTTTCGAAAACTGGGAATGTTGGATGATTCATTTAAAATTTTGAAAGAGGGGATAAGAAATCACCCCAACTACACCCTGGGATATATTGTTCTAGCGCATTGTTATTTTGACCAGGGCAAGTTTGAACTTACCTATAATACATTGAGACCTATTGTTGCTCAGAATGCTGATAACATCTCTTTGCAAAAGGTTTTTGCCCAAGCATGCATGAACCTTGGAAATCTCGAAGAAGCCTTAGACACATATAAGTACCTCCTTTTTATGAATCCCCGAGATAAGTTTTTCACCGATCAGGTTAAAAAGCTCGAAGATGACTTAATGGTGGGCCATAAAAAGTTAAGTCTTGAGCAGTTAATAAAAGCTCCGGAAATGGAAAATCTTCCCGTTGCTCAAGGTCTTGATGATGATTGGGTGCAAGTTGATTTTAATCAGTCCCCTGCAAATGTAGAGATCGAAAAGAATGATGCTGAGTGGGTAATGCAAAAACCTGGCTCTAACCTGCATCCCATCCTTCAGGAAGAGACAATTATTTCCCGAAGCCTGGAAGACGACTTTTATGCTGATGAATTTGAAGAATTTGGTGATGTTGAGGATTCGCAAACTGTCCAGGCTCACTCTGATGCTCCTATTGTATCACATACACTTATTGATTTGTACTGTGCTCAACAGTATTACGACAAGGCCATCGAACTTCTTAACAAAATTCTCGAACTCAATCCTCAAGATACGGCTTCTCAAAAAAAACTCGCCCAAGTTTTAGAACTGAATCAGAGTTCTAGGCCAGAAGTTAAACGAGCAACCGAACAAGATGGCCATGAAGAATTGATTTCAATTATTGAAAATCAAGTTAAAGCAAAGTCGCCTAAAGAAATTAAGCTTGAAAAAACTTTCGACAATTTTCTGAATGCCATCAAAGAACGCTCACTCCAACAACAGTAGAAAAATATGAAAAAGATGTTGATCATCAATGGACCCAACTTAAATATGCTGGGTACTCGTGAACCAGAAGTTTATGGAACTGAAACACTGGATGATCTACGTACATGGACGGAATCTAAAATATCTGGATTGGCCCATTTAGATTGGTACCAATCCAATCTTGAAGGTGAGCTCGTCTCGAGAATACAAAAGGCCCATTCAGAGAATTATGACGCTCTCATTATCAATCCAGGTGGCTACGCCCATACAAGTGTGGCCCTTCATGACGCTCTGAAAATCCTTAAAATTCCAGTAATTGAAGTTCACTTAAGTCAGGTCTACAAGAGGGAAGAGTTCCGTCATACTCTGTTGACGGCAAAAGCTGCGACGGCCATAATGAGCGGGCTCGGAAGACAGTCATATTACATCGCGATACACTCGCAGCTCACATTTTAGGGGAAGTTTTTCTATGTACCAAACAACAGATTTCAGAAAAGGCTTAAAGATCGAGATTGAAGGCAAACCTTGGATCATCGTGGATTTCCAACACGTAAACCCAGGTAAAGGTTCTGCATTCGTACGTACTCGTATCCGTAACCTTGAAACTAACCAGACTATTGAAAGAACTTTCAAAGCTGGCGTAGAAACTGTTGGTAAGCCGGACATGGAAGAGAAAGAAATGGAATATAACTATTCGGATATCGATGGTTATAACTTTATGGACCAGACAACGTTTGAAATGGTTCACCTTTCTCATGATCAAGTGGGCGAGAACAAATTCTACTTACAAGAAAACATCCGTGTTTATATCCTTTATTACAATGGTCGTCCGATCTCGATCGAGCTTCCAAACTTCATTAACCTGAAAGTGACTGAAACTGATCCTGGAATGAAAGGCGATACTGCCACTGGCGGAACGAAGAAAGCCATCCTTGAAACCGGCCTTCAGGTAAACGTTCCACTCTTTATTAAAGAGGGTGAAATTTTGAAAATTGATACACGCACAGGCGAGTATCTTGAACGCGCCAAGGTTTAATAATGAATTTAGACACTCTAAAACAGATAGTTAAAATTGCTAAAGATGAAGGTGTCGCTGAACTAAAAGTAGATGCGAAAGACTTTAAAGTTGAAGTTAGGTTTTCAACTGGCGCGGTTGCTCCAGTTGTTCACCACTCAGCTCCTGTTCCTCATGCTCTTCAGCCTCAAGCATCTGCTCAACCGCTCCAGGCCCCTAAAGCCGCAGCACCAGAAGCTGGGCTACATGTAATCAAGTCACCTTTTGTGGGTACTTTTTATGCAGCCCCAGGTCCAGGTAAGCCAAACTATTCTAAGGTTGGAGATAAAGTTAAGGCCGGTCAGGCACTTTGCGTTCTTGAAGCCATGAAGATCATGAACGAAATTGATTCTGATATTAACGGTGAAATCGTAGAAATCTGTGTTGATAACGAGAGCCTGGTGGAATTTGGTCAGGCACTTTTTAAAATCAAGCCAAACTAATGAAACCCATTGCAAAGAAATTCAAAAAAGTTCTCATCGCAAACCGTGGTGAGATCGCCTGTCGTATCATTCGCACTGCTCGCAAGCTTGGCGTGAAGACTGTGGCCGTCTACTCTGATGCCGATGCCTCATCTCTTTTCGTTCGCCTGGCTGACGAGGTACCGAAAAATTCGCCAGAAAATCTATCTACCGGTCAAATTCTCAATCTGTCGCTCCGGTTCAATCATTTTTGCTCTTATAGGCTTACTGCGTTGGTACTGCTTCCTCCAAAGACTCTTATCTGCGCATGGATCGCATCTTGGAGGTGGCCAAGCGTTCCGGCGCTGAGGTAAACACTTCCTTCGACCCTCATAGGAGCATTCCGACTCATCGAAACCTCTTCCTTTTCTTCTTACTAGGGTATTCACCCCGGTTACGGTTTCCTCTCTGAGAACGCCAAGTTCGTGGACATGGTCGAAGCTGCCGGCATCGCGTTCATTGGCCCCTCTTCTGGACCCATGAACGCCATGGGCGACAATATTAACTCGAAGAAGATCGCCAAGGATGCTGGTTGCTTCGTAATTCCCGGCTTCGAGGGCGAGGTTGAGGATGAGAACGCTGCTGCGCGTTTGGCGAACGAGGTGGGCTAC
>DLGL01000061.1:11428-12718 GCA_002482685.1 Bacteriovoracaceae bacterium UBA7695 | reverse complement strand
AATAGTGGGGGGACGGCATTTCCGACCTGACGGAATACGGCCGTTTGCGATCCATGAAAAATAAAGTCATTCGGAAAACTCTGGCAAGCCGCTGCTTCACGTGGGGTAAGGTAGCGAGGCTCAACC
The DNA here is from genome assembly GCA_002482685.1 of Bacteriovoracaceae bacterium UBA7695. Classification (GTDB taxonomy): domain Bacteria; phylum Bdellovibrionota; class Bacteriovoracia; order Bacteriovoracales; family Bacteriovoracaceae; genus Peredibacter. The sequence goes on along the minus strand of DLGL01000061.1, from coordinate 12,592 downwards.
GGATGATAGTAGCTGGTCCGGGCCGTCAGAATCGTAGGAGAAGGCTCATTGAGAGGTAAACGCTGAAGTCGAGTCTGTCGGAATCTATTTTCACGTAGTTTTTTCCAATCTACGCCAAACCACAATTTTTTAGGAAGAAATTTTTTCTCATCCTGTTCATAACGAATGCCTCTGCCGGCAGGAATGCATTCAAGTCGTTTGCGGTCATCGGGATTTTTTAGTTCCGCCATCTTTTTATCGTGGTTATAAATGCGTCCATCTTTTGCTTTCAGATTCTTAAGCGCTTCTTTCACAGTGACAATTTTTTCTTTGGCCCGGGTTCCATGAGAGGCCATAGGAAAGAGGCACTCCCCGTCTTTAACGCCCATAATAATTGTGCGTCGTCTTTTCTCTGGCACGCCGAACTCTTCGGCCGAGAGGACTCTGGCATCCATGTTGTAGCCAAGCTTTTCAAAATATTTGAATATTTGCTTCAAAATATGCTGATTTTTTTTGGCAACAAGTCCTGTGACATTTTCAAATAGGATCACCTTAGGTTGTGTGACTTTTACAATCCGAACAAATTCTTTAAAAAGCTGATTACGGTCATCTTCAACTTCTCCACGCCCGACTGTTGAGAAGCCCTGACAAGGAGGGCCACCAACAACCATATCCACTTTCTGACCACCAAGAAGTTCGTTTAATTTTTTTTCTTTAAGAAGCTTGATGTCGCCAAGATAAACAGCCGCTTCGTGATGATTGGCCGCGAAGCTCTGAATCGCTTCCTTATTTGCGTCAACTCCAAGGAGGCACCTGTGGCCGGCCATTTCAAGTCCACAGGAGAGGCCTCCACAACCACTGAACAAATCAATAAATGTGAAACCTTTTTTATTTTTCATGTTTTCTCTAATTAAAAAGTTAAATTTGACTCTTACTAAGAGTGTAAATTCTCGACCTAACGGTGTCCATCGATTTTGCAAACAATTGAATGAGAACTCATGCATTTGTTTGATACATAAAACTTAAAAAAATATTCTTTTTCCCTCTCAAAACTGTTCCGAATAGGTGTAAAATGATTCCAATTCCTCAGGTCAGTTTTTTAATTATTTTATTTAACAAAAGGTCATCACATGAAAAGACGCGATTTTTTAAAAAGCACTCTTCTTTTCGCAGCAGTTTCATCTG
>DLGL01000061.1:2580-11408 GCA_002482685.1 Bacteriovoracaceae bacterium UBA7695 | reverse complement strand
CATCGGGAATATTCTCTGATGCCCTGGCCGCAGGCGTATTCGTAGCTCCGGGAAAACTTGGTTACAAAGACCCTTCTCCGCAGGCCAAAAATGGCAAGCAGTGCTCAACGTGTAAGCACTTTAAAGCTAGTCCTGCCGCTGGTGCAGGTGCTGGTGAGTGTATTCTTCCTGCTATGAAGTCTGCCATGAAGGCTTCTTCCGCACCTTATGTTAAGGAAGCTGCTTACTGTAATATGTGGGCGAAGAAAGCTTAGCGCTACGCATTACAATATCTCATTATCTTGCCCCTCGGTTCATCCTGAGGGGCTTTTTTTTACCCGCCATCAACAATAAACCAAATCTGTCAGACAATGTTAGTTTCCATTCGTTTCTTACTTTGGAATAAGGCTCTCAGGGAAATATCCCCTACTTGAGGAGCTCTTAAATGAAATATCTTATATCCGTAGCTGCAATCGTTTTGAGCGCCCAAGGCGCTTTTGGCGCAACTACAGGTATCAAGGGTGTCTACGGAACTGATGACAGAAAAGACCTCTACCAGATCTCTAATTCGCTACATCTGACTCTGGCCAAATCAAATGCGGGAATGATCCACAAAGGCATGTTTACTAAAGGTGCTTCGGATTCAGTTTTTGATTTAAATCCTAAATATCTTGCCACTCTGGAAGAGGCGGCCAATCTTTGCACGTCGGAGAAATTCGCAAAACAAATGACGGCACCTCGCTGCTCGGGCTTTCTTATCGGCCCTGATACATTGATTACTGCCGGACACTGTTACGCCTCTGACGGAAATCCAGCGAAAGACTGTAACGATTATGCATGGGTGTTTGATTATGATCTTGCGAGCGCATCAAAAAATCCTACTAAAAACATTCCCATGACAAACATTTATCTCTGTAAAAGTATTTCTTCGGTTAAGTTAGATAACAACTATGACTTTGCAATCGTAAAACTTGACCGCAAGGTCGTGGGACGCACTCCCCTGAAGCTCCGTACAACAGGAAAAATTGATGATAAGGCAAAGCTAATTGTTATTGGTCACCCAAATGGGCTTCCGACAAAGATTGGAAGCGGTACTCTTACTAAAAACTCAGATGCCACCCGTTTTTCAACGAACCTTGATACTTTTCACGGTAATTCTGGATCGGCCGTTTTCGACAGCTCTACGGGAGTGGTTGAAGGTATTCTGATTCAGGGTAAAAACGACTACACTCCAAGTATTCCCAAAAACCCTAAAAGCTGCCAGGTTGTTAACCGTTGTGATAACGAGGCAAAAAATTGTTCTGCAGGCCTGGAAAGTGGGCCGGTCTTAAACGGTGAGGTGGTACTAAGAATTCAGGCCCTCTCAGCGGAAATTAAAAAAGCTCTTTCAAAATAAGAAGAAGGCCCCAGACGGGGCCTTCTTCTTTTAGTCATCAAAAACTATTTTCTTATGGGCATTCTTATTAGCAAAAAGCGAATAAACCGCTGGGACTACAACTAAAGTAAGGACAGTTGAAACCATAGACCCCCCAATAATGGCCACGGCCATGGGTTTTAAAGCTTCTGATCCTGCTCCCAAAGAGAAGGCCAGTGGAATAGCTCCGGCAATGGTTGCAATGGTTGTCATGAGAATCGGGCGCAAACGCTTAGGACAAGCATCTGTCAGGGCATCAATAACATCCAGCCCATCTTCTCTTCTTTGGTTTGTGAAATCCACCAGGAGAATTGAGTTCTTCTTCACAATTCCCATCAAGAGAATAAGTCCAATCATAGAATAAAGGTTAATAGACTGACCCATAATCCACAGGCCAAGGAAAGCTCCCGAAAAACTAAAGGGTAGCGCCATAAGAACTGTGACAGGATCAATAAAACTATTAAACTGAGTGGCCAGGACCATGTAGGCAATCAGAATTCCCATGAGAAGTGCAAACTGCAGACTCGTGAAAGCATCATTATAAGTTTCGGCCGATCCAGACTCTATGAGTGAATAACCAACTGGAAGATGTTTTTTGACGATCACACGTACCTGCTCCAGGGCCTCACCTTGAGATTTTCCAGGAGAGAGACCAGCGTAAACTGTCACCGCTCTCTGGCGGCTGCGTCTGTTAATTGACTGAACACCGGGCATTTCTTTAACCACAACCACGTCGAGAAGTTTTACTAACTCTCCGCGGGTATTTCGCACGTAGATCCGCTTCAGGTCATCCAGTTTATCTTTTGAAGCATCGGCCATCTTGATCCGGATATCATTTCGGTGTCCATCTTTTGAGTATTTGCCAACGACAACTCCCCCAATAAGAGCGTTAATGGTAGATCCAATTTCAAGAACTGAAACTCCACGGAGCTTCGCCTTATCGCGGTCAGGAAAAACCTGGATTTCCATGACGGATTCTTTATAGTCAGTATCTACATCAACATAAATTCCTGAATCTTTCATCTCATCCATAATTTTTTTGGCAGTTCCAGTGAGGACTTTAAAATTTCCTCCAATCAAAGTGAATTCAATCGGGAAACCACGACCGGAAGCTGAGAATCCTGATTGAGAAGTGTCCTGAACAAAAACCTTTGCAGATTTATAGTTCTTAAAATGGGCACGGAATTCATTTAACAGATCAGGCTGATACCAAGGTTTTCCTGTCTTAGGATTGATAGGTCTATCTTTAGGCTCTTTAAGCGAGACAAATAAGTTTGAAGAGCTGGGCTCTGCGTTCCCACCAAAACCACCAACGGCCACAAAATAGCGGGCCACTTCTTTTCGACTCATAAGAAAATCTTCAACTTCTTTGGTCGCGGCATTTGTATACTCAAGAGAAGAGCCATCCGGTGTCTTAACTCTCATCATGAAGTTGGATGTATCCTGAACCGGGACAAATTCTTTTGGAAGAAATTTGACGATATAGAATGTCCCGGCAAAAAAGACAAAAGAGCAACCCAAGAGGATCATTCGGTGGTTAAGGCAAAGTTTGAGGATCCGTGTGTAAAAAGCGATAAGCTTTTCAAAAAGGTGATCGACGTAAGCTCCAATCTTAGTGGTTCGCTTGTTCTCCTCCATGAATCGGCTGGTACGCATAGGAGTTAATGTAATGGCTTCAACATATGAGAGGGCGACGGCAACCGAGATGGTTATCCCAAACTGGAAGAAATACTTACCAATTATTCCATCCATGAAAGCAACAGGAAGAAAGATGGCCATAATAGCAATCGAAGCCGCCAGTGCGGCAAAGGAAATTTCATTTGCCCCATCACGGGAAGCCTTAACTTTATCCTTACCTTCTTCATGATGCCGGTAGATGTTCTCAAGAACCATAATGGCATCATCAACCACAATACCAATTGAAAGTGACAAGGCCAGGAGAGTGAAGGTGTTCAAGGTGAAGTTCATGTACTTCAGGATGATAAATGAACCAAGAATCGAGGTTGGGATGGCAAGGACCACATTTAAAGTTGCCGCAAATGACCCCAAAAATAACCAACAAACAAATGCCGTAAGTAAGGCCGACAGCACGAGGTTGAAAGACAATTCGTGAATAGATTCTTCAATGAACTTAGTTGTATCGTAGTTAACATAGACCTCCATTCCTGGAGGAAGATCTTTCTGGAGCTCCAGCATTTTTTTCTTCACGCCATCGGCCACGGCCATAGTGTTAGACCCACGCTGCTTACGAATTCCGAGTCCAAGAGCATTCTTCCCATTTGAGCGGGAAATACGTCGCACATCTGCAATCCCCTCTTCCACTTCAACAACCTGTTTCAGAAAGACCGGAACATAGTTGGCGGCACCACCACGACGGATAATAGGAAGTTTTTCAAACTCTTCTACCGATGTCGCCTCACCCAGAGTTCGCACATTTCTTTCTTTGATAGGATCTTCAATAAATCCAGATGGTGCTTCTTTGTGTTCAGACTGAATAGCGGAGATAACATCTCCAACGGTAAACTCGAGTTGATTAATTTTTTCGTTAGACACCCAGACCCGGAGATTGGGATCGATATAGCCGGCCAGAAAGACGTCGGCCACTCCGGAGACAGTTTGAAATTTATTCTTCAAATTGTCCCGCACGAAACTCATAAGATCTTTGGCCGACATATTTGGGGCAGCGACAGCCAGAAACATAATCGGCCGGTCATCAGGGTTAACTTTCGCAATTGTCGGAGGATCTATATCATCAGGAAGCAGACGGGCTGCCTGATTGATCTTAGATTCAATTTCTGAGACCGCCACATCGATATTCTTATCAAGATTAAACTCTACCGAGATATTGGCCGTTCCCATACGGGCCGTTGAAGTGACAGTTTTAACACCCTCCACTGAAAGTACGGCACTCTCAATTGGATCAATCACGTCCAGCTCCATGACTTCGGGAGCCGCTCCTTCATAAACAACCGAAACGTTCACCACAGGGAAATCAACATCCGGCATTTGAGAGACACCCATCTTTGTCATAGAGATGTAACCAAAGATGATCATGGCCGCCATGAGCATCCAGGCAAATACTGGTTTACGGATAGAAATATCTGATAAACTCATGGGAGAACTCCTGTGGCCGCTTCAAGATTGTTATACGTCATGTGTGCCATCGCATAGAGCGAGTCATAGGACCGCTTATTCTGGATGAAACTGTTAAGAGAAAGAAGAACATCAAGGTTTGTAACGATTCCGTTCTTATAGTCTTTTTTATTTAAGTTGTAGGCTTCTTCACTTTTTGAAACAGCAGTTTTCATCGCATCTAACTGAACTAAAATTTGTCGGTAGTTCTGAAATACGACACTAAGTTCTCTCTCGGCCACTCGAACTGTTTCATGGGCCGTGAGCTCAGAAATCCTACGAGCAGCAACCGCCTGCCTGGTGGCCGCAACTACAGTCCCTCCCTGATAAAAAGGGACACTTACCACAATTCCGGCGTCCCATTCTGAGGTTGCAAGAACTCCGGTACGATCAATATAGTAGTTTCCAATTAAATCCACTGAGGGATAATGGGCCCCTTTGGCTATTTCCACCTGGTGATCAGCGGCTTTGGCCAGCTGGCGGGCAGCAAGGATGTCGGGTCTATTTTTTAGTTTGGCCAGGTAGGCTTCAACCGATCCCTCTACCCGGGGAACTGCAGTGAGCTCAGGGATAGGCTCGGGTTTAAGTTGAGTCAGAAATTGATAATTTTTTTCGATTTGCTCCAGACTGATTAGTCCTTGTTGGTACTGGGCTTCAGAGGCAGCAAGCTGGGCCTCGGCTTCCACTAATCCTCCTCTACGGGAGCGACCTATTTTGGCACGGGAGCGGATTTCAGAAACACGCTCTTTACTGTAACTGAGGAGCTTCTCAAGATTTTGAACATCATTTTGAGCGATTTTTAAATTGTAATAAGCATTGATTACTAGTTGGTAAAGATTAAGCTCAGTAGCGTCTTTTTGAAATTCGGCGAGGAGAATATTATCATTTGCTAAATTTAGTGCACTGAAGAGACCACCACGAATCAGAGGCTGCGTAACTCTGACACCCACTGAATACTGCTTAGTTAATAGAAAGGGACTGGCCCCAGCGGCTACGGGTGGGTCGATGCGGGTATAGGTAGCAAAGCCGTTAACCAGGGGATGCAACGCCCCCTTGGCGAGTTCTTTTTGCTGCTCACTTTGCTCGATATTCTGTTCGGCCCGTTTAATAGACTCCATATTTCTTAAAGCGGCATGGTAGGACTCCTTAAGAGTAGCCGCTGAAGAAGGGAGTATTAAAATCAACGATACTAATAATAGATACATATCAAACCTCTTTCATCTTAAGCATGAGTTTATCCAGAACATCCAGACCTAAAGTGAGTTGGTCTATCTCCTGACGAGAAAGTCCTTCGACACCAGTATCCAGTTTTTTTTCTACAAATTTTTTCACTTTAACTAAAGTCGACTGCCCTTTAGCGGTTAATTTTATAATGTGGGTTCTTTTATCAGGCCCGCTTTTTCGGGTGATAAGCTTTTGATCAATCAGGGTCGTAACCATTTTTGAAATGGCAGCGACAGAAACATCCAGAATTTCTGCCATCTGAGTCTGACCATGCCCCTCCCGGACCAGGTTGAGGACACGAAACTGTTGCAGTGTCAGGTAGCCACCTAAACTTTCTGTTGAAAATTTTCGGATAATACGAATTGATTTTGGAATAGATTCCAAAAGTTTTGCAGATAACATAGGCCCCTTAATTAAAGTTAACCAGGTTAAGTTTAATGAGGCTCAATGCAGAAGTAAAGTTCAAGAATTGATAAGTTAGAAACTAACTTTAAAAGAAAGTGAGACAAAAGCTGTACTGGCGAAAGTTAGTTCGCTATTCCTTTTGTCACTGAAATTTCGCGCCTCATAAAGAACCCGATCAAAAGCATGGCCTACCTGGATATCGTACTTAAATGGACCAAGAAACTTTCCCTCGGCACCAACGGCCGCTTTCCGCTCAAACCAAAACGTTCGATCATAGCGGTCCTCACGACGGCTATCAAAGTAAGTACTCGGTCCTTGCTCCAGACTCACGTAAGGCTCAACTGATTCAAGGCCAACCCACGCGATTCTTAAACGATGAGACCACGGTAGCAAACCAAAATACCTCAGTGAGAGTCTCTCAGATAAAGGGGTTACCCAATAAATGAAGGGAAAGCCTGCCACAAAGGCCCTCTCCTTAGACATCGAATGAAAATAAACAAACCCAGGAAGAGGGATGTTATTGAGAAAGGCACGGTTGTTTGAATAATTTACTAACCACATCCAGCGCTGGGACTGTTTTTTAATGTAAGTTGCCCCTACAGCTCCGTCTCTTCCATTCTGAAAAGGCCTGTCACTGGCAGACCCATAGCTTGTTGAAATACTCCAAAACTTCTTTTCTTCTAACTCTCTTCTAAAGTTAAAGTTTCCTTGAATATTCTGGTAATCCCTCAACTCATTTGCATTTCGTTCAAAGTCGAGTTTTTGCCACCTTGCCCCTACGGTCAGGAAGTTTTTCCCCTCTTTATAGAGAGATCTCTGAATACTAAAGGCCCGGGTACTCACAGCATCAGGAGCAAAGCTCGACAAGTTTTCAAGCTCCATCCGCGTAGCGAAACTCTGCCCGTCAAAAAACGAAAGCATATCCTGCGCCAAAGAAGTAAGTGGCAGGCACATGAAGAGTAAAATAAAAAAATACATGGGAATATAGTTAACCTATTCAACTACAATCTGGCCAAAGCTTCTTAACCGACCATTACGATCAGAATCAAGGTCTAAATAAAAGAGAGTAAATGTAAGATGGATTTCCGATTCAGTCAGCCTAGAGTTTATGTATTAACGTTTCTCAAGGAGGAGACATGAAGACATTAGCACTCGTAGTAACTATGAGTCTTTCTTTCCAGGCGTATTCTGCCATCAACTCAACATTTTTTGCACCATTGGATGTTAAAGCAATCCATGATCAAGAAGTTAAAAATGAAAAGAAAGGTATTGCTCCTCGCTTTGCCATTCCTCATTCAGTATCAGTTAGCCCGGAGAAATCTCAAAACTGGGAAAAATCAGCAACAGGTTACACATGGACTCATCGTGTGACGACGCCAAATGCTGTTTCACTAAATTTTGGTTTCTCTCGTTTTCATCTGCCAGAAGGTGCTGAACTCAACATCTATTCTGCCGACAGAACTGAGTTCATTCGTCCTTTCACTTCTGCTGACAACAACGTTAACAATGCTCTCTGGACCCCAGTGATCATGTCTGATGATGTCGTCATTGAACTCTCTGTTCCGGCCAATGCTGTTTCAGAAGTTCAACTTGAATTAACTCAAGTTGGTCAGGGTTTCCGTACTTTCGGTCAATCAACTGCAAAATCTGGTTCATGTAATATCGATGTTGCTTGTTCTGAATCAGTTGGCTGGGAAAGAGAAATTAACTCTGTTGCAGTAATCTCTACTGGGGGATCTAACTTCTGTACTGGTTTCATGATCAATAATGTTAAAGGTGACAGAACTCCTTATTTCATGACAGCTGCTCACTGTAGAATCACTGCTTCTAACGCTGCTTCACTTGTGACTTACTGGAACTTCCAGACTTCAAGTTGTAAAGGTCCTCGTAATGGAAGACTTGATCAGTTTAACACAGGTGCCGTTCACCTGGCCTCAAACGGCAGATCAGATGCAACGTTAGTTAAATTGAATTCTTCACCAAAAGCTGAGTGGAACGTTACTTACGCTGGTTGGGATGCAACTCCTGCAATCGGAACTTCTGCAGTGGCCATTCACCACCCGAATGTTGATGAAAAATCTATCTCGTTTGAAAATGACCCCACAGTACTTTCTTCTTACGGTGGAACAACTTCTCCTGGGGATTCAACTCACGTAAGAGTGATCGACTGGGATAGCGGAACAACAGAGCCGGGGTCATCAGGATCTCCTCTTTTTGATTCAAATCACCGCGTGGTTGGTCAACTCCATGGTGGTGGAGCTGCTTGTGGAAACAATCAGTCTGACTATTATGGTCGCTTCCATACAACCTACAGAGAAGCCAGACTTGCTACATGGTTAGACGAAGACAGTACAGGAACCCTAACTGTTGACACAATTCTTCAGTAATTTAAAAATTCTTATTTTTTAAATAAAAGGCCCCGCAATGCGGGGCTTTTTTTGTCCAGAATCCTTATTTTTGATAAGATAGCTGTCATGACATTAAAACAAAAAACTATTCTGGTCGTTGATGACGACACTGACATCCAAAAACTTCTCCATAAAATTCTCACGGCAAGCGGATTTACTGTTTTAACCGCTTCAGATCCAATTGAGGCCAGAGTCGTTCTGGAGGAGAATCCACCTCATGTGATCATTTCTGATCTTCACATGGAACCAGAAGATGGATTTTCATT
>DLGL01000061.1:0-2541 GCA_002482685.1 Bacteriovoracaceae bacterium UBA7695 | reverse complement strand
AGTGTAAGAGGAAACAAACAGTACTCACACATCCCTATTCTGGTCCTGAGTGCTCTTAATGATTTTAGTTCCGTAAAAAAGGCTATTGCTCTGGGTGTGAAGGACTATGTCGTTAAGCCTCTTGAGGCCCAGCTACTGATCAGAAAGCTAAGAAAAGTTCTATTCAATAAAGACTTTATAAAATGGGAAATTCCTGAGAACGAAGAGATAACACTTATAGGAACTTTTCCTGCAACGGTTATAGCTTTAGGAGAAACTGGTTATTCTCTTGTTGGCCCTTTTAAACTGAGCCCCAACCGGGATGTAAAACCGACTATACCGGCCCTATCAGAAACAAGTATAAATGAATGTCATCAAAGAAGTTCGTCTATTGTAAAGAGCTTCTCCGGAGGGCTCTTTCTTAATGATGTCACTTTTGTTGGTGCAGGAGAAAACAATACTTCGAAAATTCGGCAGTTCCTTTCAAAACGTGGTCAGGAATGAAGACACAATATTTAAAGGCCCTCATCATTGATCAAGACCCGGCACAAGGCAGGGCCATGGCACTTTTAATCAAAGACTTATTTAACAAAATTCATTTTGAGCAAAAAGTTGATGAGATCATCAAAGAATGTAATGAAATTAAGCCAAGAGTTCTTTTTATTAATCTAAACGTCGAGCAACGAACAACAAACTTTGAGATTCTCTCAAAAATCCCATTAGATGGTGACTCCCAAACTGTTGTTTTTGGTTACACCGATTCCCACGAGCCTGAACTTATTGCTCATGCCATTGAAGAAGGATTTCATGACATCTTTGTTAAACCCTACGATGCGGATATTGTAGCCACTAAAATCAATCGATTCTTTCAGTTTGAAAAAACTCAACCCCGGCAAATAAATTACACTCCTCTAAAACCTTCACTCCAGGGAGTTATGGGGATCTCTCTAAAGCTCATCAGTGTTGATGAGAATGGTATGCAATTTAAATGTGACCACTACATCAGTAAGGGCACACCATTCAAAACTGAATCGCCCATTATTCAGGAAATCTTCGAAGAACCCATCGTTGAACTTATGGTTACAAAAACCTGGATGGGAGACAACTATGGAGATTATTTTTTCTTTGCCGAACCTGTGCGCTCAATAGAAAAAAACAGCGCTGCCCTACGCAGGTTTATTTTAAGGAAACTATGAAAGATAAGAGACCGAACTCCAGAATCAGTGTCAGGAACATGCTCACCATCTCCATTACGGGACTTATCATCCTCATCGGAGTTTCTGTCTACGGTATCTATATTCAAAGACAAACCAGACAAACAGCAGATTCACTTGTTCACACCCAGACAGTTATTACAAAGTTGCAGTATCTTGAAGCCCAAATTTATCAAGTCCTCAACGCTCAAAGAGGGCACATCATCACAGGTCAGAAGCGCTACGAGGAGATGTATGAGAATAACTACAAAGAATTAATTGAGTCCCTCGGAGCTCTTCAGAAATCGACTAAGGACAACGAGTTTCAACAAGCACAGATTGAAAACTTAAAAAACGATATCGTTGATTTAAGAATCTATTACGGAACAACTTTTGATCTGATCACAGCCGGCCAGAGGAAGCGTGCTGTGGAGCTTGTGACTAGTGGTCGAGGTCAGAACTTAATCGATAAAATCAAAGGCAAAATTCAAAAAATGATTGAACATGAGGAGATCCTCCTCATCAAGCGCTCGAATAAAAATGAGCGCACACGAGATCTCTCAAGCTCTCTGATTGTTGCAAGCTCAACTCTCGCCATTCTTTTTATCATTCTGGCACTGATAAAAATGTATCAGGAATTTACCAGAAGGCATAAAATTCAACAGGAATTATCCCTGGCCTCTCAGATGCAAGAAGCTGTTTTAAAGGCAACACCGATTGCATTAGTGACAACAAGCTCAATTGGGAAAGTAACCCTTTTTAATCCTGCGGCCGAAAAACTTCTCGGATATACGGCCCAAGAAGTTATGGGGAAAAATCCTGGTCTTTGGCATGAATCCGAAGAGATTGCCCAGATGGCAGACAAACTCTCCCGGCGCTTCAACACCCGGATTGGAGTCAATGAATGCATGGGCTATCTGGCGGAAAGAAACATTATTGAAAGCGAAACGTGGACCATGATTAAAAAGGATGGCTCACGCATTAAGGCAAGCCTGACCCTTTCCCCATTGAAAGACGAGCAGGATGAGGTCTACGGCTTCATTGGAATGTTTTATGATATCACTAAGCAACTTGAGTATGAGGAGACAATTATTCAGGCCCGTGAGCAGGCACTGGCCGGAACAAAAGCCAAATCCGAGTTTCTGGCCAATATGAGTCATGAGATCAGAACTCCAATGAACGCCATCATGGGAATGGCAGAGCTTTTGATGGAGGCAGATTTAAACGATGAGCAGCGCAAATACGTGGAAATTTTTCAACGGGCCGGAGATAGTTTACTCAACATCATAAACGACATCCTTGATCTTTCGAAAATTGAGGCCGGTCATTTTGAATTAGACCGGGCCCCCTTCAGATTAACCCAGGTGGT
>DLGL01000115.1 GCA_002482685.1 Bacteriovoracaceae bacterium UBA7695 | reverse complement strand
TGATAAAGCCGCTTCTGGCGCTTAAGATCCTTATTACTTGGATCATCGTTTTTTTTCTCTGTTTCTAAGGCCCCACTTCTGGCCCCGCCTAAGACTGTGGAAGAGGGTCTTTCCTGCATTTCTTGTTTTATCATTTTTATCTGGTCCGCATCCATCCGATCCTCTTTAAATCCCTCTTGGGCACACACAGTGACCGAAAAGACGATCAACCCTATGAGAATAAGTTTCATCATAACCTCCTTACAGCAGTTAGGTCGTTGCAACTTATATGCCTCTTAGAGTTTTTCTAAGTTATGAATATTCAGAAGAGAGTTCTTGAGGGAAGTGTTTTAAAATGGGGCAAAAAAAAGGGGCCTAGCTAGGCCCCTTTAAAGTCAGGATTAAATTATTCGCACTGGACTTGTTCGGCCGAGAACACGGCCAATTCAACTGCTTTGGCGGCCACTGCTTTTTTCAGAGCGTCCAGATTCTCTTGGGCAAGTTTCACAGCTTCAGGAGTTTCTTTAGCATTTATGATCGCTTTAAGTTCAGGGTCACAAACTTTTTTCTTAATCGCGCCAAGAACATAACCTTTGATTCCTTCAACATCTTCCGGGCGATTCCCTTTTCCGAAGAAGTTCGTCCATGTCGCCATCGTTTTCTCCGCACTCGCGGCGTAAGCACCCATCCCCAGCACCGCTTCATCGATCTGTGTTTTCACTTCGGCTGAAGTCCATACCGGAGCAGATGAAGATTTTGTATCAATTAAAAGGTCAATGGCCCGGGCAAGACGCTGTTCCCAAAATGAGAAGGGATCACTTGTTGCATCTGACTTAGTACATTCAGCAGATTTAACTGCGAGAGACATTTTATCAGATCCCTGGTCTTCGTCTGTACAGAACCAGTTCAGATGCTTTGGAGCAATTCCTTTATAACCATAAGAAATGGCCATTTTGTCATAGAGTCCAATGGCACTCTTGTATCGGTAAGGACGGCCAAGGTACTCCATAATTGAGCGGGATACAGAGCCTTTATCTTCAGATTCGTAAGCACCTAAGTTGCCTTTAAAGTTATGACGAAGACCTAAATTGTGACCAAGCTCATGCTCGAGCATCTCAGTGAAGTAGCCGCTCATATAGTCTTCAAAAGAAACTCCTGCAGGAACGATTTCAAAATGATTTTTGATCATCGGATCTTCCAGATCGATTCTTTGAGATTGAACCGTCATCTCAACATTACCGAGCTTAAGTCCAAATTTAAGCTTTTGACGATTTGCAATTTCAGCTTTTGCTTCACGGTTAAATTTCGCCACAATCGAATTTGCTTCGGCTCTTTTACCTTCAGCGATCAATCCCCGCGCCGTTTTTGAAAGTTCGAACCATTTTGTATAGAGAGAAATAATCGTTGGGCCTTGAATCAATACGTTGGCAGAAATCGTCTCACCGGTCATTTGATTGGCAATTGATGGACCGAGACCACCGTAAGAAGCTATATTATCAAGGTCCCATTCAATAATGTTATAGCGAATATCCCCGGTGTTATACTTATCATTATCTTCCGGTCGAACGATTTCTGCGTTCAATAGATTGCGCCCAAGAACCGCTTTAAATTCAGTATTCCAGTTGTTGATGGCACCTACAAAAAGGTGCTGATATTTTTCAGGAACGTTTTTAATGTAGTATGTAACACCTTCGTTTTTGTTCTCGATCCCGTAACTTGTGTCGCGGTAGTTTGTTGTTGAGAAACGAGTGATCTTTGGATTTTTTGAGCGTTCAGTTTTAAAAAAGCCAACGCCCTCTGTGGCCGCTCGGGGAGCAAAGGCCGGGTTTGATCCGGAGTTAAGCTTTAAATACCAACGGACCGTAAACTCCGTTACCGGCGCTGTAGCATCAGTAATCTCTCTATCAAGTGGAATAAATTTTGACTTAATATCAAAAACTAATGTTGAAACTGAATAATCAAAAGAGACTGTCTCAGACGAAAGAGCTTTTAGTTTTGTATACTCGCCTTCGGAGTCCATCATCGATATTAGGTTTAGAGATTTTCCAATCTCAGCTAAATCCACATACACCATTCCATTTAATTCAGCAGCGCCTTCGAGCATAATGAGGGCCTGTTGGGCAGACTCTTCATCACAGTTTGAGGCACACCCATTGATAACTATTGTTTTTGCCTGGTCTACATAGTGAAGTTTTACGTGAAGAGGGGAGAGGTCAGTTAACTTGAGGCTTCCCAGAGTTTCATTGGTTTTATCTGACACCTTAGTGATCACGCCCCCGAAGATCATTTGCTCTCTAAAGAGTCCTGAGGGAATACCCACAATCAGTGATTCTGCATTTTTGCCCACACCTTTGGCAGAATTTTTCTGGGTGAGGATATGGAATTTGTGGTCCTTATCACCGATGATCTTATTAACCGCACTCATTTGCTTCGTTACGAGATTGTGCATCTGTGGAGCGGCCCATGCGGATGACAACATTGTCATTGCACATACAGATAACAGAGATGATTTGATATTCTTTTTCACGCAATCTCCTGATAGGTTGAGATTGCGGGTATAACTTGGATTCTTTTTTCTGTGTTGAAAAATTCAGCTACTCTGTAGTTTCTATACTGTTTAGGGGTGTATGATCTTCTCAACAGGAGGTTTTTATGGGTAACGATTGGGAAGCTTATTTGGCCATTGGATGGCTCGCCATCTGGTTTGTTTTCCCGTTAGGGATGTTTCTGTCGGTCCACAACCTTGATCAACAGACGGATGGGCTGCATCAAGTTGCTCGTCTGGCATCTATTCCAGATGTCAGGGAAGCCGTTTTCAGTCCAGCAAGGAAAGAAAAGCATGTCTTCCATGTGAATTTCGCCACTTAATAGATGAGGAAGTCTTGCTAAGGTGATGAATCCGTTAATAGAATTAGTCGATGAAAATGTTTTGCGGACTGATTTTATTTCTCACATTTACTTCCTTTGCGGGTGTGGAGTCTTGGTTTCAGTATCCTGAAGACCGACTCTATACACGTGCCGATATTGGTATGAGACCTTACCGGGCCCTGTCTATTTATAAGAGTGGTCAGTTCACTCTAACTTTTGATGATGGACCTCATCCCACCAGGACGGCAAAACTTTTGGATGTCCTCAAAAAGCATGAAGTTAAAGCGATCTTTTTTGTCCTGACTTCACAAATCACACCGGCAACATTTCCTTTGATTATACGTATGTTGGATGAAGGCCACTTGATTGGGTCCCATGGCCTGACCCATGAGCGGGCCTCGGCTTTAGACCGAGTGGCGTGGAAAGCAAATGTGAAGCAATCATTTTTGGATCTCGCAAAATGGCATAAACTAGCGGGCCATGAATTCACTAAACATTATTACCGATTCCCCTATGGTGAGTATGGAACCCGGACTGATTATCATAGCATTAACGCTCTCAAGGAAGTCTCACAGGAGCTCATGAGCGATAATTGTATCAACATGGCCTTTTGGGATGTGGATACTGCGGATTGGGTCCCGGGGATGACTGCCAGGGAAGTCGCCAACAATATGATTGTCCACTATGAAGGCGGCACCTTTATTAACTTCAAAAAAGTTGGAAATACATATATCAAAAATCCCATACTCATCCAAAACCCTCCGGCAGGGGGAGTGATTCTTCAGCACGATGTCCATGAGATAACGGCACAAGCGACAGATCTATTCATTCAGTACGTAAAAGAGCGTGGACTGCAGCTTCCCAGAATCGACGAAGTGGAAGAATTTAGAATTATCAGGAATTGCCGATTACCCTAAAGTAATCCTTTATTTCTGCCCTGTGGGCTTTCTTCAACCCAGCAACAAGCTATAATTTGTCCTGAATCACAAAGGACAGCTTTATGCTTCGTATCCTGATTTTTTTAGTTATAATAGTTGCTTCATCTTGTTCATCCAAAAGAACAAAATTTGAAAAATACAGCAAAGACAATGGCGGGCATCAGGATAAAATTCTTGAAGGGGAAATAAGAGTTGTGAGCTTTAAGGCCAATTCTGCAACCAGCGTGAAACTCGCCGAGAACTTCGCTATTTTTAGGGCCATTGAGATTTGTCAGGCCGAAAATAAAAAGCTCACCCACTTATTGGACACATTTGATAAGACCCAGAGCCGGACTGTTACACGAAGTTCCGGTACAGGATATCCTTCCTACTATTACGGCATGTCACCATTTTACAATCGATACAGCTCAATTGGTTTTGGCTTCAGTAGTATGAATTACTCAAGTTGGAATGAAACATTAAAATATCCTGACATTGAGGTCATCTTTGAATGCACTGATACTGTCATGGGACCAGGGATTGAGTTCCGAGAAATATCGGCCGAGGACATGAAACATCTGGTGAAAGATCTTCGTGGAGGTCTTCAGGTGGAACAAATTCCCAAAGAGCTTCAAAAAGTTCAGCTTAAAGTTGGGGATATTATCCTCTACGCCAATGGTGAGAGGGTTCAGCAAACGTACCAACTTTTAAGTCTCTTTCACAAAAGTCAGGACCGCTCGATCAATGTGCAGGTTATGAGAGAAGGAAAGATTCGTCAGGGACTTAAGATTTACGGGGTAGATCTTTCGGATAAAATTTTAGAGGCCCAAAATAAGGTCATTAAGAAAGTTTGCACAGAAAAAGAACTCAAGGATCATAAACTTTGCCAGAAGTAATCAGATGGCCTTATAAAATGCCAGGTATCTTTTCATTACGTGCCTGGGATAATCTTTCGGCCAGATATTTCTCCCCATAGCTGATCTTACAGATTTCGGACCCATGTTGTAGGCTGCCAGGTACAACTGTCCTTGCTTATCAAACTTAGCTCTAAGCCAGGCCAGGTACGCCGTTCCCAGTTTGATGTTAGACAAAGGATCTCTTAGGGTTTTATTACCATGCCATTTCATTTTAATTTTTTTCGCGATCCACTCACCAGTCGCTGGTCGTATTTGCATCATACCGATTTCACCGACCGGACCAATGGCCAGTGGATTGAAGCTTGATTCTCCTGAGATAACGGCCATAACAAAATAGGGATCAAAACCGTGAGAGGCTGCTTCTTTGAGAATCGCTTGTGTGACAGAGCGGGCCTTGTACTTAAATTTTTTCGGTAAACGGGCCTCTACAGTCTCCAAAATATTCTTATCCAGATCCGTGTGTTTTTCAAAGGTCGAAACGATACTTTTTTTATAGCGACTTCCTAGCAACTCTCTGGCGTGATCGACTCTCTTGATACTTGCCAATGAACGGGAAATATCAGCTTTTGCAGCAAAGAGGGTTGAGGTCATCAATGTCGACAATGTGACAAATAAAAATGTTTTCATACCTGACTTTAAAGCAAGGTGAATGCCAAGAGAGCTGTGTTTAACCCATGGATTTTGTAGAGCTTAGTGCTCATTATTTGAGCAGTGATTACACTTTGGGCACTTTTGAAACTTTACAGAGAACTGACAACTCAAAAGTATGATGACGTTCATGGAGCGAACTTTGGGCACATTAAACATTCTGGTCGTCGATGATTCTGCGGAATTCAGAGATCTGATTCGTGCTTATCTGGCCGCCCAGTCTTTTATCGTTCATGAAGCTGAGGACGGCTCACACGCGCTTCAAATGATGAAGGACAACGCTTATGATGTCGTCTTAATGGATTATAAAATGCCGATGATGGACGGGGCGACGGCCACAAAACTTTTCAGGGAGTGGGAGTGCGAGTCCCAGCACCTTTTAATTGTGGCCTTAAGCGCTTTTTCGAGGAAACAGGATCTGGATGATTTTTATCTCGCGGGTTGTGACGAGTATATGACTAAGCCAATAAAGCGTCACGAGCTGGTTGAGACTCTTACTGGTTTGATTGAGAAATATCGATCCGTGCCTTCGTAGAAATTTCTTCCTGGGCCTGTGCATCTGGTCCCATGAGGGTCATAGTAGATTTAATCAATTGAGATATTCTGGCGTTGGTAAATTTCTTATTTTTTAAAGAACTATTTTGAGCAGAATCTTTTGGAGGAAGTTCCATTGATTTATTATCAGTTGCCGAGGCTGAATTGAGAAATAATCCCATGATTGCGATGCATACAATTTCTTTCATGCATTATTTATAGTGAACCAATTAGATTCTTTCAAGTTGAGATTTTGACTTTGACGTCATTTCTACCCATTTAAAAAGGGTGCCTAAGCACCCTTTTTATTGAGTTTTATGTCTATTCAGCTATTTCTTCTTCCTGTGCCTGCTTTAGCATGCCTTTTTTATCCTGTGATTGGGTGCGCTCTTCTTCGGCCTGGGCCCAACGGATTTTTGCACTTTCATCTGAATCCCCGGCATTTGATTGAGTAATGAACTGAAGATTTTCAGTGTGCGCCGAACGGTTACCATTTAGTAAATCAACTGTGCGCTTGCCGTATTCAACTCTGGCACTTTCAGCATTTCGTTTACCTTGAATGATATCACTCGCTAGATTAAGTCCCAATATATTCATGGCTTCCTGATTACTTCTTACGGCAAGCTCACCCACAGTGCGGTTGAATGTCACCGAGCCATCGAACTTCGTAATCTCCAGTGCCTTATCAGCAGGAATTCGGTAGCTCACTACGTGTTCAAGCACATCTTGATGAAGAATAGGAAAGCGGTGAGTGACTTGCTCACGGTAGACAACGATTCGTTTAAAAGGAGATACAGCGGTCCAGGTCAGACTACTAGCTGTCCACTCATTAGGATTTCCGTATTTTTCAATCATCTCTCTGGCCGCCGTTTGAGAAGCTTCCGGCCAGCCTGGAGTGAAACGCGCAAGTTCTTCGGGGCTGAGAGAAGGCTTTTGAATTGTTGTGCCATCCGCAGCGTATTCTGGAGTCTCTGACATACCTGTCAATGTGGAGCAACTTGTTAGCGCCATTGTAGAGAGGGTCAGGACAATCGCGAGTTTTTTAATTTGCATATTTTTCTCCTGGTTTAATTTGTCGAATCTATAGAAGCAATTCAGGCGCCAACAAATCAGGCATTATCTGAGGTGCTTTGCCTCGAATCCAGAGAGAGAAAGGCTAACTTGATGGGATAACTCATGCTAGAGCGTGCCATTAATAACGGGCAGGGTCGCAAGCAGGCATGCAACTATCATTGGCATTGAGATTTTTTTTTGAAATGGTAAAATGCGACATTATGAAGAATAAACCTTTGGTTTTTACCATCATCTCTATTCTCTGCCTGATCGAACCCATTATAAAAATTCTCTACTTCAAGGCCAGCACACAATTTGATTTTGTTCTGATTTTCTCCAACCTGGTGGCACGGGATTCTTTTAGGGAGGTTTTTGATTTTTGGCTTGTCTACCCTGTAGCGGGGCTTTTGCTTTTGAGGCTTCGTAAATGGACTTATTTTGCTTTTATGACCATGCTGATTTATATCGTTTATAATATTACGACATATGAGAAGTATACCTGGCCCTACAATAGTAGCTCTCCTTTAATCTATCATTATGTCGTCGTAGGAATGTCAGGCCTGGTTTTTCTTATCTTCCTTTTGCCTGCAATACGCGAGCCTTTCTTTGACCGCAGGATGCGCTGGTGGGAGCCACAAACAAGATATTTGGTTGGAATAAACTGTTCTCTTAA
>DLGL01000100.1 GCA_002482685.1 Bacteriovoracaceae bacterium UBA7695 | reverse complement strand
AACAGGGGTTCGAATCCCCTTGGGAGTACCAAATTTATAAAAGAAAGCCTCGCGAATGCGGGGCTTTTTTTTTTGATGCCTCTAATGATTCTTCGATTCGATTTACTATTTAAACGATAGGCTTTGAACAAACCTGCGGTCATAGACGTAGGGATCCTGGCCACTCATGCAAATTTGGAACTTTCCGGCCGATGAATAAGCATGGGTGATTGTCACAACCTCACCGGCCGCGTTTCCATTGAAGTCCGCCACAGTCACATCCGGTGTCGGCGCAGGATTATGGAGAACAACACGGTTTCTTCCCGCTGGGTTACCACTCCAAGCATTGAGAGATGTAAGAAGCCCTTCTTCAGACTGTATCGTATCGAAGCCGCCCCCTGCGTATCTCGCAGGGTCAATCTCGTTACCCACATACATATATCCGTTTGCAGAACCTAGACCATCCCAGGTCACACTGATCTTAACTTCAGAAATTGATTTAATTTTTGAGAATGTAAAACATTGCTGTTGAGAAGCGACAGGATTTGGCCCACCAGTAACTGCTAAACCTCCCCAACCAATCCCCAAGACAGGATCTGAATAGAAAGTTGAAGCAATATCGGATGTGTCTCCAAATTCAGTTAAGTCAGAAGCTGCGGTAATTGACGGCCCAATAAGGGTTGTCCAATTTCCACCAGTAAAATCACAATGAACAAGCTGATGAGGCGTAAGCTCATTTCCATCAAGATTTAATGAATATGATCCGTTTGCAGCGCTGGGAAAACGAGCTTTGTACTCAGCACAGTTAGTAGGGTCTTTTAGAGTGGCCACTTGAAAATCTTCATTGCATCCAAAAAGAGTAAGTAAGAGAACAGAGTTTAGTAAGATTAGTTTCATGGGAATAGTTTAAGGCCAGTTCGATGTTCTACGCTAACCTATTGAAGTTTCGAAGTGAATAATTGGCAGCTTTTAGTCTAATCGGGCAATTTGGCAGGTTTAATTGGCAATGAAGGCCCCCAGAGATCAGGAGGCCATCAATTTTAGAAACAAACTATCGACAAGTTATCGGCAAATTAGCTTTCACAATATTGGTATTAAAATTACCTATCAATTCGATGTCACCAATTGTTGATTTATCCATAAGGCATAAAATAACTTGCTTGCACCTTTTTATAGATTCAAATTTAAAAGAATATTTATCGCCCCATCTATAGTCTTTAGTACCATACCCAAAATAGTTAATTGGATAAGAGCCGTCTGCATTATATTGACATGCGATTGTGGAAAGAGATTCTTTACCATCAATGATAAGTTCATCCAGAATAAAACGGTAGCCCAAAGAATCTGATATATTCAACAGAGATTCCCTACCTCCAGATACCTTAAAGACGACTTCATCTTTCGTAATAAAAGTCTGGGCAAAACATTGACCAATAAATCCTAAAATGAGAAATCCAGCTAAAATGATTTTCATAAAAAAGTTCTCCGAAAGTATAAATTAATTCAAACAATTTTCTAAAGCGTCTACCTGTCCTTCTAACAGCATGAGCTTTAACTTTAAATTAAGATAATTCTTTTGAAGATTTCTTAATGTGATAGTCGCGGTTTCAATGGAGTCATAATCAAGAGGTCTTCGTCCATAACGATTATTATTGAGATATTTCTCATAAATTGAAAGCGACATATCAAAATTTCGAGTGGCAAAGTTTGAAAGCCCAAAGATAGTCAAAGAATTATCATACTCAAAATCTTGGGAAAAATTCCCTAAGTTTGCGTGGACCTCATCAAGACTTTCCTTACAATCAGATGCGAAGGCTGAAAGACTTCCAAACAAAAAAATAAAAACTAATATTTTTTTCATAATATTCTCCTAAAAGCTTTTCGATAACAATTATTGCAAGTGCTCACATTTTTTTTAAAATAAATTTTATTATTTGGATTCTTCGATTTCGAAGCATGAAACTTCAGCAAGCTTCTGCATTGTAGAGAAGATCAATCTCATTTTTTTAAGACCAGGACTAGAATCACTTCCTCCATCATTGCCGTAAACTTCCAGAGCTTTCATATACTCTCTATATGCTGGACTTTCTTCGGTAACGAGATAAGTTAAAACTTCTTCCTCACAAGGGGTCATGGCATAAGAATTGACCGTAAGTAGTGATAACAACATAATAAATTTCATAAGTTCTCCTTTAATTTTGAACCGTTTTGGATGAATGGAGTATAAGGGGTTCAAAAAAAAAGTGTCTGTTACAAAACGTTACATGGGGATTGATGAATGTAAAAAGTTCATAGTCTCTTCATGGGCGGAGCGAATAGGTTCTCAGGATTTCTCAGTGCTTAGCAAACGATTGTATCTTTTAGACTGAGTACGCTTTTGCTAGATTTAATCTCAACAGAGAAGGTCTTTCTCATACGAGAGATGAGAGTTCGAATGAGATTATTATGTAAGTGATCAGCGTATTGATGATTCCAGAGATATTTAAAAAAAACTTCTTTTGAAGTATCACCTCTATAGAGAACTTTAAGTGCATTAATACTCTTTTCTTTTGGCGCATGAAAATGAAATGAGAATGGCTCGAGGTTGATGCTAAGATTAATATCAGATAGAACGATTGTCTTTGTCACATCATTCACAATCGTATTTTTTATTCTCTGTTCTTTTTTTCCAAATTTTAAATAGTTTTGCATTAAGCGAGCTGTTGTGGTCTTTGCTTCTGGAGCTAAAACCTCGTCGCGAATCTTTGCAACTCTTTCAAATGAGGATTGAAAAGAATGCTGTAGATCATGACTAGCAACCTGGTGATCCAATTGTGCTAAACTGTGGTAGAGCTGATCACCCAATTGCCGAGATACGGCCAGGGCCGCATTTGAGTATTGAGCATGAGGTAGATTCAGCATTCTCATTAAATCAATTTTGCATCTCAACCATGCTAAGAGAGTGTCAAGATTAAGCAGATTATTAGTAATGATTTGATTAAGGATCAATTGAATATCCCCAAGATCCTTATTGATATTACTAGTCAAATGTTCAATTTTTGTTTTTAGCAGCTTATTGTAAAACAAAAGTGTCGGTGCTGACTGGATGAAGCCAAGAGATTCAATTTTGTTAATTGAAATTAAACTCTCTTGATAATGGCCCAGTTCGTAATTAGCAACACTTGCAACTTGTAAATACGTCATCAAATAAAGAGGAGACAAATTCAACTTCATGCCTTTTTCGCATTCCTCAAGTGTTCTTTCCCATTCGCCAAGCATATTATGTAAACGTGCCTTATCTAAGAAATAGTCCGGATTATCTGGCTGGAGTTCTTTTAAAACTTCATTACTTCCTGCAATGTTTCCAACCGCCATAAATGAACGTAAGACCTGGTATTTATCAATAGATTTATTCGTTATAGCTAAAGCATAAGCTTTTTTATACTCAGCTTTTGTCAGTCTGAGCTGCTGGATAGCAGAATTCGTTTTAGCATCTTCTAATTGGTTCATAGTGCCCAATTATAGTCCAAATTGATGGTTATGCCGGGGCATGAGATGGATTTTATAGCCTGTCAAAAATTTTGACAGGCTATAAAGATTCCTAAGCGCTCTAATTATGGCCCCAAAAGCAGTTAGGATTGAGAAAACACATCCAGGAAGTTTATGTCGATTCTAAGGTTCGCAATATTAATATTTTTATCAATTGCATGCTTAAGTGCAAATGCGAATTCTAATCCCACTTTGGGGTACGGTGAGGGTTTGGAGAGACTTCGTTACTTCTATTATTATGGAATAGAAAAACATTTAAATGCACCTTTAGAGTGTCGCGAAGATATTGCCTTTATACAAAAAAAGGTAAAGCTTTATGCTCACTTCTATTCAGGTTCAAAAGATAGTCGTTTAAAAAAAACGTATCTTGAAATTTCGCAGAAATTGAAAGGATTAGAGGGTAAGAAGTCACCCTGCTTCAGACCTGTCGGTGAAGCCTATATTTTGCACTCAGCAAGCCTTCTTCAAAATTCTGATCATTCAACTGTCTATGCGCTTGGTGTTTTGCTTCAATGGGGGAAAAAGATTCAGCTACTCACTCCCTCTTTGAGGGCAGAAATGGGTGGAGCTTGGGCCGATAAAAACAAGAAGAATAAATACAAAATCCTCGGAGCTTATGCTTGCTCAAATTCAAAAATCTTTATCGATCCCTACCTCCCACCATACGATGTGGGAGCTACATTTATCCATGAGCTATCCCATCTTTTTTTAGATAAGTATGTCCCATCAATTCCAAAAGACTTTAGTCCATCTGAATGGATTGCAGCTGATGAAGTCATTGCGAGTATGCACTCAGCTTTTGTCCAAAGAAAACTTGGCTCTGACTCTTATATTGTTCCAAGGTTTGCTATCCCTGTGATGCCGTATAAGGCAAAAACGGATTTATCCTTTTTTAACCGACATGGTGATCTTTCAAGCTTATTTAAAGCTAATCAATCTCATGATTACTTAAGAAAAAGATTCATGCCGTATAATACATTTTTGAATTATGTCATAAACAGTGGTGAAGCAGAAAAAGCCCGCTTCGAAAATATTGTAGATTTAATTTCAAAATATTACTTCGTGGATAGCAGTTCTTTATTTGAATCAAAAGAAAAGCTATATGATTTAAATTTAGACACCCTTTCCCCCCTGGGCGCGGTTTTGGAAAAATACCCTCAGGTTTATAATCTTAAGACTGAACACTTCAACGATTTATTTTATGGTTTTGTTAATAAATTAGAAAATGAATCTCCGGCCTGTAATAATGTTCAAATTGAAGGTGGCTATTTAGGGGCCGGACTAGTTGCACCACATGAAGAGTCATCAAAACCTAGTGGCGAAGGCACAAGAACTAGCGGCGAAGGAACAAGAACCAGTGGCGAGGGAACAAGAACCAGTGGCGAGGGAACAAGAACCAGTGGCGAGGGAACAAGAACCAGTGGCGAGGGAACAAGAACCAATATTTACATAAAGCCTTGCTTCAATCTTTATAAAGAAATGTAATTAGTATCATTAAGGACCCTCAACGAGGGTCCTTAAGTTTAGAAACCAAGATTTTTAACCCAATCATCAAAATTCTGAATTTTTCCAGGCATGATGACGTCAACTTTTGCATCAGCGAGGTGACGAATTTTTGTAAAGTATTTCTCAGTGAGTTTTAACTTAAATGCTTCTTCTCCACCTTTCATCGTAAGCGTTTGAGAAATTTTTCTAATTGAATCCGCAGTCGCCTTGGCAATCATAAGGATCTCTTCTGAGCGCCCCTGGGCTTCGTTTATACTCCGTTGCATCTCCCCTTCCGAGAGATTTATCATCTCCATTTTCTTACCTTCAGACATCGTTGTTTTGGCCTGCTTATCCCCTTCGGATTTTGCAAGAATGGCCCTTCGTTGTCTTTCAGCTCCCACCTGTTTCTCCATTGCATTTTGAACAGAACTAGGAGGAGTGATATTTTTTATTTCATAGCGAAGAACCCTGATTCCCCAATTTGCTCCGGCAAGATTTAACTCTTCAACCACTTTTGTGCTGATAAGCTCACGTTCTTCAAAAGTTCGATCTAAGACGAGGGTTCCGATAATAGATCTCGTTGTAGTCTGCGCCAGTTCTACCGCTGCAAAAACATAATCAGTTACTCCGTATGTGGCTTTGGCAGGATCAATGACAGAGAGATAGATTACTCCATCAACAATAAGATTCACTTCGTCGACAGAGAAACATTCCTGAGGAGGAACATCAATGGTGTATTCCTTGAGGTCTTGCTCTGCCACAACCTGATCAAAAAAAGGAATCATCGCATGAAAACCTGCGTCCAGAGTTTTATGATAACGACCCAGTCTTTCCACAATAAAGGACTTTTGAGTGGGTACGAGTCTCACAGATCGGATAAATTTATAGATCACAATCAAAAAAGCAATGCCCCAAAAAACTAAACTTAAATTTTGTGCCATATCAGTTGAATTTTCCATTATCTCACCTTATCCGTTACTTTATCGATTCCTTCAAAAGCCGCCTTAATATTACCCATCTCCGTTGGAAGAAAAGTTATTTTGGCTGCATTCATAACTTCGCCTACCTCATCAATAAACTGTTCCAGTAGCTGCATTTTAACTGCCTTATCACCGCCTGGCTGATTGATGGCCTCTGCAACCATCTTAACCCCTTCGGCCGTAGCCGAAGCAATAAGTTCAATCTCCATCGCACGTCCCTTTGCAATATTAATACGTCTCTGCTTTTCACCTTCAGAAATATTAATTGCTTCGATTTTATCACCTTCAGATAAACGTATCTTGCTCTCCTTATCAGCGGTCGCAAGAGTTATCTCGGCCCTCTTCTCGCGTTCAGCTTCCATCTGCTTTTCTAAAGTTAGAATGATATGTTTTGAAGGACGGATATTTTTAATCTCATATCTTAAGACTTTCATGCCCCATGCTGCACTTGCATGATCAATTTCTTTAACAATCTTAAGATTTAGCGACTCCCGCTCAGAGAAAGCATGCCCTAGAGAAAGTTTTCCGATCTCAGAGCGCATCGTCGTTTGAGCAAGATTAACAGCAGCACTTCTATAATTACCAATCCCATAACTTGCTTTTTTGGGGTCAGTCACTTTCAGGTAAACAATTCCATCAACTTCAACTTGCATATTATCCTGAGTAATACAAACCTGAGGAGGAATATCAAAAACCTGCTCACGAATTTCATGCTTATAAGTTATGTTATCGATGAATGGGACCAGGAAATGAATACCCGGCTCAAGAACTTTTCGAAACTTGCCAAGCCTCTCTACGACATAACTATGTCTCATAGAGACAATCGTAACCGTATTATAAAGGACAAAAAGTCCAAAAATGGTTATCACTGTAAACGTTGTTAACATTGGGTCTCCTAAAGTGAACTAACAATTAATATATTA
The DNA here is from genome assembly GCA_002482685.1 of Bacteriovoracaceae bacterium UBA7695. Classification (GTDB taxonomy): domain Bacteria; phylum Bdellovibrionota; class Bacteriovoracia; order Bacteriovoracales; family Bacteriovoracaceae; genus Peredibacter. The sequence continues at coordinate 4,619 of DLGL01000100.1, read as the reverse complement.
CCATCTAATCTTACTATTATAGCTTCTGATCCCTTAAGCAGTTCAACTTCGCTTCTTGCCTGCCAGCTTGAACCTCTAAAGGAAACTCTTCCTTCTTTAAAAGGAAAAATGTCTTCAACAACAATAACAATCGACCCAATAGCATCTCCTTCTTCATTGGTGTCATGAACTCTGGAATCTCCTTCAAAAAACTTCAAGAATAAAGACCTGAGAAATATCAAAAGAACAATTGTTGATCCGAAAAACGTCATTAGCACTGAGGTCATAGAATCAAGGTAGCCGAATTTTATTCCAAGTCCGGTGATAAGAGCGGCCACACCTACAAAAACTGTAATGGCACCCGGTAAAAGAAGTTCGGCGGTCATCAAAATAAATCCCGCCATAATCCAAATCAGCCAAGGTTCCATTAGTATTTCTCCTTTACAAAATTCTTCTTAATCAATAAATAATTGGATCGATTTACTTTTAAAACTTCCGCGCACTCTTTTATATAATCAAGTTCTTCCTCTACAATTTCTCCATCGCTGCTCGCGAGAAAAAACATCAGCCACAGAAGAAAATGTTTGGCCACTGGTCGATTCATAAATGTATCGGGTTTCGGGAGGTACTTAACGGTTAGCGCCCTGGAGATGGTGCGGTTCTGAGAATCGATTCCTAATTGAGAAACCAGTGTTCGAAAAAAAAACATTTCGCTGTCAGATATTTTTTTATCTGCGCCCATTAAACTACCAAGAGTTTTCACTATCTCTGCAGCCAGGGCCGATTTTTCACGGCTTGTCATAAAACTTGTCACAAGGTCAAAGTATGAGAGATCCAATACCTGATCCATCACTTCTTCCATGTGGGCGCGGATCACGGCGTCCTGGTTCATTGAGCGTATAAAAGTGTGGTCAAAAAGATAAGAAAGCTGACTCAGCTGAGAATTCTCCACAACCTTTGAAGTTATTAATTCAGTTGGAACAAGATCATCCAGCCCAAGTTTGTAAAGCTCTGCTAACCTTGCGGCCATCTCCAACGGAAGTTTTATCCTACCGGTCTCGTAATCTTTCATCATAAGATCACGCAGACCAAGCCGGGCCTCAACCTCTTTCTGAGTTAATCCAGCATTAGTGCGAGCTTGTTTGAGAAATAGACCAATTTTAGACATGTACAAATATGTACACTAAGACTACGTTTAAAGTCAATCGCGTATGTACAAGTCGCGTTAAGGGAAAAAAAAAGCCCCGCTTCCGCGAGGCTTAATTCAACAGAATCTTTTAGGTCTAATTAATAGTACCAGCCAAGAGCAGAACGGCACTCAGAAGAAAAGCTAAAACGAGCTTCTAGCATACCTGATTGGTCATAAAGCTCCTCACCATCACAGAAGTCGCCGTAGTTGCGAATATCTGAAAGAGCTTGTGAGCAATCTGAACTCCAACGGAAGTTATGAACTAAGCGGCCATTGAGTGTCAGATCACCGTAGTATCCACATGAGTAACCAAAACCTGAGTTCCAGATAACTGGTGAGCGGCGAACTGTGCGGATTACCCGACGTGAAGAAGGTGGATTGTATCGAGGACCCACAACTACAGGACGGCTCGTAGTGCGGTAGTCAGGGTAATACGTTGGAGAGCGGTAATCCGGTACCTGGTGGCGAGACGGATATTGTGTATATGTCGGAGTCCGGCTAGTTCCTGGTGGGTTGTAGCGAGGTCCAACAGTCAGGCGTTGAGCGTATGCACTAGTAGTAAAAACGATAGCAACAAGACTTAGAACGAGTAATTTCATACAAGACTCCTTTGTTGAAATGCTTGTACATAAATGTGTGAGCTCTCGCCAGCATTTTGTAAAAGTTATACGACATAAATTGTTATTTTCATTGGGAAAGTGGATCCATTTTGACACCATCAATGATCGAGAAGTGAAACTCTTTATAAAAAAAACTTACAGTCTGTCACCCTTATCCCGCAATCATCATGAGTTAACTGTAATACCTATACTGAAGGGTTGACCAACATTGAGGTTACTGGATAAAAGCCACTATCGACATTTTACCGGGAGATTATCATGTTTAAAGCATCGGCCCTTGGGCTATTAGGGCTTTCACTTTTAGTGAGTTGTGGAAAAAGTTCTAATAAAAGTGGAGGCATGAATCCAACGAAATTTATAGGCATCGATGGTCTCGGTATTAATCAAACGGCCATATACCAAAGTAGATGTTTTTCTCAGAAATCAGAAGGAGAGACCGTTTACCTTCAGGCAACTTTTGAGGTTACGATGAGGTCAAATAATCGCGCTGACTTTAAAATGAAGACTGTTCTTTTCGACAAAGGATGTAACTCCCCTATGGTAGAATCACTTGTTTCAGGTGATGGTTTCCTATCTGCAGATAATACTTATATGGATTCACAAATAAGATCCGCCCGAATGCGCACTCTTGATTCAAACATGACCCGTTACTTTAACAATGAAGCTGTTTGTGGGATCCGGACGTGGGGCAATTTTTCTTACGTTAATGTTATGTATAGTGAATGTATGCAGGATGATCTCAGAGGGGACATCTACATGAATGCCAGGGAAAATGAAAACGCACTAAGTGTTTACACTTGTGAATCTGGAACTCCACTGAACTCGAAGTGTGAAAAATATGATCTTAGAAAAATCTAGATTGCGAGTTTAACCATGCGCCTTTTGTTTGTTATTATCTCTACACTATTTTCTTTTCAGGCCTTCTCAAGCGAGTTGCTCTATTTAGAAGCCCAAAAGAAAGGAATCACGCTATCGGAAGAAGATAAAAAGATTCTCAAAACCGGAGAGATCTCAACTTTGAGATATGTAACCGGGGGTATACTTGGAACTTACCCGATTGGATTGGGGATTGGTCACGCAATTCAGGGCCGCTACGATGACATGGGTTACATTTTTACACTTGGCGAAGTTGTGTCAGCAGGTGTTTTTATTGCCGGGGTGTTGGGGTGCTTAACCAGACCAGATACAAGCGAAGGTTCATGGAAGTGCTCTGATTTAGATTCTGGATTGATAATAACAGGCGGCGCAGCCTACTTTGGATTTCGTATATGGGAGGCCATAGATGTTTGGTCAGTCCCCCCAATGCACAATCACAAATTTAGAAGTTTAAAAGAGTATATTGAAAAGACGGAAGCCAAACCCCAGGTCAAATCATCACTAGATCTGGTTCCTGTGTACTCACCTGATATGGGTCAGGGGTTTGGCCTGAAATTTATCTTTTAGGCTGCATTAAGTTCAATTATCTGGGCATCAACTTTTGATGCCCGCATTTTATCTTTATTTTCAGTAAATACGATCTCCCGACGAGACTCGATAGCTTCGCAAAGGTGAACCACTTGTTTGACCAGTCTGCGGGATAGTTCAGAGTTTTTCTTAACGCTGATTTTATGGAAGTATTCCTCTATTTTGGGAGCAGATCCATTTAGTTTCTCGAGACTCTCGTAGTAGTCCTGTTGGTTATCTGCCAAATTTAAACCTTTGCGAGATTCTGATAAGACGTGACTCAAGTGCTTCAAGTTTATACATTCCTCGGTAAGCTTCTCTTCGTTGGTCTTAAAAGCCTTGAGGTTACCTTCAAGTTGTTTTAGCCATTCAAAGTAATTGAATGTGTTTTCCTTAATACTGACAGGCTCAACAACCTCTTTTTTAGAGAATTTTCCGGCCAGCCATTGAAAAACAAAGGTTCCAAAAATCCCTACTGAAAGAATGAACAAGGAGAAGATACTAAGTTCAACATAGTTCTTTTCCTGAAAGATCGTTGTGGGTTCAACAGCTACAGGTTTTCTAAACTCTTCAAGCTGCCTCACAGACACATTCAGGCGGTTCAGCTCTTTAGATAAGTTCTCGATTACCGGATCAACAACACGCACACTTATGTTTTTTGAATTCTCATTTGTATTAAGAATAATAGAAGCAACTTCTTTGAGCTTCTTCAGATGATTTGTCATAAGTCCTGACTTGATCATGCCTCGCGCGGGCACATAGAGGAATTCATCTCTTTGGTTAAGGAATTTTTCCATATCCTGTTTAAGATTTACCCATTCCTCATTTTTAACTAATGATCCAATCTGATAAACACTGGCCTCTAGTCTGGCAAAAGAGAGTCTTAACTTTTGAGTTAGATAAGTTGGCATGAGTTCGGCTGGTGTATCCTTAGAAGTTGAACCCGCTGGATCGTGGGCCACAACAAACATTAATTCATCCCGAAATTCATCCAGCTCTTTCCATTCAAAACGAGCTGAAGACACGAAAAGCCGCTGATCTTTTAAATGATTTTCAACCTGAGTTAATTTTTGAGAAACAGTAGAGAGAACATCATCTTCACCAGTTATCTCAATCTCAGCTTGAACTGAGTTGATCAATAGGGATGATATTAAAAAGAATTTTATTATAGTCATGGTTCGTTCTCCAGAGGGGGTAGACTCTCTTCGAACTTATGAACATATTTCTTAGCTAAAAGTGTGAAAGAAAAAATTGCTGGATTATTTAGAACTGAATATTCATGACTTGGAATTCTGTACTTAAATTGACTCTCTATTTTTGAACAAAAAAACATTTTCCGTTTACTAGTCCCAGCCAATAACTCTATAGCCCTTGTCGGCCAGGCACTG
>DLGL01000053.1:13121-16727 GCA_002482685.1 Bacteriovoracaceae bacterium UBA7695 | reverse complement strand
CAATACGGTCCAGTCGACCGATTCTCTGTTCTAGAAGATCAGGAAGTTTTGGAAGATCAAATAAGATTAAATTTTTAGCGAACTCGAAGTTTCTTCCTTCAGAGCCAATCTCCGTTGAAAGTAGTATATCTGCGCCATCGGTTTCAGCAAAGTAAGCGGCCTGCCTGTCGCGATTCAAAAGATTCATCCCTGAGTGAAAGAAAGCCACTTTCGCAGTAGTTTTTTCTTTAAGAGTTTTCTCCAGATCAATCACCAGGTCCTTATCGTGACAAATGAGAAGAGTTTTAACTCCCTTGTTGGCTTCGACAAACCCCGCCAGCCAGTTACTCTTAAGTTCAAGAATTTTCTTCTCAGGTGTTTTTGTTTTCCCTAAAGTCAGACCGTAAGAATGGAGAATTCGTTTTGGGAAAAATTCTTTGTAGGTGGCCATGGTTTTACGGGTATTGCGGAAATACACCCGTCCAGTTCCATGACGGTCAACCAGCATTTGAAGTGCTTTTTCTTTTTCTAATCCCTCGGCTTCTACTCCAAGTTTTTGCTTTAAGTTCTTTTTATCTTCGGCCGTCAGAGGTTTATCTGAAATAAGTTTGTTAGCAAGATCAGAAATGGGCTTATAACCCATGGTCTCTTCTACAAACTGATTAAAATCATGAAAGCGGTTTGAATCCAGTAGATGCAAACGGGCGTAGTGACCGGCAAGACCCAAAATCTCTGGCGTTCCTGATAGCAAAAGGACTCCCGGAGTATCTTTGGCAAGAGCTGCCACAAAGTCGTATTCAACTGAAGAATTATCCGGAGACCAGCGAAGCTGGTGGGCCTCATCCACAATAAGGAGATCCCATTTAGCTTCCAGTACTTGATCCATAAGCCAGTCTTCTTTCATTAAATGGCGGATTGACGCCACAAAGAGCTGCCCATCTTCAAAAGGCTCATCACCCTTCTCTAGGTCCGAGTCGTGATTGATGGTTTTGAAAGTTAACTGGAATTTTCGAAGCATCTCGACGAACCACTGGTAAACCAGGGAATCCGGCACCAGAATGAGGGCCCTCTCCACCCGACCTGTTAAAATCAAGTGATGCAGAATAAGACCCGCTTCAATGGTTTTTCCAAGACCCACCTCATCTGCCAGAAGAACACGAGGACGGCTTCGCTTACTGATCTCACTGGCGACATACATCTGATGGGGAATCAAATTTACTTTAGGACCAGTGAACCCGCGGGTTGGAGAAATAAAGAGCTTCCTCTGATTAAGAAGAGTTTCATAACGCATTTTAAAAAATTCGCTTGAATCAATATTTCCGGCAAACAGGCGCTCCTCAGGTTTAGAAAATGAAAGAGTATCGGCCAGCTTCATCTCGGAGAGCGTTTGCCCCTGACCTGAGTATGTAACTATTCCTTCATCATCAGAAACGGTTTCAACGATAAAGACTTCACCGTCCTGACCTTTGACTTCATCGCCCTCAATGAATCGAATTCTTCTTAAAGGAGCTGTCTGAGATCCGTACTTCCGGTCCACTTTTGTGGCCGGAAAGAAACAAGTAACGGTTTTGGCCTCAACATCCACAATCACACCTAAACCCAGCTCAGGTTCAGATTCCGATATCCAGCGTTGGCCGATGATGAACTGCTTCATCTCCCCTCCAGGGATTAGTGACAAATGCACAAGTTTGAACCAAGATATTACCAAATGACGTTAAGGGGTTAAAGCTTATGATGAAGAAATCTTGGATTGTTTTGAGTTTGATGCTCATGTTCATAAACATAAATGCCTTTGCCAAAGAACTAAAGGCCGGATCTTGGAAGTTTTTCCTCAGAACTAACCATGCCGAGATCCCTTTCATCATTGAATTTAAGTACAACAAGAAAAAGGAACTGACTGGAAAGCTCCGCAATGGACTTGAGACCATCTCACTCAAAGGGATCAAGCAAAGTGGAAAAGACGTTGTTATCCCAATTTCCGCTTATGAGCTGACTCTGGAGCTCTCCCAACAGGAATCAAACACCCTCTCAGGTTTTCTGATCCGTCACAATAAAAATCCGGTCATGAAGTCGGCCGTTATTGGGATTCATGGGATTACTGAGCGTTTTAAATTTAACAAAGAAAAGGCTTATCTTGACCTGAATGGAAAATGGTCTTTTGTCATGGAAGATGAAAACGGACAGAAGACTCCAGGAATTGGGATATTCAAACAGAAAGGTAACTTTTTCACTGGAAGTATCCTGACTCCCACCGGTGACTTCAGGTACCTCGAAGGTGTGGTAGTTAAACACAAATTTGAAGCGGCGAGCTTTGATGGAGTCTATAACTATGCCTTCAGTGGAACAATTATTGATGGAAAGATGCAGGCCATGATTCTTTCAAACTTTAAAACAAAAGTATCGGGCCATCTGGATCCTAAAGCAGAGCTTCCGGATGCTTACAAACAAACAGAATTGAAAGAATTAAAATTCATTTTCCCTAATGTGAAAGGAGAGAACGTTTCTCTTAATCATCCAAAATTTAAAAATAAACCAGTTATTGTCCAAATTTACGGGTCATGGTGTCCTAACTGTATGGATGAGATGAAATTTCTTATCCCTTGGTATAAACAAAATTCCAAACGAGGAGTAGAGGTTGTAGCTCTTGCCTTTGAAAGATCTTTAGGCCCGGATGATGCCCGCAAGCAACTCAGGAAAGTTCAGGATAAATACAAAGTTCCGTATCCAATTCTCCAGGTGGGATCTACTGCCGAAGATAAACCCGCCGACAAATTACCTGGCCTGAAGAATTTTATTTCATTTCCCACAACAGTTTTTTTGAACAAAAAACATGAAGTAGTTAAAGTTCATGCGGGATTTTCTGGTCCAAGTACTGGAGAATTTTTTGAAACCTGGAAAAAAGAATTTAACCAAACAGTAAACGGGCTTTTAAAATAATGTTTAAGACCATTTCACTACTTCTTTTATCGAATGTTTTCATGACGTATGCCTGGTATGGGCATTTAAAAACTCTTTCTTCTAAACCATTGTGGATGGCCATCGCTCTAAGTTGGGGTGTAGCCTTTTTTGAATACTGTTTTCAGGTACCCGCCAACCGCGCAGGATACGGAATTTTTACCCTGGCCCAATTGAAGATCATTCAAGAAGTGATCACCATGGTGGTCTTTTCGGTGTTCACAATTTTCTTCATGAAAGAGCCTCTGAACCGAAACTTTTTCTATGCTTCATTGTGTTTAGTGGGGGCCGTTTTTTTTATATTCAGGAAGGCTTAGTCTTCCTGTTTTGAACCTTCATCCTCAATTTCTTCTTCATCAGAATTGCCGTAATCATTTTCGTCTTTTTTAAGGCTGTCATTCTCATCTACCGGTAAAATAGACTCCGAAGTGTTCATTCCGGGAGTTGGCAGAATCCCATTCTCTTCAGGTACAGTTATTGAAGTTTCTGAAACATAGGCACTGGCGGCACCATGCCTGTAGACCAGCTCTCCACCGGATCCTCCGGTGTTGTAGGCAAGGTAACACGAGACCAAACTTAAAACCGAGATAAAAAGATGAACAAAAAATTGAAGTTCATTTCTTAGAAAGAAAGCCGCAATTGAAACAACCAGCGCCACAACTGTTGATCCAA
>DLGL01000053.1:0-13096 GCA_002482685.1 Bacteriovoracaceae bacterium UBA7695 | reverse complement strand
CAACAAAAATCTCAGCCTTCTCTTCATGCTCATGAATAATTTTTTTATCGACCACTTTTTGAACCTGATGCTCTTCATCTTCCCCTGTCTCCAAGGCAATGTAGCCAGTCACTGTCGTGGCAATTTGCAAACCGATAATCACAAGCCAGGTCTGGTGAGACATTTTTTTTGACTTGATCAAAAAAGCAAAAGTCACCATAAGAATGGGAAGGATGAAGGTCAATACGAGAGGGAAATGAACGACAACTGGATGAAAAGGAACCTGCATATTATTTGCCTTTTGAATTTGATCAATTATAAGTTGATCCGGGGTCTATATCAATAGCCGGGCCTGCCCCTAAAAGTTCTCTGAAAAGGAAATCTAAGCTTCCTAGAGCAGATTTATAAGCGAGACTTAAAGTTAAGAAGCGCAAAAAAGTGTCAAAAAAACGTCACTCATTTCTTATGTACCTGTGATTAGAATCTCCTCTTACACCTCCTCTCAAAAGTGCAAGCAAATGTTAGATAAAACGACATCTTACAACGGCAAAAAAGTTGGCAATCAAAGTTTAAACCGCTTTAATTTTCAGAACACATTTACACACACACCTGTAACAAGGAGAACTAAGGATGTCAGTTCGACTAAACAGCCATTTGTCAGATAAGCATATTAATGCACTTCGTGACAAACTTTTAGCTGAAGCAGAGCGCATCAGAACTAACTTTCAACTCAAGAAAAGCGAGTATGAAAACAGTTCTGCCACTGGCGCTAAAGATGAAGTGGATTCGGCCAACGACAATATTTTGCTTGCTGCCGATATGCGCTTCTCAAATCGCGAAAGTCTTTATTACAAAAAAATTATGAAAACATTAACCAAGGTTGAAACCGAAGGTTATGGTATGTGTGATGAATGCGGAGATCCGATTACCTACACACGACTCATTGCTCGCCCGACTTCAGAAATGTGCATTCTGTGCAAAGAAGAGTCAGAAAGAGAAGAGAACCAAAATTTCTTCGAGCGCCGCTCGAAATCTCTTGGTCGCGAAATGAGTGTTTCAGGACACTAAAAAATGATTGAATACGTCGTCGAGCAAAATATTGACGACAGAGTTTTAAAACGGGCCTCCCAGATTTTAAGAGATGGCGGGCTCGTTTGTTTTCCTACCGATACTAATTGGGTCATAGTTGCTGATCCTTACAAAAAGCAAAGTGTTGATAAACTCTACCGACTTCGCCACGTTGAAAACACCAAACATTTAACTGTTCTCTGCGAAAGCTTTCAGAAAGCGATGGAAATTGCCCTGATTGATGACAGTGCTTTTCGTTTAATGAAAAAAGTTGTGCCGGGCCCCTATACATTTATCTTCGAGGCCCAAAAGAAGATTACAAAGCTTTTAAAAGCCTCCAAGACGGATAAAGAAGTAGGACTAAGATTCCCACCGAAAGCTCTTTGTAGAAGTTTACTGGAGGTTCATGGAGATGTACTGATATCGACTCACTTAGTGGCCGAGATGATGGGGATCGAAGAAGAACTTGAAATGCCACTTTATGGGGCCTTAATAGAAGACTTTTTTGGTCTAAACGTAGACCTCATTCTTGATCCAGGTGAGTATACCTTCGTGGGACCCACAACTATCGTTGATTTCACATCTGGCTCCCCAGAAGTCATCCGTCAGGGTGCTGGTGATTCGACCCTTTTCGGCTAAGTTTATCTCTGCCGACCAATCTATAGATATGCTTTCTCCTTCATAATTCATAACTAATTCCGATAAGATTTAAGAGGTACAATATGCAAGGCCAACTGAAACTCGGTTTAGGAATTTTTCTCTTTGTTTTATGCTCAAACCTTTTTGCAAATGAAGCACAGAATCGTGTGGAGCTGATGAAGTTTGCCATCAAGATGGAATCCACTTTACCCCACGAGACAGAATGGAATGAAGTCAGCTGGTTTGAGAAATTTAAATTAATTGAAGAGGCCTATGCCTATAAAGAAGGCGAAACCTGCTTAGTTCTGGGATTCAAAAGCCAATTTAAAAACGGCATGTGCCGCCTCTCGATTGCAGACGGGATCAAAGATTATAAGAACAAGTGCCCTAAGTCTACTCTTCCTTGTAATCCAAACGTTTTTGGCAAAGCTTCAGCTGATAAACCATTTTGTGTCTCACAAAACTTAGGTAAAGACTTATCTAAATTTTGCGCAAAAGAAACCTTCTCATTACTTGCAAAAATAACCAATGCTCCAGAGCTGAAAGATATACCCAAATCAAGTCCTGCCAATTTTGACTTAAATAAGATTAATTTTTCAAGTATGTCTCCGACAGTTTCTAAGACTTTTGATTCAATTTTTAATCACGATGACGCGACTCTCGACTCGGCTATCTCATTTACAGAAAGTTTGTGTAATGATCTTAAGGTGGTCACCAAAACGGGCCATCAACCGATGGATTTAAAAACATGTGAAAGTCACCTCGCTCTTTTAAAAAAAGGAAAAGTTCCTTCAAGTGAAAAAGCGATCGCAAAAGAGAAAAGCCCAGTAGTTATTGCCCAAAAAAAAATAGCTACAGTAAAAGATGAAGAATGTATTATTCCGCAAACTCTTGAGAAATCCATTCAAGAAAACATCAAAGATGTAAAACAGGTTACCAATCATAGCGAATCCGCCGCACTACTTAATTGCGTGAATAAAATTGAGGCCCATAAAGTCGTCGCCCCAAAATTAGTTGGTATTGCAGACTTTGCTAAAGAAAGAGACAGATATTTTGGTTATTGGCATCAAATGGATGGTGAGAAAAAATTCGGCCGCATGTGCGAGGAAAACTCTACTAATGATAATGCAGTATTTAACTTTGTGGGACCAAAAGGTTTCTCCATGGTCAATGTTCCCGCCACGAATTTCAAAAATGGGGTTTCAAGGATTTCATCTAATGGTAAAGAATACTATCTTATTCGAGATGCATTTGGTGACTACTTTGAGTTAATCGCCAAAGACAAAGTTTCCTCTGCTCCTCCGGGATCTCAGGAAGATATTAGAATTTATCTTAAGAAAGGTGGGGCCGCAATTAATCATGTAACAACTGTACCTGCAGCTAATTTTGGTCAGGCCAAGTTGTGTATTCGTGAGAGACTTGATGAATACCTAGATTGGATCACCTACCCGACTGGTGTCCTTCCTAATGTGTTGGACTATAATAAAGATATTGGTATCTATAACTCGAGCCACTCTGATCCCAAAGCTAGGGCAGCTTTGATCAATAAATACAAGCGTTCAGTGGATGAAATCAAAAAAGAGGAATTTGAGAAAGCGATGAAGGATCTACCAGACTGCAAAGAAATTTTGTCTGAAGAGGATTTTTCAAAGCAGTATGACAAAGATCATGAGGAAGTCATTAAACTCTATCTTAAATTTCGAGAGATTTTAAAATTAAAGTAGAGAGATTTGAGCTTTATGAAAAAAAGAAAACCATTGGTCAATAAACAACCTCAAATAACCCCGTCTTAAGATCAGCTTCATCGGCCACAGATGCCGGAGCCCGGAAAGAGTCACTACCATCTTCATAAACACCGATGGCCATAACTCGGCCGCTAAATTCCTGCATGCCTGTGTCACCGACTGACCAATGAGCGCTTTCAGTTTGAAAAAGATCAAAGTCTGAAAGAGTGACCATTGTTGTAGAACAGGAATAGAGAGGGGCATGGTAATTCTGGTTAACGACATAAGAGGTTATATAGTTTTCACCATAATCGAGTTCCGTTAGATTAAGCGGCACTTCAAGTTCAGAACTTGGAGTGAGACCCATCATATCATACAAAGTTAAAATCATACTCGTCATAGGATTTGAAAAGCCTGCATACTGATCCATGATTTCATCACAATCAAGATCTAAACCATCTGGATTCGGATTATGAGACTTCAGGTTGACCTGTCCCATGAAATAACCAACCTTAGAGAAATCATTGCTGGCCAAAAGACTTGAGCCAGCGAGTTGAGTTGTTTGGTAAACGACTTTCGGATGGGTTACATAAAGGTGGGGGTAAGTGTTGTCGATAGCATAACTTATTTGTGTAACTGGCGACGATTGCCCACCTTTTTCAGCGTAAAAACTTAGGCAGTAGTTCCCCTCTTTCGCTCCAACAACAACAGCAGAAGTATACTCAAGGCCTGAAGTCTCAGGATCACAACATACATCCTTACTTAAACAATACGAAACCTCTGCACTGCCAGACGAGCAAGAGATGCTAACAGCAATGGGGTTACTATAGGCTCCCCCTCCGTAATTTACCGAGCAGCTGAGAACTGATGAGGGAGAAGGTTTTGGAGCAGTTGCCCCCCCGGATGTTCCATCAGATCCATTTCCAGAGGGAGTGTTGTTGGCACTGGCCCCTGGAAGCCCAACGTTAGTAAACGTCATCTCACCTGGACCGCCGATCGTAGTGACAGGTTTTTCATCAGCAGTGACTTTTTTTTCAGAAGACGGCGCTCTCGCAGTAGCCTCGGCCGGTGATGCCTCATTACTACCAGGAGCTTCGTAAGATCCCGCAAAGGATTTTTCAGGCACACTATTATCCGCAGATTCTGTATCAGAAAAAGGGATCGTGGGTATCTGAGCTCCCCTCTCTCTAATTGTATTACCTTCAACTCTGCGAACGGTTGCTGCCCGTCCAGCATTAATCATTAAATCATTATGAGAAGCGGGAGTTCGTTTTTTAATTTTTTTGATAGGAGCAGTATTAAATTCCTCATCGCTAATTTCAGCAGATTTCTTAGGGATCTTAAATTGGATATAGGCCGCCATGATGACAGCTACGCCAACGGCGAGAACAATCAATCTCATATTATCTTATCGGAAAATAGGGCTCAGAAGTTTAGATTTTCAGGGTAAGTCTATGGAATCTTTTGTTATGGATCGTAAATCTCAGCGATTCCACCCAATCCGTTCTGGCTGATGGCAAAAACAACTGACTGCCGACTGGCGTGCCAGATAACTGAATAGCCCTGGCAATAGATAGTACTACTAGGCCAAAAGAGGGCGGTTTCAGAAGAGGTATTGAGGTTGTACTTATACATCCTTCCTCCTGAGCAATAGTACACATGCGGGACAGAAGCTTTCATGACATAAGCAAAAGCATTGATCCCCCGTGGTAGAACTGCGAAGGTACCCCACGTACCACCCGATGAGGCCGTGCGGATGTTATTTGAACCAAACTGATGAAGGAGCCATTTGTTATTGGCCGCATCCCAATTGGCCCTGGAATGAGGCGTATGATTTCCTGGTATGGCACAAGTTGCAAGAGAGTCCCCATCAGGGCACGAGTCAATCGAGCCACCGGTAAAACCAATCACTCCAGCAAGAGGACTTTGAGTTCCATCAGCGATGGCGTATGTCTTCATCATACCATGAACATTAGTGGAACCATTCCATTGGTGAAAATGCCGAATGAGGTGAGTACCATTAAAACCAAATGGCCCATGTGGATATCCATCCATAGAAACTTGATTACCTGGAAGCCCGTCTGCACCTGTGTAACTCGTCCCTCCTCCACCAGCAATGTCTTCCCATCTGCCAGTGGAGCGATTTAATTTAGATAGTGTAGCCCCGTCTCTGGGAAAAAAGATATCGCCTGTTACTGAGTCAGCAACCATACCATAAATTGCACCCCAATAATTGGCAGTGATACCCTGATTAACTGCAGGGGACACCGTATTAGCAGCTTGGTCTGCTCCGTTACCGGCGAGTTTATTAATTGTGCCACCTGGAGTAAACTCTCGAAGGACAAATTCCTTATTATCTACAAATGCGATTTTTCCACCAGCAGTTTGATCAAGCCATATAACTTCATTCACTCTGGCACTTGCAGCAAATCCGCCATCTCCAAAGGCTAGAGATTGTCCGAACAAGGTCAAAACATTTCCGCTGGCATCTATGGTACGAACACGTTTGCGGTCCAAAAAGAAAATTTGATTTTGTGAATTGATAAAAGCATCAGTTACTTCAACGCTACAAGATAAGGCAGGCGTCCCATCAGGGCACTGACCTTTTACACCAGTCCCTAAAAGCCTAATCCAACTGCTTGTTCCAGCATCATACTTGAAGATCCCGTTATCACCGAAGCGGTCCACATAATACATCTCACCATTTCTCGAGTTAATGGTGGCATCATCGGTCCAGTAGCCACGGTAAGGAATGTGAGGTGCTGTTGCGACCCCTGTAACGGGATTGTAGCTAACACTTCGAGGATCATGTCCCCCAGAAGTTGGAATAATTGAACGGGAGCGAAGACCAGTAATCGCAGAGGTTATGGGATTAAACGAAATTCCAAAATTATAAACAGAATATCCTGAAGGATCAAAGGCAGGATCTTCCAAAGAACCAGTTCCTGTGGGTGTGAGAATATAAACTTTATTATCGGAAGCTTTATAAATACGAAGTTTGATCCCGGCACTTCTCGGGCCGACGTCGAAATCAGCACCTGTTTGAAACCATATATCTCCGTTAGGCAGCGGAGTAAAAAGAACTCTTGGATCAACACCTATTGGAATTAATTGAAAATCATTGGCACTCGTTCCATTGGAGTTGGAACCACCTCCGCCAATGATGGAAGTAACTTGATTCGTAGAAAAATCAACTCTACGAATATGATGACGATCATATATTAAAAGACGATCATTATAATCCAAAGCTATCTTGACAGGGTGGTACTCTAAAGTAGCACTTGAAAGTGGTCCATCTGTATTTGCTCCAGTGATGGGTAGGAATAATTTGTAATTACCATCAGAGGGGTCAATCACCATAAGACCGCGGTCATCACAAATAAACATCATCCCATTATCTCGAACAACAAAACATCCAGCACCTGAATTATATCCATTTCCACTACGGTTAAATATCACTGCACTGGCGGCCGATCCACCAAGCCCTGGGTCAGTTGTTCCGGCAAGAACCTTAAAGAGACCCATATTATTTGGTTCAGCACTTAAGATCCCAGATAAGTTAGCATCATCAGTTGCCTGAACTCTGACTTTAAAATATCCAGATGTCGGGGAACTAAGATTCCATTTATAGCACCCAGTACTATTAGTCCCATCAGCAGTACAACCTGCACCAGCACTATTGGGCAGCCCACTTGCGAGGAGAATATAATTGACCTCATCAGTGGTGTAGTAAATATCTATAGGTGTTGATGGGAGAGGCTTATCGTCAGTGAGCTTCCATTTAATATAAACATCTGTTCCTGCAGGAATGACTAAGTCCGAAGGTCCAGGAGGAATTAAAGCTGAATCAGAATTGGTTGAGAAAACGTTAGTCAGTACAGGTGGAGCGCCAGGATCAAAATCAATTGTTCCCATGTCAGTCCCATCACTTCCGTTCCCGGAATTAGAAAGAGACGAAATATACCCTACTCCATTTTTCACCCATCCAAAAAGAGTGTAAGTTGCAGGAGTAAAACCAATGGAATAGAAAAAATTGCTAAACGAAATGTTCGTGGAAGGATCAATCCCTGGCGATGGGAAATTAACAGGAACCCAGCAAGTATCATCTACTGCCGGAGCTGCAGGCGGGGACAGAGTTGTTGAATATTTAAAACAGAAGTGAGTTATATTTGAAGCAGCATCTGGAGAATAAGCGGATAGATCGATCTCAAGAATATTGCGGCTGGTATCAGTTGCTCCACCATTAATAGAAAATCCTGAAACTTCCGGGTAGCCTGGCGCATACATCGCATACCATGTTACACCATCACAAAATTTCATCAGATACGCAGTAGAGTCCCATTTAAAAGTGCCTGGAATATCTCCTATACAGGATCCAACAGAGGGACCCTTCATTCTCTGCCAAAAGGCACCATCACAAAATTGTATTTCACTTGAAACATAATTAAGAGACCCTGCTGGAGTTCCTGCGCATGAGAGACCAGGGTTTACAACAGGATCAACCCAGTCGTATCCGTTACACCATTTAATTTTACTGTCACTTGGAATCCACTGTAACTGCCCCCGGACTCCCGCTGGTGATCCACACATAGCGGAGACAAATGGAGAAAAAATAATAAAGACTAATAAAAGAATAAATTTCATTTTGTCGTGGAAGCTTGTTCAGTCTGCATTTTCGTTTCTAAACGAAGTAATCGTTTTTCAAGTTCGTCGTTTTTCTTTTTAAGCTCCTGAATTTCCCGGTCCTTCTCTTTTAATGAAATCTCATGGCCAGAAACTTTTGCATATAGCTCTTTTATGGCCTCAATCACCGGAGCAATTAAGCTGTTATACTTCACAGATTTTGTGCCACTTTCAGGGTGAGTGACAACAGCTTCAGGCATAACTTTTTCTACATCCTGGGCCATAACCCCGTACTCAGTTTCACCTGAGTCAATCCAGTCGAAGCGGTACCCAGTTAGTTGCTGTAATGTTTTTAAACCCGATGTTTTTTTTAAATTTGTTTTAAGTCTTTTGTCTGACGTCGATATAAAACTTACAGCACGGACGTTGCCTGTGACTTCGAGTTTTTCGCTTGGGGAGGTTGTTCCGATACCTACGTTACCCGATGAAGCGATGACCATGTTGGGCGAACCGACACCGTTCGTGTAAAATTGAAAGTCGTTTGCTCCAAGGTTATTATATATAATTCTTCCACCCCAATCCGGAGTACCAAATCCTGAATTGGACGAGGAGTTTGGAGTGAAATCGATATACTGAGGCACATTTACCATCGATCTGATTTCAATTCCGGCTGGACCCGTATCAGTCACGGCCAACTCAACTTCTGCATCATTATTGCCAACGACATGAAGTTTTGTAACTGGCGCCGACGTCCCAATCCCGATGTTCCCTGCCTCTGTGATATTCAAATAATCTGTCGCACCACTATTAACTCTAAAGCTTAATTTTTTGGTAGCAGACACTGAATCATAATAGATTGTAGAGATTGTGCTGTTTGTTGATTCTTGAAAATACATTGAAGGGTATACCGAACCAGTAGTACCAATTGCACCAGAAACATCTAGTTTGTATGCTGGAACAGTTTTTCCTATCCCGATATTTCCACTACTCGCAATATTTAAACCTTCTCCAGGAGAATCACCGCTAATAAATATTTGAACTTGCTTTAGTGTATCGTCCCAGCCAAAAATAGCGTTGTCCATACCTGCGGTGCCAGGTCGTCCCATCCTCATCCAAACATTCCCTGATGCTCTAGTCAGATGGGTATTTTCTATCTCTGTTGACCTCGATTCAAATCTTGCTGCAGGTGCAGGAGTGCCCAACCCAAGATTCCCATCTCCCTTAAGGACCATATGATTTACATAAGAAGTCCCATCCCATGTATCAAAACTAAAACCACCGGGCGTGTAACCAGAAGTAAGATTTACAAAATTTGTTTCTCTTCCCCCCTTGCTTCTGTTCCAACCAACAGCAAGCCCAAGTGAGGTACCTACTGTAGTCCCCCAATTCGCACCAGCATTGAATCCATCTGAATCTAAATTTCCATTAAGTATAAAAGATGTTTCAGTATCTGTGGCATGCAAGAATCCCTTCGGTGCGAATGTCCCTACACCAAGAGGTCCTTTAACATTTGTCGCTCCACCATTGGAATTATGTTGAAAGGTCAGAGCACCGGTTTCATTAGCAACTTCAATTCCTGGATTGGAAGGTGTTCCAGAATAGGCATTATACAATGTGATTCTGCCCGCATTTGCTCCAGTGATTTTGACGTTTCCTAAAACTTCTAATTTTTCAGTGGGAGATGTTGCACCGATTCCCACGTATCCACCTGCCCGATATATATCAATTCCACTTGTGCCCCAAACAGATGATCCTGAAATAGTCGTATCAACGTAAGCTTTTGTGGCAGCTTCTTGAGCTGAATCCGGATCTGCGAGGTTGACAATTTTTTGCGCCCCCATATTCAGATTTCCCGACATCGTATCACCTGAGGTATTTACATAAGCGGAAGCCGTGGCATTAATCTGCCCTTCTAATTTCCCAAAGGCCTGAAGAATAGTGTCTGAGGCGCTTAGTGCTCCAGAGCTTACGGCGTACCCCGCGAGATCAGTTCCCAAGACGAGTGGTTCAGTAAAATAAAGATTCGTCCCCTCTGGAACGACGGAGGTGCTTAATGTCGCCAATGTTTTATCACCACGAATATATTGGGCCGATGTGCCAGTGGTTATGGCCGGCTCTTTTCCTAATAAAGCTGTGACGAGACCATTAACTTTGGCCTGAGGAATATCGCCATCAGCAATAGCAAGCTTGGAAAAAGCAATGGCCGCAGAAGCCGCGATATCTGCATTTACGATAGTTGAATCAGCAATTTTTACAGATGTTACTGATGAGTTTGCTAACTCAGCTGTGTCCACTGCCCCTGTAGCTATTTCTGTCGCGGTTAACGGGCCAGTAATATCGCCGGCCAAATTTGTGGCATTTGTGGCCACATCCTTCCACTCCAGAGAACCATCGACTCCCACTCGTGCCAAGACCTGCCCGGCAGTTCCAAGAGTCGCAGGAAGCTTANNGAAGTGAAGCCGCTAAAGAAGCTGGGGCCTGAAGTTCCACGTAATTGGCCGTATCTGATTTTAAAATGATTTTTCCGGTTGAGCGAATATTTCCTACGACATCAAGTGCCTCTCCAGGGTCATTTCTCCCTATCCCTACACTTCCGCCGTTGTAGTAAATTAAACTGGTACCCGTTGTCCATTGAGAAACGTTCACACCACCGACCTGATCATCCACATATTTTTTAGTGGCCGCATCCTGATCGGCCGTGGGATCCACGACATTGATTATTTTATGAGTGCCCATGTCCAAGGTTCCAGACATCGCATCACTTCCATCCAGTGCAAGCTTTGTCGTGTCGTCAGGATAATCACATGAGAAAGTGACAGTGGGTGGCGCCGTTACACGCATGAACTGACCACTCAAACAACTTGGAAGATTTGCAACTCCCACAACATTTCCTGAAGCTAAACCAATGTTGGCAGTTGCCGCTGATCCCAGACCTAATAAAGTGAACGCTGAGGCACTTGAAATTTCTGAAAGTTCGCCAGAAACATTATTCACAACAAAATAGTTAGCAGTTCCATTAGCGATTTTTGACCGCAGGATTCCATCGGCCAGTTGAGTATTTCCCACTCCATCATTTGCTATGGAAATTGTTCCAGAAGCCGTGATCGGTCCACCGGTTAATCCCGTCCCGGTTGCGATGTTGGTTATCGTGCCTCCGCCAGTTCCAGCTTCAGGTCCTGCAACCCATTTGGAGCCATCCCACTTCAAGACATCACCCCCCGTTGTGCCGGTAATAGTCAGCTGTTTACTTGTTTGAGCAACATTTGCCAAAGGAACAGAGTAGAAAGATTGAAAGGGATAAACTTTCACAGGAGTCACACTGTTGTTGGTGACTCGAATGACTACTGACTCGTTAACAGGAACATTTGTCAGAACTTGATTAATAGTTTGCAGTCCACAGTCAAAATCGACTTTCAAATAAAACAATCCATTACTAAGCGGAACATCGTTATAGGATTTTGAACAAAGGATTGAAGTCGTGCTTCCTGAGTAGGCCAGCTCAATAAAAAGATCGACATCTCCCGTAACAGGACGACCATCGGGATTGACCAAACGGCCAGAGTAGCCAATGGACTCTGTTGCATAGATATTAAAACTTAGCAGTGTAAACAAACACCCAACAGCAGCTGACCTGAATAATATCGCGAAGTATTCTGACATTATTTCCTTTTTCTTAACGATTATAATAGTTGAGAACAAGGAATTCATCTCTGTACCAAATTTGCCTCTTGGAAGTACTTGAGATTCTGAAGGGAATTAGGAATTGAAGTCGGATTTTCCGACTAAACCTATCAAGAACGGGAATTATTGTGGGCAGTTAAAAATGACAGAAGTCTAAGCTACTTTGCGAGCATGCGCCCGATCTCAGTCACTTCAGATTTGCATGAACGTGTACTGATTCTTCTGTGAGCTCCAGAGGGTCCGCAGTTATTCGCACCCGGTGGTCCAGCTTTAGGTACGTTGGTAAGGCCTTTATCTTCGAATCCTGGGGGACACACCTCAGGTGTGCAAACAGTTGAGACAGCACCACTACAATACTCACATGATTGATCAAAAGAAGCCGTCGCCCCTGATAGCGTGAGTGTACCATCCGGTCTTTGATAGATGGGAATCGTTGGACCCACGCCACTACCTGAGGAAGCTCCACAACCTGTAATCACTCCCGAGGCGATGGTGGCTACGATCGGAACTTTTTTGATTAAAAATTTCCCCCCGGCTACTTGGCCAATCTTTTGAACTTCTATAACAAGTTTTGTACCCGTAGGTTCATCAACAGCCTTCATACTCTTAATTTCTAAAGTACCATTTCCATATTTTTTATTAACAGCAAAGCTCTCTACATATTCAGTTCCCATCTTTCTTTTTATGACAGTGACAGGCTGACCAAGAGGACCCTGAATCGATTCTTTACAGTTGCCTGAATCGGAGAGAACAGTGGAAATTTCTGAAAACATTTGATTGAGTTCAATGCTTGTTTCGGCCGTTTTAGCGGTTTTATTAGCATCTTGCCCGAACTTGGCCAGGACAAGACCCAAACCAGCGAGAAGGGCTCCTGCCACCATTACTTCCATTAAACTAAAACCAGCATTATTTTTTTTCATACGTTTATTATAAGCAATGGAATAATTTAATAGAGCTTTTAATTAACTCTCTGGCTAAAGATCAAGGTGTTGGTCGCCAGATCTGAAGATTTTTTACCTATGGATCTGCCAAGATAATGAGGAAGTAGGACTGTATAAAGCTATAAATCCCGAAGATGTATTCTTACTTCATGAGGCGCTTCTTCATCTCCACCGAAATAAGGGAATTGCCTATAACCAGTAAATTTATTTTTGTGACAGTGCCGCTCCATGAGAACTTTTTTACCCTTATAATAGAAAGCGTAGTTGGTGCCCTCTAGCTTAATCATTCCGCTAGACCATTCTCCGAATTTTGTCGTTCCTAAGAGTTCCCAGCGGTGGATGAACTTATGGTCGACGAATGCCAGGATCTCTATCCGATCATTGAACCAGCGCCAGCCGAAGCGCGCGCTGTCTTTCTGAGGCTCCCATCTATTGCAGTCT
>DLGL01000084.1:27539-28578 GCA_002482685.1 Bacteriovoracaceae bacterium UBA7695 | reverse complement strand
ACGTTGGCTTTTTAGCCATGGATGATAAGAGTGTTTATCCCGTGAAAGGAAATTTTCTACGCGCTAAGGATCTTATTGGAAATGATGAGATTGCTAAAATATTTGAGGGCGGCCCCCTGGTTATAGCCCGTCTGTGCCCGGTTGATTATCACCGCTATCATTATCCAGATAATGGGAAAGTTCTCGAGCACTACCCGATCTCAGGTGCCTTTGACTCGGTAAACCCTTTGGCCCTTCAGTATAAAAATCAAATTTTTATAAAAAATGAGCGATATGTCTCTATCCTTCAGACCGAAAATTTCGGTCGACTTGCCTACATTGAAGTTGGTGCTATCTGCGTCGGCAAGATTGTACAAACTCATCGGTGGAATAAACCGTTCCTAAGAGGTGAGGAGAAAGGGTATTTTTTATTTGGCGGCTCTACAGTCATTCTGGTTGGTGAAAAAGGGGCGTGGAAACCATCGGCCGATATTCTGACCAATACGAAAAATGGAATTGAGACCTATCTGCAGTTGGGTCAGGAAGTGGCTATTAAAGGCTGATTTTGCAAATTATTGGATAGTGATCTGTGGGGTAGAAACCTTCATTTGAAGACTTGTCCATCTCACAGCTGATAATTTTTAACCTCTTATCCGTCATGATCCAATCAATTCTTGAACCATTTTGAGTTTCTCCTGCAAAAGAATGATGTGAGCTTTCTTCTACCGAGTTAAAAATATTCCATGCATCCTGTAGATTCGGAAATTCTTCCATAAGAGTCTTTCGCACATGACTTTTGGGTGAGTCATTAAAATCCCCCATGATGATAAGAGAGCTGTTTTTATCCCAGATTTTTTTTACTTCACAACTCAAAACTTTAATTTGCTCCTGCCTCGTCTCACTCTTCACATGATCAAGATGGGTATTAACGATGGTCAAAGTTTCTGGACGATTCTTGAGTTGAAGTTTTGTCCATGTCATTAATCTCGGAAAAGCACTCTCAAAAGATCTACTGCCGGCAATGTCTGGAGTCTCCGAAAGCCAGACATCCCCACTTGAA
>DLGL01000084.1:22935-27531 GCA_002482685.1 Bacteriovoracaceae bacterium UBA7695 | reverse complement strand
CTTGAAAGATATTCAAATTCCTCATCTTTAATAAATATAGTTGGATACATTCTTTCGCCAATCCATGACCGGTGCTGATCGATTAATTCAAAATGATTAATAGCACTCTTAAGTTCATTGAGTTGATGAAAGCGGCCTTCTTGTGTGGAGATAATATGCGGAGAATGTTTTAAGAGTGTTTGAGCAAGAAAGGCCTTGCGAAACGGCCAGGAATTCTGGCCGTCGGCAGGGTTATCAAAGCGGATATTGCAGGATATTAAACTTAATTCCATTAAACTATTGTAGGTGTATTCTCAGATCTTCTCAAGATAGGTTTCAATTTCCAGGCTTAATTCGGCTTCAGGGGTAACTAGTACTTTCCCGGGCTTGGGTCCATTTTGAAAACTAAAGCAGCTAGACTTAAAATTTCCGAGTCTTAAGTAATCGCTTTCTGGCAAATTATTCAGGATCAGTTTAAAATTTGAGATCCCTTCTGGCACAGTAAGTTCCCAGAAAAAACCTTTTTCGTCCTCACTTGGCTTGAGCTCAAAATTATTTACAAGATTATTGTCTGCAATCAATTGAAAATCGTTTTTAAAATCATCTTCCGAGTATGTTGTTTCAAAAACATCTTTAATACTTCGATAGTGATTAACGCTGGTACACATTTCACCTTCCGATCTACGACCATTAATGTAGTACTCTTTAGCCGTTCTCGTAGAAAATTCGTTAATAGTTTTAAGCGATCTAATTTTGAGCAGCGCCCTTGCATTCATATCTTTTGAAAAATCTAGAGTTCTATTTGTTACTCCGTTTTTACGAACCATTTTGATCTTATCTTGTTCAAAACCAAGCAAGTACTCATCTGATAAATTTTTCAAGTTTTCCTTCACAACAACTTTATCTGTCGCATTTAGATTTCGGACCCACCATGAAGACTCTTGAAGGTCATAAGTGGTGGTCAGTAAGGAAACCTCATCTATCATTTGGTACTCATTGATATTTAAAACTTTGAGAAAATCTTTAAAATTCAATTCATTGGCAACATAGTATACTTTTGTTCCTTCCTCATCTCTAAAATAAACGCGATAGGTTTTTTCTTTAATTGTTTGATGCTGGGTCATCTCATAAAAAGGCTTTTTGATATTACTGGATATAGTTAAATAAGCTTTACCTGAAATCAAATTATCTACTTCTGATTTTGGAAGAATAAAGTCTCTGACTTTATGAATATCACCCATTGATTTGTGATTTCCTTCTTCGAAGTATCCAACTTGAACTGTTTGATCAGTCTCAATAAGTTTGAGTCTGATCCCCACTCTTTCCTGGTTTATTTCTTTCGGATATTCCCCACTCGTCACTTTCATCTCAGAGAATTCAAAGAAGTAGTCATTCATAGGCAGGGTTTTTACGTTTTTAACCATTAATTTGAGAATATATTCATCAAGACTATTAAAATTTTCTAGTTGAATGGCCGGACTCTCGATTGCCTGCCTGCCCTGCTGAAATGTTAACTCCATTTTAATTTTACCCAAGGGAGTTACATCGGCGATATATCTCTGTGACTCAGAAGATTCATACTCATCTCTGATCTGATCACCATCTGTATCGGCAAGATTTTTTTTTGCAGGCATCTCATGATTACAAGCGCTAAGTATTATCAAAAGTAGTAAATGTTTCATTTTAGTTTCCCATGACGATTTGGTTCATTAAATTTTTAACTTCTCCCATGCCCCAGAAAACGACTTTTCTCTCCTTCATGGGTACTGTGTTGTGAGATTTTTTATGTGCATCATTGAGAAATGATTCCAGGTTTGACAGCATCGCAAGAAAAATTTTTTCATCTCTGGAATCCATAGCAATCTTCTGAAATCTAAAAACCCGTCCAGATCTTTGTTCGAGAACAGCTTCTATCATTTCAAGCGATTCAGCTTCTTTAGCATCGTGACCATTAATTTCTTCCAGCATAAGGGGGGATAGGCTTTCTGTAATTTTGTAGCGGATTCCATCTGTTGTTACCAAACCACGAATTACAAGAGCCTGAAGGACATTGAAACAAACGTTTTCATGGAGTCCAGTTTGAATTTGAATTTCTTCATACGCCAAATTTTGTTTTCCAAGACATTCTAGAATAATTCTTTCAAGTGAAGATAAACCTTTCATATATACTCCTTAAGCGATGATTGCTGATTCGTAAGTTGATTTTAAATATCCACGACTAAAACTCTTAGCTGAAACTTTTCTTGCTATATATTCTGCAAGTTTTGAAAGTTCTTCATTTGTTAAAAGTGAAGACGCATCTTCAACAATATTTGTTAATTTGGCGTAACTTGGATTTTCCGATAACTTTGCATTGATAGCTCTTTCGAAGGCCTCGAGTTCTCCGACCTTCATAACTTTGCCATTGAAGAGTCGGAAAACGCGGGTGATCTGGATGCCAGTACAGGCAGAGACTTCGCGAAGTGGTTGATTAGGAAATAGCAGACGGTAGCGTTGTAATGTTTTTTGTTGAAGAGTCATAATCAGCTCCTTTAAGCGTTTGATAACAACGCTTAAAGCAAGGACTATGCCAAATTAGAAATTGAGCTGATGTTCTTGAAGAATGCGGTAAAAAGCGGAACTGGATATTTTGAGATCTTTGATACAAGCTGTGATCTTGCCGTTATTTCGTTTCATGGCCTCTTCTACGGCCTTTTTTTCTACGGTTGCGATATATGATCTAAGTCCATGGTTAAGCACATGATTTTCCCAACCTTCGGCGTGGGAAGATAAAGAAGGAATTTTAGATATAATGGTCTTTTTAACCATGCCCAGGTCGACGATTCCTGTGAGGCTTTGAGAAAAGCGCTCACAAACCTTAGATAATTCCCGTACATTACCAGGCCATGGATATTTAGAAAGAGCTTCCATAGCATCAGATTTTATAACGAATCTTCGAGAAGCTTTCTTCTGGAAAAACTTAATAAGAGGTTCGATATCATCTGGTCGTTCAGATAGAGATTTTAAATGAAAATGAAACCCACTAAGCCTGAAGTAGAGATCTTCTCTGAATTCTTTGCGCTCAACTTTCTCCAGAATCCCTTCGCAGGTTGCGGAAACAAGGGTGAAATCACTTCTCACAGGAGTTGAAGAACCTACTGGATAGAAGGTCTTTTCGTCCAGTGCCTTAAGGAGTTTTTGCTGCATTCCCAAAGACATCGTAGCAACTTCATCTAAAAAAAGTGTTCCGCCATTGGCCAGTTTGAGTTTTCCATCTTTTTTATTTTCAGCTCCTGTAAAAGCCCCTTTCTCATGTCCAAAAAGCTCTGATTCTAGAAGAGTTTCAGAGACTTCAGCGCAATTTAAATGAATTAGGGGAGCCTCAGGATGGGTGATATCGTGAATGAGTTTACCTAGTAAGCTTTTACCAGTTCCTGTTGCGCCGGAAATAAAGAGGTTTTGGTTCTTTAAATTTATTTCGCAAAGACGTCTTAGCTCCTCAATAGTTTCGGGATCCTGAGTGATAAATTCATCAGTTAGAAACTTCTCAAAACGCTCACTTTTATTTTGCAAAAATTTATTTATATAAACCGGAAGCTGCTCTCTGAGTTTGAATTTTGCAAGATAATGAGAAGCTCCGGCCGTGTAGGCTTTCTCAATTACTGCTTCGCTTTCGTAAGAACTCACTACAATGCAATGAGATCCCTTCTTAACGATGGTAGGAATGATATCCACTCCAGAGGCAGTTCCTAACTCAATATCTGTAATCACGATGTCGTAGGTGTACTCTTTTAACTTTTGAAATGCTGTCTCTGCATCGGCAGCTTCTTCAAGTACTCCGAAGGGCGCAAGTATTTCCCGCAAGTTAAGGCGGGCATACTTATCATCTTCAATTATGAGAATACTAAGTTTTGATTTCATGTACTGATAGGTTTAATCTAGATTTATTCCGTTTTCAAATACTGGATTCGGAATCCGAATATTTTACATGTATTTTTAGGGTGGATAATTCAATATGCGTATAATTCTTTCAAAAAGTACCCAAGAGGCTGTGGAAACCGTCAGCTCGTTAGTGGTTGAGAAACTAATGTCAAAGCCTTCCTTCGTTTTGGGTCTGGCCACAGGCAGGACTATGGAGCCGGTTTACGAAAAGATCGTGGAAGAGGCGCGTATGAAGAGGGCCAATCTTGAGAAAGCCTTTTTCTTTATGCTCGATGAGTATGTGGGAATTCAAGAAACTCATCCTTCAAGCTTCAAAAGCTACATTGTGTCCAGACTCTTGCGGCCTCTAGATCTTCATGAATCTCAGTTTGCTTTTCCTCCGGTTCATTTGATTGAGAATGGATCGGCGGGTGAGCATTATGAAAAACTTATCCTGGAATCTGGTGGTATTGATCTGCAACTTTTAGGGATTGGTGTAAATGGCCATATCGGTTTTAATGAACCTGGCTCATCGATTAATTCCCGCACGAGACTTGTGAATCTGACTGAAGAAACAAAAGCTTCTAATAAGAGTCATTTTGGTGAAGGACAAATGCCAGACAAAGCCTTGAGTATGGGAATTGGTTCGATTATGGACGGTAAAGAGCTTCTAATGCTGGCTACAGGTAAATCAAAAGCAGATGCTATAAAGTATGT
>DLGL01000084.1:3238-22897 GCA_002482685.1 Bacteriovoracaceae bacterium UBA7695 | reverse complement strand
AAAGTATGTGATGAATCACCATGATGATGAATCATGTCCGGCGAGCTTTCTAAAAGCTCACCCGCGTTTTACCTTGGTCCTGGACCCTGAAGCCGCGTCTAAAATTTCATTAAAAATCTGACCTAGGTCTGCGAGCGAAGAAAGAAAAGGTGTTGGAAGTTTAGCGTTTACAAATTTAGCATTTTTAAAAACCTGTAAATGATAAATCACTCCAAAAGGCATCTGAGGAACTTCTCCACCGACATTTAATATAATCTCTCCACCGCGGCGGACATTGTCCATCATCCAGGCCGGAAGTCTCAAGTGATAAGGATTGCGTTTTATTTCACCTGTATGTTTGGCAAGGGCTTCCATCTGCAGTTCGACGATCTCTGAAGGAACTTCTATCAAGCAGTTTGGCTTCTCCATAATTCCCCAAAACTCAGTCCATGCCACTAAAGTAGTAACCTTTGTCATTTTTAAAACCTTCTGAAGAAGTTTAGCTGTTTTAATATGAGTAGGATGATGGTCTTTTAAATGAGGGGCCAGAATTAGATGGGGCTGGTATTTTTGAATCAGTGCTTTTAACTCCTGGGCCTTCTTAGTCCAGTCCTCACTTAAAATATCCAATTCAAAATCCAAAACCTCACAAGCTGATTCGAGTTCTTTGCGTCTCGCTTTTTGCCTATCTTTTTTTGAACCCAGAGTCACCGCCACATTAATAATATGAGCGTTGTTTTCATGCATAAGCCTTAAAGGCAGTGAGCCTGTAATGCATTCATCATCAGGATGAGGAGATAAAATTAAAATAGTAAAAGGGAGTGATGGTTTTTCAATGAGAGGGTGAGCGGAAAAATAGGAGCTGAGAGTTTGAATGAGTTGGGTGAATTCCCTTTCACCGGCCTTCATTAAATGCGTGTAAGCGTTGTTAGGACGTAACAAAACGCTAAAAGGATCAAAACTGACCTAACCATAAAGCCTCTCAAGAGTGTGTACTTATCCTGAATCTACCAACACTCGCTGAGGAACGTCTAGATGTAGCCTTAAGGTAAAAAATCTAGTTACTGACTTTCAATTAGTTACGTTTGTAATCATCCTGAAGCCGCACTATGTCATCTTCGCCTAAGTAATTTCCCACTTGGGCTTCGATCAGAACAAGATCCTGGGAATGGTTATTGAGTAAGCGGTGTTTTGATTCTTTGGGGATGTAGGTCGATTCGTTTGCTTTAAGTTCGAAGACTTTATCATCAATCGTGATAGTGGCAACCCCGCTGACAACAATCCAATGTTCAGAACGGTGATGATGATATTGAAGAGAGAGTTTTCCCCCTGGACGTACGGTAATCTGTTTTACCTTATAGCCTGCGTTCTCTTCAAGAATTGTATAGGTTCCCCATGGCCTGTGTGCAGTAGTGTGAACCTGAGTTAATTCAGGAGAGATCTTTTTTACTTCAGCAACCAGTTCCTTAACTTTTTGAGTTGACCCTTTTTTTGAAATCACAAGGGCATCGGCCGTATCAATAATCATCAAGTCTTCAACATCGATGGTTGAAATCAGACGTTTGTCTCCAATAATGAGATTATTTTTAGATCCTATATGAATAACTTTTTCTGTTTTAGTATTTCCCGAGGCATCTTTTGGGAGAGCATCGTAGAGTGAATCAAAGGATCCGAGATCGCTCCATCCGATGTCGGCAGGAACCACCTTGACCAGTTGAGATTTTTCCATAACGGCGTAATCGATACTTTCTGAGCGGATAGTTTTCATATCTTCGAGATTCACTCTCAGTACCTGATCTTTTCTTGCGGCTTCGTATGCTCTGAGAGAATCCTGATAAATATCAGGAGCATATTTTTTTAGCTCCTCAAGATAGACCCGCGCCTTGAAGCAGAACATTCCACTATTCCAGAAAAAATTTCCGGCCTTAAGATATTTTTCTGCTGTCTCGAGATCTGGTTTTTCTTTAAAGGATTTTACATCATTGCCACTAGCCTCTACATATCCGTATCCCGTTTCTGCGTAACCAGGCTTAATTCCAAAAGTAACCAGTCGATTATCTTCAGCAAATTTTATCGCCGTTTTCACAGCAGTTTCATACTCTGCTTGTTTTCCTATCAAATGATCTGAAGGAACGACCAAAAGAATTTCTTCAGGGTCTATGTGAAAAGCGGCAAGGGCTATTGCTGGAGCAGTATTTCTTCCAATGGGTTCAAGAATGAAGTGATTTTTTTTATTGGATTTAATCTCCTCTATCTGATCAAGCCCTAAAAAATATTGCTCTTGATTGATAACAACGGAAAATGAATCGGCCAGGGTGCTATTTCTAAGAAGGGTTTTTTGAAAGAGAGACTCTTGTCCAAAAAGAGGGCAGAACTGTTTTGGAAATAGCGAACGTGAAATAGGCCACAGTCTGGTACCAGATCCTCCGCAAAGAATTACAACTTGCATTATCTCTCCTTAAAAGAAGGAGATCTTATCTCTGATGCTGAGATTAGGAAATACCCAACGTGATAGATGCCACAGTGAAATATATCAATAGACCAGTGATATCAACGATGGTTGAGATGGCCGGACTTGCTACAATGGCAGGATCCCCCCCTAATCGGCGCACGATTAGCGGCAAACTCGCTCCAATGACGGCCGAGGTAATTACCTGGATGGCTATAGCAAACGAGATAGTAAAAGCAATATAGCTCATACTAAATCCAGTCGGCAAAATGGCATGGAAAGAAAGAAAGGCAATTTTTAGATAGGTGAGGAGAGCAACCGAAACTGAGAGCATAAAAGAAATTTTAGCTTCTTTGAATACGATTTTAACCCAGTCTGAATCCTGGATTTCGCCCAGAGATAGGGAACGGATCACAACTGTTGCCGCTTGAGAACCGGTATTACCTCCGGTTGCCGCCATCATCGGCATATACATGGCCAGAATTATAAAACTCTCTAGAACACCCTGATAGGCATTAATGATCATGCCCGAGAGAATTCCTACTGCGGCCAGAGATACAAGCCATACGACTCGTTTTTTGAAATGGTGAAAAGATGATGTCTGAAGGTACTCATCATCGTTTTCAGAGGTCATAATCCCCCCGAACTTCTCAAAATCTTCCGCTTGCTCGGCCCGGATAATATCGATAGCTTCTTCGTGGGAGACAATACCAACTAATTGATTAAGTGAATTTAAAACCGGGATGGCAACAAGATCGTATTTCTCAATTTTCTGCGCCACCGATTCACGGTCCTCATTTACCTCAGCATGGACAAAAAACTCGTTGATCATTTCCATCACCCGATCTTTAGGATCATGCATGACGAGATCTTTAAGAGTCACCAGACCCTTCATAACCATTGAGTGGTCTATTACATAGATATAGTAGATCATGTCTTTTGAGGGAGCGTCTTTTCGAATTTTTGCCAAAGCCTCTGCCGCCGTCATGTCTGCAAAGATAGTAGCAAAGTCTGTGGTCATGATCCCGCCGGCAGTTTCCGGTGGATAAGCCGATAGGATGATAACGTCTTCACGGACTTTTTTATCCAGGTAGGGGAGAAGCTCAATCTGCTCTTCTTTCGAAAGCTCCTGGTAAAGATCGGCGCGGATGTCAGAGAACATGTGGGCAAAAACAGCAGCAAAAGACCGGCGGTCAAGGGCATGAAAAAGTTTTAGTTGAATCGCCTGGGAAATATCTGAGAAAATTCGTCCTTGATCTTCAATATCCAGCTTGCGCAGGTATTGCATGACTTCATCGATCGGTTTTTCTTCCATGAACTCGGCAACGTCCATAGTAGGAAGCTCTTCAAACATTTCAACAAGTTCAGCGGTTTTACCTTGCTCCGAGAGATCCTGGAGGAGCTCTTGGTTTTCTGACTCTTGTAAATCTTCTTTTTCTTCTATTGCCATAAATAAAAACTACCTATCTTATAAGCAACCTGTGCGTTTTGTCCCATTCTACTGTAAAGGCAGATATATCCCTAGCTTAAAGGAGGGCCTATCTTTTATTTTTATTAAGATATTACTAAAAAGGAACGATACGGAATACGTAACATATTAATTGGATAAATATGAGCAGTGTCCCCGTCATTAAATTTCTCTTCCGTAGCGAGTGGAAAGTCCTTAGCGAAGCGCTAAAGATTAACCCTGTTTATGATAGCGAAGCCTTTGGCACCGCCGCTGAATTGTCCACATTCCTAAGTGGGAATTCGGCCGGAATGGTTGTTTGTTCACTCAGAGATAAAAATGATCTGATTCAACTTGCAATGCTTATGAAGCTTGTAAGGAAAGCTGCTCCTAATACATTAATTAAAGTCATCGTGGTGAACTTCTCAGGTGAAAAGCAGTTCGAAAAAGCTGTCGCAAAGCTCGGGATATTGGATATGGTCGAAGACCGAATCCAGACAAAGGCTCTGAGATTTAAGATTGATTTCATGATGAAGTCTATCAATGCTCATCAAAAAAGAGTGGCTGCTGCTCCGGCGGCCAGTGCTGTAAAAAATCTTGAACAAAATAAAGCACAAGATAAGAAGAATCTTGAAAATACTCCTACCTGGAATCCACCACTAGAAAACTCAAATGACATTTGGATTTTAAAAAACGAATCAGACTGTAAAAAAGTTCTGACACGTTGGTTAGTCAAAATGATGGGACCTAGTCCTTACGTTGCTCAATGGATCGAGACTAAATCTCCCGGAATATGGAAATTTGATTTTAAAAATGAACATGGAGACTTTGTTGAAGGCAAGGGAGCCTGGTTTTACCGTGGCGATCAAAAACCTGACTTCGTCTGGGCTGAAAATATCTGGCTTTTTACTAGTCCTAGTTTTGATCTTTTTTACCAGGAAGAAGGCGAGACTGTTTCAAGAATGAGCTTGAAAGATAGACAGTTAAGAATTGCCAAAAACTCTGAGTACGCCCGAACCAAAGAAAGTAGCATCGTAGAGAGCTTTGATAAGGAATTTGCTTTTAGAAAAGAGTCTGAAGGCAAAGCTGATGCAGAAGCCTTCGAAAAAGAGCAGAATAATTTTAAAAATCTTGAAGGCAAAGGTAAAACTGATTCCCTTCATGGTGGTCCACTGTCTGGAAAAGGTAAGACTTCCCACCTAAATTCTGATCCGCTAAGTATGGATCTTGAGCCAGGAGAAAATGATCTCTCCAGCGATCCTCTTTCTCAAAAAAACTCTGGTGATAAAAAATCATCTTTCTGGAAAGGTAATAATAAGCACTTTGAAGAAAGTTCAGCAGATCTTGAAAAGCCAACTGAAAATGCTCCTAATTCAGGCGCCGAGCTTTCATTAGATGGTAAGAGCAGCGTTGAAAAATATCTAAAAAATCACAATAAAGCTGAAGAATTTGCTGCTAAGGACATCGGACACGCTATCAAAAAAGATGGCGTAAGTGATAATCTTAAAGGGAAAACTTCAACAGATGAACTTAAAGGTCATTTAAGTTCTCCTGAGGCAAGCAAACAGTTGGCCGAAAAACAAGCCAAGGATATGAGTGGAAAAACTTCCACAGATAAACTAGCTGGACCACTTTCGTCCCCGGATGGAAGTAAAGGTCAAGTAGAGAAGCAAGCTAAGGACATGAGTGGAAAAACTTCCACAGATAAACTAGCTGGACCACTCTCATCTCCGGATGGAAGTAAAGGGCATGCTGAGAAAAATGCCAACGATCTGAATGGTAAATCTTCTACTGATGACCTTGGTGGTGCGCTTTCATCTAAAGACGGTAAAAAACACTCAGAGAAATCTGCAAAAGACATGAGTGGCAAAACTTCTACAGATGAAATTCAGGGGCACCTCAGCTCTGAAAATAACACTGATCATCCTTCAAAGAAAAACGCTTCCCACAAGTCGCAGTTTATTTCTAATGATAGCTTTGAAAAAGAAGATGAGGCTGAGGGGAATGTTGTTGACCTGCAAACAGTAAAACGTGAAGCTGGGAAAAAAGCTGAAAGAATAAATAAAGAATTGGAACAGGCCGCTTTGGCAGATGCTCAGGAAGCTCAGGCTTTTGAAGATTCTACTCAAAATGCGAAAGTTACATCAGTCTTGATTCAGAATGGTCACAAGGTCAGTTGTAAATTAGATGATTACTTTGACCAAACGATAATTTTCAGCACCAAACAAAATGGAATTACCAGCG
Source organism: Bacteriovoracaceae bacterium UBA7695 (assembly GCA_002482685.1). Classification (GTDB taxonomy): domain Bacteria; phylum Bdellovibrionota; class Bacteriovoracia; order Bacteriovoracales; family Bacteriovoracaceae; genus Peredibacter. Next base: position 16,778 of record DLGL01000084.1, on the reverse strand, counting down.
AGCAAGAAGTTACCTTAAATCTGAATTTCAATTACATGAATAAAGATACAAATTTACGTTTTGCAGGGAATGTAAGTCAGATAGATGCTGATGACGAAGGGTCTCAATACATTACTGTTGAAATTTCCGATGAAAATACTAAAGCCTTTAATTCTTTTATGAAGCTCTATGAAACCAGACAGGAAAATATCAATTTATTTTTCAAAACTGTGAAGGGTTACTGATTCTATGGATAAGAAAGAAGTCTTTAAAAAATTCATGGAAGGAAGCGAGGTTCTTGTCGTAGACAAGAACGCTGGCTCGAGGAATCGATTACTTAAAATTGTTGTCGATCTCGGAGCAAAGAGACCTTTGGTACACACGGCAGGAAGTCTTCTTGAAGCAGAAACGATTCTAAAAGAGAAAAAGATTTCATTGGTTTTATCTGATTACTTTATCTCTGGTGGTTCTGGTTTTGATCTATTTAAATTAATTCGTGAACAACAACCTAATAATAAAAAACTTTGCCTGGTTCTGGTTACATCTAATATATCCCAGACAGCCGTTGCTAAAGCTGCGGAAGAAGATGTTGATTCATTCATCATTAAACCGTATACCCTTCAGAGTATTCATGAAAATTTAACTTCGACAATCATGGCCAAAATTCAGCCTTCTGAATATATACAGAAAATCGATCTAGGGAAAAAGTACATTCAGGATGGAAAGCTGGATGAGGCGATGGCAGTATTAAAGACCGCTGCCACACTTCATACAAAACCTGCCCTGGCACTTTTTTATATGGGCCAGGTCGAATACATGCGGAAATATGTTGATCAGGCTGCTGGTCAGTATCAGGAAGGTCTTTCATTTAATACGATACACTTTAAATGTCTCGTAGGGCTTTTTGATCTCTTCATGAAAGAAAATAAGTTTGTTGAAGCCTATCAAATTGTGAAAAAAATCTCCAAATATTTTCCGGCAAATCCGGATCGATTAACCCAGATTATTCGTCTTGCTATTCGCACTGAAAATTACAAGGATATGCAGTTTTATTATGAAATCTTTACCACTTTAGAAGAGCGCTCATCTGTTCTTATAAACTACATTGGAGCTGGGTTATATGTTTCAGGTAAATATCTTTTACAAAATAATGATCCGGAAACTGCTCTTCAGTATTTCGACAATATTGCAGTCTCTTGCTCTGAATATACTAAATTTCTCAGAGCTGCTATTGTGCTCCTAGCGGAACATGATAAGCCTAAGGAAGCCGAAAAATACTTGTCTCGTTTTCCAGTCGCGGCTAAGAATGATGAAGACTATCTGGTTAGTGACTTCATGATTACATCGAAACTTGGATTTGAACCTAGTGTTGTCGTTAAAAATGGACTTGAAATATACAATAAAAAAATCCGCAATGTTGAGTGTATGACCGCCATGATTAAGGCCATGGAGCAACTTGGTTTCAAAGAAGAAAAGTTGGCCAAATACCGCACAGAACTCGAAGCACTTAAAAATGTAACTGAGTCTGGCGGACCTCTACCTCTCGTTGCTTAAGTTGATCGTTCTGGTCAGTCTTTATTCATACATCTTCTTACCATCTAAGCTTCCCCTTTTACTTCTTCCCTAAGATTTGGTGTCCTTTTGTGGACAATATCTAAGGAGATACGATGTTTAATTGGAAGGGAAGCTTGCTCGCACTTGCGATGGTTTCAGGAAGTGTCTGGTCACAGGACGCATTTATTGTAAGATTTAATTTGAATGAAGGAATGAAAACATACCTTCGGGCAAACGAATTTGATATTACCGGCGTAAACTATAAGACTAATGAGATTGAAGCCTTACTTACTCAAGCTGAATTAGATCAAATCCAGCAACAAAAATCAGCTGTCATTAAGTTTTCTTATCCTCAAAGCCTTTCTGCAGGGCCTGATGAAGAATACAAAAATCCAGATGAAATAGAAGATTTTGTCAGAGATATAAATGCTCGTTACCCTGACATCACCATGGTAAAATCTATTGGGAAGACTCTCGAAGGTCGCGACATCCTTGCCATTAAAATTTCAGACAATGCCGCAACCAATGAGGATGAGCCTGCCATTTTAGTAAATGCCATGCACCACGCTCGTGAAGTGATGACTCCAGAAATAACAACAGACATGATTGAATACCTTACATCTGGTTATGGACAGAACGAAGATGTCACCAAATGGGTTAATGGAACTGAAATATGGGTTATTCCTATGTTCAACCTGGATGGGAATAATAAGATGTGGAACGATAACTCTATGTGGAGAAAAAACACACGAGACGGTCATGGTGTGGATATCAATCGAAATTATCCTACTGGATGGAATTCATGCAATGGATCCAGCGCTAATACCAGGGCCCAGGATTATCGAGGGACTGCTCCGGCTTCTGAGCCTGAGACCCAGGCGATGATGAATTTTGTTGCCTCAATTAAACCTGTATTTAATATTTCTTACCATTCGTATTCGGAAATTGTTATTTACCCGTTTGGGTGTCGTCCTAACAAGACTCCGACTGCACAAGCAGTTGAGGTGGTTGGTTCTGAAATCGCAAAAAAAATTCAATACAAACCCGGCACTGCCTGGGAGCTTCTTTACAATGCTGATGGCGGAGACATTGACTGGATGTATACAACTCATCAGGTTATTCCTTTCGTCATTGAAGTCAATAGTACCAATGAAGGATTTCATCCGAGCTATTCAAAATGGCGTAACAAAACTGTTCTTAGAAATCGTCCGGGTTGGATGCATTTATTCAGCCGGCTTGAAGGTCCAAGCTTAACTGGTAAAATAAATATCGCTGATTACTCAGTTATTAAGATCCTGAAGCCTGGTACAAATGAAATTCTTCAGACCTATAATATTAATTCAGATGGAAGATTCTATGTCATCCTCAAGGCCGGAACTTATGATTTTTCATTCGAGGGATCAAAGCTTAAAAAGTTATCTAATGTTTCTGTTGCTAACAAAGTAAGTGTAAACTTTTAATAAGGGAAACGGGGGATTTGAACATCTCCCGTTTCCCTTTTGCTCTTCTTCGACTAAAATCTCTCCATGAATCAGATTAAAAAAATCATTAACCTGTTGATGCCTTCGGAAAATTATGATGCATTAGGCGTTGGGATAATCGACTTTAAAAAGATGACCTTCACCGCTTTAGAGGCCAATCAGTTTGAATCTAATATTAAATTCAAAACCGAACCATCTCTTTATTTTGATCTCGCCTCACTTACAAAACCGCTAGTGAACTCTTTAAGCTATTTTCTGGCGCCAGAAAATTTTGATCAACAATCCCTTCTGTGCCTGAATCACAGGGGTGGTCTTCCGGCCTGGGGTCTTCTCTCTAGCATAGACTGGCGTAATCAAATTAATAGTTATTCTGTCGCAGAGTCTCCAACTTTATACTCAGATTTCTCAGCATTGAGAGTTTTATTAAATCTTGAAAAAAAATCAATTAATCAAAAAAGTCTCTGCCAGTCGGTTTGGGATAAAGAAACGATGTTTTGGAAAGATCTTCCTAAACATTTTCCTACTCCCCAGTATGGTTACAAAAATGGACTTCCCAATTATGGAAAGGTTCACGATCCGAATGCGTGGGTTATAAATGATTTCTGCTCCCATGCAGGCCTATTTTCAACTGTCGATGGCTTATGCCGTACTTTGATTAATTATCATGATAAAACAGATTTTATCCCTAAGGTTAAAGCTGATTTACAAAAACATCGGAATCGTTTCTCTTTTGGTTGGGACAGGGTTGAAAATCCACTGACCTCATTGGCCGGAATTGGATGCGGGCCTCAAACTTTTGGACATCTGGGATTTACTGGAACATCTATCTGGATTGATCCTGACATGATGTTGGGGCATGTGATTCTTAGCAATGCTACCAAATACTATTGGTATGATAAATCGGGTCTCAATGATCTCAGGCGCGCCTTGGGTGAAGAAGTCTGGAAGCTAAAAGAACTTTAATAAAAATCAATTGCTCAGGTATTTTGCTCCTCATATTTTTAGCAAGTCTTTTTTCAGTCTGGTAAGATAAAACCTCTACTGAAAAAGGAACTTTGTTATGGATCTTACCCATTTAATCTCACAAGACGATCTTATTGCTCGTCGGTCACAAATTAAAAAAGTTTTTTTCTACCGGATTTGTGGTGCAGGTATGGGCCCCGCTGCAGTTTTAGTTAAACAAGCAGGCTTTCAGGTTGAAGGAGCAGACTCCGCATTCTATCCACCTATGAGTACTTTTCTTGAAACAACCGGCATTCCATTATTTAAACTTGATCAAGTAAATCCTGAGTTTCTAAAACAATATGACCTGATCGTTGTTGGGAATTCTGTCTCGGGCAAAGCTGAAGCGGCCAGGATGATTGAAAAAGTGGGAGTGCCGTTTACGTCATTTCCATCTGCTTTGGGGTCTTTGGTACTGAAAGAAAAGAATGTTATTGGTATTGCTGGTACTCATGGCAAAACAACAACCACGTATTTTATGACTCAGCTTCTGGAGAAGCTTAATCAAAATCCGGGAAATCTAATCGGCGGTATTATCGAGGGCCGTGATCCGTCAATGTTGGGAGATAAATATTTTGCGATTGAATCAGACGAGTATGATTCAGCGTATTTTCATAAAATTTCAAAATTTCGTCTTTATGAATTGAAGAATTTAATTTTGACTTCTTTAGAATTTGACCATGCTGATATTTTTCCTAATGTTGAAAAAATTGAAGATGAGTTCCGAGATGTTATACCTAAGGTTAAGACTCTAATTTTCAATCAAGAATACCCATCGGCCATGAAGTTGTACAAAGACTATCATGGGAAAAATACATCCCAGAACTGGTACCTTTATGGTGAGGGGTCATCCATTGGTCCCCATGATGTCGCTACCTTTGAGAATGGATCGACTTTTACCCTAAACTGGAAAGATGAAAAAATACTTTTTAAATCTTCGGTTGTTGGTCAGCATAATGTTTTAAATCTAACGAGCTGTTTAATCTTTCTTCTGTCAGAAGGATTCAAAATTGCTGACATCCAAAAAGCGGCCACCGAAATCGGAATGGTAAAACGTCGCCAGGAATATCGCGGAAAATATAATTCAATGACGGTCATCGATGATTTTGCACATCACCCGAGGGCCATAACAGTAACTATGGATGCCATTCGGGCCCGCTACAAAGACAAAAAAATCATCACCATCTTTGAGCCCATTTCTGCCACTGCCAGAAGTTCTATTTTTCAAAATGAGTTCAGGGACTCTTTAGCAGCTTCGGACAAGGTCATTATTGCTAAGGCCGAACTTGCTACAACTGCCTTGGGCGGATCAGATTTAAATTCAGAAAAGCTTGCTGAGGAAATATCTCAGAAAGGCAGCCCTTCGGTTTGTGTGAGTAAGCTCGCGGACCTCAGGCAGGCGATTGATAATTTTGCAGAACCGGATTCTGTTTTGTTGGTGTTAAGTAATCGTACATGCCTTGGATTATGGGAGTCGAGCTTTGTTCAAGAACTTAAGGCATAATAGCGCACTTCTTTTAGTTGCTGTCATGGCATCTGCTTCCTGTTCTTCACATTCAAATGTGAAGTGGCAGGGTGATATCTCTAATCATGTCTCGAGTTATATGGATTCGTTTAAAAAGTTTCGTGAGCGGATTTGCGTGCCTAAAGCGGAGACAATTTTTGAGGATTACCTAAAAGCTTACAGGGGTCAGGGTTACTGGATTCCTGAACTTAGGGACGATGTCGATGTTGAATCGATTACTTTACTGATTCCAGAGTATGAAAAAAAACTTGATTGGATCAAAAAGCAACAATCGAAAGTTCAGAAAAATGGTCTACCTTCAAGTGCGACCACAAAAAATTTGCGCCATCTGTTGGCCAGACTCTTAACTTTAAAGAAAAATGAGCTCTCAAGCAAAGAGAGTGATAAAATTTTATCCCGCAAAGATTCTCTGAAACTTCAGGAACAACTTTCTAAAGCTTTTGAGGATTTAATTCAAAAAGTCTCATTTCTCTCTAATTATCAGTATCCGGTTGATCACTTAAAAAACCGGAAAGTATTTGATGAATATAGAGAAAAAGAAGATATCTCTTCCGTCAAAATTGCCAATTATACTTTTCTGTATAGAAAACTTCTCGAAGATGGAGCCTATAATCCAGATCACACGGGTTCAGATATATATCTTCGTACAACAATCGACACTCTTCATTTTGAATTGAAAAGACATGACTTTTATCTAACTGAGGATGCACGGTACGATTTAGAGTTTGTTCTTGGAAAGATTGATAAAGAACTCGATCGGGGTAAAAAGAAAATACTTGAACGATTAGGTGAATGGGAGGAGCGTACGGCGAGAACTCTTAGTTTTTATAAGTCACTTACTCTACCTGACCATAAAACTCCTATTGTTGTGAACGGCGAGACTACAACTGCGAACAAGGAACTCATAAAACAGCATAATCAGGCAACGGAGCGCTTGAAGGATTTTGTCTATACTAAGCAGGCCGAGATCTATAACTATTGGCTTAATCAACCTGAACTCGCACGTTCTATCTTCGTTATTGAGACCATCTTGCTAAATGAAGTCGGTGGAGTCGACGGCGATGATGCACTTGAAAGAATGGATGTCGCAAGAGTGGTGGTAAATCGCCTTGATAAGCCTCAATATCTTTCAATCGGAAAAAAAGAATTTATCTATCCTTATTTGAAAAAGGTGACTACGGATCAGCACCTTAAAGACGAGCGATGGCTTAATGCTCTCATGAAACAGGGAGAATTTTCTTTTACCTATTATTATATGAGTGGTGTCGCCAAAATGTTTTGTCCCGATCTGGCCCCAGTCGCAAAAAAACTACGGGCCAAAAATGTGGAAATTGCTCTTCAGGTGCTTAAAGAAGGGGATACTTCCTTTAAGGCTACTCGCTATTTTTCTCGCGCTAGTATGATTGGCCGGATCCATATGGATAGCATTTGGGAGGACTACATCCCGTATCCTGAACGCCCCGGACTGCTGGCCGGTGGCCAAGAAAAGCTCTTAAAAGCGCTAGAAAAAGGTGAGTACTCATTTTTGTATTCATTCCTTGATCCGCTCCAAGAAACCTATCAAGTCCTCGAAATAGGTGGAGAAAATTACGCTCTTGGGGAAAAAAACGGTATCAGGATCTTCTATCGTCACAGGAATCCTCATTACTTCAGGTATTTCACTAAAACAGGGAAATAGATCTCATTTAGCCTAACTTTCGCCAGGTCAAAATATTCCTAAAATCTTTTTGATAATCTGCATCGAGCGCGGTATAAATCCCGCACTTCTAGTTTATTATTTGTTTAGTTCTACTGCCTATAAGGAGCAAGTATATGTTGAAAGATTATATGTTTACCTCTGAGTCTGTTACTGAGGGTCACCCGGACAAGATCGCAGATCAAATTTCGGATGCAGTTCTTGATGCAATGCTTGCACAAGACCCAAAATCTCGCGTTGCTTGCGAAACTTTGATTACAACTGGGCTTGTAGTTGTTGCTGGAGAAATCACAACAGGTGCAAACGTTGATATTAACGAAACAGTTCGTAAAACTATTAAAAAAATCGGCTACGATCATTCTGATAAAGGCTTTGATTGTAACACTTGTGGCGTAACTATCGCTGTTGGTAAGCAGTCTCAGGATATCGCTGTAGGTGTTAACGAAGGCGAAGGGAAATTTTTAGACCAAGGTGCTGGTGACCAAGGTTTGATGTTTGGTTACGCTGTTAACGAAACAGAATCTTTCATGCCTTTAACGATTGATCTCTCTCACAAATTAGCTAAGCAATTAGCAGATGTTCGTCATAACGGAAAACTTCCACTTCTTCGCGCCGATGGTAAAACTCAAGTTACTGCTCAGTATGTAGACGGAAAACTTTCTCGAATCGACGCTATCGTCGTTTCTACTCAACATGCTGAAGAGATGTCTCAGAAGCAAATTGAAGAAGCAATCATGGAAGAAGTTATCAAGAAAGTCGTTGATCCTAAATTCATCGACAAAAATACTAAATACTTCATCAACCCAACTGGTCGTTTTGTCATCGGTGGACCAATGGGAGATGCTGGTTTAACAGGTCGTAAAATCATCGTAGATACTTACGGTGGTCACGGTGCTCACGGCGGTGGTGCTTTCTCTGGAAAAGATCCGTCTAAAGTGGATCGTTCAGCTGCCTATGCTGCCCGTCACATTGCAAAGAACGTTGTAGCTGCTGGCCTTGCTGATAAAGCATTGGTTCAAGTTGCTTACGCCATCGGTGTAGCTAAGCCAATGTCACTTTTGATTGATACTTTTGGTACAGCAAAAGTTGATGAGTCTAAGTTAACTGCGGCTATCAATGAGCTGTTTGATATGCGCCCTAAGGCGATTATTCAGCGTCTTGATCTTCTTCGTCCAATTTACTCTGAAACAGCTGCTTACGGTCACTTTGGCCGTACTTCTGCTAAAGGGTTTACTTGGGAGAAGACTGATATGGTTTCTGCTCTTAAAGGATTTTTCTAAGTTTGAAAATAAGGGCTCCTTAGGGGGCCCTTTTTTTTTACCCTAAAATCTCAATTAGTTTAGAATGAAGTATGCTCGAGATCTATTTCATGACCCGTCATATTCCTTTTTGGGCAATACCCATCCTCGTCCTTTCGGCTGAGTTTGGTTATTTATTCTGGCTTAGAAGAAAAAAACGAACAGCATTATTGTGCCTTAGCCTTGCCGCCCTCGCCTTCGCCTGTTGCGTGTTTTATTTCTGGCAAGGTGGCCCAGAGAAATCGGTTAAATATATTAAAAAGATGCATCGCGATCTAAAGTAGTCATTTTCTACCAAATAAACTCTTACATTTTGACACCCCATAGTTAACTTATTGTTTATAAAGAATTTTGATGGAGTCTAAAGTTTGACACTAAGACTCGGGTTCTTGTAAATTTGAGACCTCTTTTGGAGGATCTATGGATGATATGAATTTCTTGCATCAAACTTTTGATGGGACACAAAGTGCGAACTTTCCCCCCATCATCATCGTTGAGGATGACAAGCTTTTAGGCATGAGTTTAAAGCGCTATCTGGAGCAGACGCTTAAGCTGCGGACCCAGCTCTACTCAAGTGCAGAAGATTGTTTAATGGAATTTGCGAAAAATCATAACCGTGAACTTCCTTTCTGCCTTATTGCTGATATCTCTCTTGGCCAGGGCTCAGATGGCCTTCTTCTAGTTGATATCCTCAAAGAGAAGGGGTTTGAATTTGTCTCCATAGTGATGACTGGGTTTGCCAGTATTGAGACGGCGATTGCAGCAACTAAGAAAGGTGTTTTTCATTACCTCACAAAACCTTTTGAACCCGAGAATTTAAAGAAGTTAGTTATCCAGGCACTCCAAACTAAGCTTGCTGCTCATTTACCACAAGACATTATGAACGAAGGAGAGGGGATCTTTACCGATACCTCACGCACCCGTATTCATTCCAAGTTAAAAATCGACCGCGCAACGGTTGAGGATACTTTCGAAGGTATGATTGGTCGCTCTAAGGTCATGAGAGATGTATTTGAGAGAATTGGAAAAGTGGCCAAGTCTGATTCAACAATTCTTATCATGGGGCCTTCAGGGACTGGTAAGGAGCTCGTAGCTTCTGCTATTCATAAGTTATCCAACCGAAATCTTAAAAACCGCATCTCAGTCAATTGTGGCGCTATTCCGGCCGAACTCCTGGAGAGTGAGCTCTTTGGACATATCAAAGGATCTTTTACTGGTGCAATTTCTAACCGAAAAGGTCGCTTTGAATTAGCTGAAGGTGGGTCGATTTTCCTGGATGAGATTGGTGATATGCCCATGCTTCTTCAGGTAAAACTTCTTCGTGTGCTTCAAGAGCGCCAGATTGAGCCTGTAGGTTCGGTGGAAACTCTTCCAATCGATGTCCGTGTCATCGCTGCGACTCATAGAGATTTAGACAAGGCCGTTTTAGAAGGTAAGTTCCGCGAAGATTTATTTTACCGTCTAAATGTCATTCCTATTCGTATGCCGGCACTTAAAGAACGTCGGGAGGATATCCCGCTTCTTATTTCTCATTTCTTAGATAGATTTGTTTCTGCTGATAGATCAAACGAAATTACCTTCGCTCCACTCACTATGGACCTACTCATGGGCTATGACTGGCCAGGTAACGTTCGCGAGCTTGAGAATGTAATTGAGCGTCTGGTTATTTTACGTGGTGGAAATGAGATCCTGGCCGAAGATCTTCCGGCGAAAATTTTTCACTCTAATCCACTCGCAACACAAAGTTACAAAACTCTTTTTGAGCTCCCTGACCTGGGAGTAGATCTTAAGCAGATTCTGTCAGATATCGAAGACTCACTCATTATGCAGGCTATGAACCGCACGCGTGGCAATAAGAATCAGGCATCCAAGCTCTTGGCCCTCAACAGGACAACCCTGATAGAAAAAATGAAGAAAAAAAATCTGGAACTGTAATAAATGGCCACCCTCGGGTGGCCTTTTCGTTTGTATTGTCAGGATCGTGTCGGCCTCGTTTTAAGTTTTTGTTAAGCTCAATTTCCTTCATGTTCAATCAGTCGTTTCAGGCTAAAAGCACTTATCTAAATTCATAAACTCTGGAGATTGAAATGAAAGTATTAGCTATGGTCTTAGGACTCTTTATAACGGCGGCCAATGCCGGAGAAATCAAAATCAAAACCCTAAGCCAATTTGACCTTTGGGGGTCCAGAAGTGCAGCTCCCTCATTTGGAATTAATTCCGCACTTGGAAGGGCCTGGGTAGAGATTACGATCAGCTCTTATGATCCTGATGGAGGATCAGATGAGGTTGAGAGACTTCAAATTGAAGGCATGAGTTATGACACTGTCACAAAGTCCATCAACATTGATCATGAAGGTAAAATTACTACCTGTGCTCAACTTAAAACTGTTGGCCGATCAATCTTTCGCCGCCAGGAGCTGGTCATGACTTCAGAGTGTAAATTCTCAACACGTTGGAGAACCGAGAACTATGACAATGGTTTTGAGGTCGTTAAGAGAGAAAAGTATGAAATTTCTTTAATGGTTGAATAGCGATTGATGACCCGGGGGTCAGTTTGGCCCCCAATTTAGAGTAAGAAAAGCTCTTTAAATGCAGGATTCTTACTAAAGCGGAAATAAAGGCATGGGTGCCAAAAAGCACCTTTGACGGCAACCTACCTTATCTATTACTTCTATATAAATATACAGGAGTATTAAAAATGAATTCGGTATTATGGGTAAGTGCTTTGATGATTACCTTTTTATTAGTTAGCCTTCGATTTCTTTCTCTCTGAATTTTGAATAGATTCGCGAATAAAATATTTTATAATTTTATTACGGGAAGCTCCGCCAAGAAGTGCGCGCAAATCTTCATGCAAATTATCGTCATAAATTAATGAATTCATCGTTCCCGGACCACGTTCTATTCGAGCAGTAATCCTTTCAATTGAAGCACTGGACTTATCAAGATTTACCATCGTTTTGTTGACATTCTTTATGGTCTCTCCAAGATGTGCATCTCTCAGTTCCTGGGTGATTTTCTCCATGTTGAGACTGGCCTTTCCAAGAGAGTTCACAGCATCCACTAACTTCTTACCATCATCCATATTGAATATGATCTGATCAACACGTGTTAGGATTCTCTCAGTTATAGTGGCTATCGATTCCCCTTTATTCATGAGCTGCTTCATATCTGCCAGATTTTCGGAGCGAAGAAAGTCGTTAACCGGGTCTATAGGTTGTGATTCTCTTGATCCTCCATAGATTTCAAGATACTTATCACCTACTAGCCCTGCTGTTGACACAGAGACGTTAGAATCTTTTTTTATCCATTGAATTTCTTTCTCTAAAACATTGAAGCGAATTTCTACCAGATCTTCCGAGATGATCTCGATCTCATCAACATTTCCGACTCGAATTCCTTTGAGTTCAACGGATGAGCCCGGTTTTAAGTTTTTTACATTCTCTACACGTGCACGCATATTTATCTTGGGGTGAAAAACAGAGTTTTCTTTCCCAATACTCACAATCATAATCATAGCAACTGCAAAAAGAAGGGAGATGAATACACCGACTTTGAGTAAATTTTTTTCATCTTTTTTACGAAATCTCATAAAAACATCCTTAAACTAGCCAGAGAAACTTTTAATAAATAGATCTTCACTGTTTTCAAATTCTTCGACAGTCCCTTGAAAGTAGACTTTCCCGTCTTTGAGAATGAGTAGCCGATCACAGATTTTTTTTGCTGCAGGAATGTCATGTGTGACAAAAATGCCTGAAAAACCCTGGTCTTTAAACTTGTTCATTATGTCCAGAACAAGTTCCACATTCACAGGATCAAGTCCGGCCGTGGGTTCGTCGTATAGGAGAACTTCGGGATTCAATGCCATTGAGCGGGCCAGTCCTACACGTTTTTGCATTCCACCTGAAAGATCGGAAGGCATAAGGTCCCGGGCCTCAGACATATTTACTGTCTGAAGTATTTCCATGACACGAAGTTCGATTTCTTTCTCTTTAAGTTTTGTGTGTTCGAAAAGTGGATAGGCAACATTTTCAAAAACGGAAATCGAATCAAATAGAGCGCCACTCTGAAATGAGTAGGAAACTTTGGTACGTACAGAAAAAAGTGCTTCTTCTGATAACTGATCAATCCTTTGATTGCGGTAGTAAATTTCTCCCTTATCAATCTCTTCAAGACCTATGAGTGACCTAAGTAAAACAGATTTTCCAGTTCCTGAATTCCCGAGAAGTCCAATTGTCTCGCCTTTATATAAAGAAAAGGTAACACCTTGATGAACTTTTTTGTCATCGAAACTTTTTTCAACATTTTTGATATCAAGAAGTTTTTCCATTTTATCCAAATAAAAGAATAAGAAATTTACTCAGAAAAAAATCTGAAATGAGAATGATAATTGATGTTCTGACTACTACCCAGATAGTGGCCTGGCCGACGCCAAGTGTTCCTTCAGTTGTCTGGAATCCGCGGTAACAAGCGAGTAGGGAAATCACAAGTCCAAAAAAAGCGCATTTAAACATACTGCCAAAGATGTCCATGAACTTAATGGTTCCAAGAACTTTATTAATATAGAACCCAACGGGCATATTAAATTCTGTTGCGGCTATGACCAACCCACCAATGATGCCCATAAAGCCTGATAGACAGGCCAGCAGCGGAAGGGAAATGACCGAGGCCAGGATTCTGGGAACAACTAAAACCCTAAATGGAGAAGTTCCGATGGCCCTGATGGCATCAATTTGTTGCGTTACATTCATGGCGCCAATTTCTGCACTTATCCCTGATCCAATCCGTCCTGCAATTAATAGAGAGGTAAAAATAGGGGCGAGTTCGCGCAACAATGAGAGAGAGACAATAGCGGGGACATAAAGTGTCCCACCAAATTTTTCCAATCCATAGCCAAACTGGAGGGTCATTACCATGCCGGTTACGATACCTATAACAATGGTAATGGAAAGTGATCCAATGCCCAGATGAACAATTTGCTCATAAAGTCGACCCAGGTAAAACG
>DLGL01000084.1:0-3225 GCA_002482685.1 Bacteriovoracaceae bacterium UBA7695 | reverse complement strand
CGGCTGAAAAGGCACCTGACAAATTCGCGGAAAAATTCTGTGATTTCTCCAACGAGAAGTAGGTTGTTTTTGATCTTAGTATTCATTTAAATTTCACTGCCTTTAGAAAGTTTTCAAAGTCTTCCCGGCTCTTCTTTGCGGGGGCCATGGGAGTTATTGAAACGAAATCAAAATAGCAGTTGTTACGACGAGTATTGAGAAGAATCAGGCCAACTTGAACACCGTCAACCTTGCCTCTGCCCTGTAGGCGGTAGGCTTCTCTGTTTTGGAACGTTAGGTAGTCTTGTTGAACGACAGTCAGTTCATCAACTGTACTGAAGGTATTTTTTGCGAGAATATCTAATGACTGTTCTTGAAATTCATTACAGAAGCTGTTTGAAAGAAGGATCCGGCCATCTTTAGTATGTGTCCAAACATAGTCTGAACGTTCTTTTTCAGATTTCGTTTCTGACCACTCTGCATGTTTAAAATCGATTTGATACTGAGAACCTTTAGCACTTTGAGAAACCTGCTGACTCATGAAGAGAGAGCAGCCTGATAATAAAAGAAGAAAAACAAACCTCATAACTATACCGATTTGAGCGGTTAATATAAAAACTTACTATATATTAAGTCATTGTAATCCCACTTTCAGTGTCTGTTGTGTCAATTACTCGACGGAAGATTTTGCCGGTGGGTAAAATATGTCTTTTCCATTTTTAAAAGTACGCTACACTGAGCTAGAGGTAGGTAAAAATGACCACAAGATGTGGTCACCTCAATGCAAGACAGGAAGTCTTCGAGAATGAAAAAAGTTACTGCTCTATTATTGACTCTAATCGCAGCCAGCACATTTTTCGTGTCTGTCGCAGTAGCTGATATTTTCAATCAAGAAACTTTAAAAACTCACCTTCGTTGGAACCTAGTCGTTCCGAGAGATCAATTCTTCATCAACAAAAAAGAGGGCACTCTTAATATTGAGACAGTTAATCTTGAACTGTTTCAAACTCTTGCGGGTGAGATCGCTAAGATCGAAACAAATGGCCAGTACATAGAGAGTATCTCTTATTCGAAAGATAATTTTCCGGCCAAGCCAGCCTCAATCTCTATTAAATTAAAAGATCCATCAGTTGAACTTTTTTCTTTCTATAGAGACGCAGATAAAAAATATATCCTGGATTTTTGGATCAATACGGATCTGGTTTCCGAGAAGACGGCTGCCTTAAAGAAACCTCTTCCGCTCCCCGTTCCTGCTCAGGAACCAGCGATGGTTCAGAAAAAGTCATCAGTACCTAAAAATGCCCTTCTGGCCGGTAAAAAAAGTTCAATACTTCCTATCGTTGAAGTAACAAATCAGGTATTAGACGAGAAAACTCCTAATCCCGGTTATCGTGATTTCCGTTATGGCGCGAGTTTCATGTGGGATTATCAACCCATGATTCCTCAGATTGAAAAAGATATTAACCTTACCTCAAAAATCCCTGATTCACTCTATCCTATTCAGGACCGTACGAATCTGGATGATCCAAAAGAAGCCAACATGCAACTTTCGATAAATTTTTATCGAGAGGAAAAATGGGGCCTCATGAACAAATCAATCGGTCTTTATGAGAAGAAATATGGTCGCGATTCTAATGTAGTCATGAACGAGTTTCTTAAGGCCAATGCGCTGTTGAAGGGAAATATAGCTAAGCCAAACCGTGGAATCACGCAGTCTGCGATGGTTATTCTTTCCAACATCAAAGAAATGACGACAGATTATGAATTGAAAGCAGCTATCCTTCGCTACCTCATTCAGTACAGCGTAGACGTGAAGGATCATGTCAGGACTCTGGAACTCTCAAAACAGTTATTTGTTGAGGCCCGTGGAGAGTTTGACCAGACTCTGGTTATCCAATCCGCTCTTACAATCCTTCACGCTCTTGCTGAACTTAAACAAGTGGAAAAAATTGAAGAATTTCTCGCCGATAAAAAGTTGTCGAGCATTCTTCCTGCACAAATGGGTATCGCTTACACCATGTTCGCTTTGCTTTCTCAGGGTGAAACAAAAGAAATCATCAAACGCTACTCAGCAGTATCTAAATCACTGGCAAAACCGGTTCATCCTGCCATTCTTTATAACGTTGCCGAAAGTTATTTTCGTCGGGCCGATTATGTGTCTGCCAGTAAGGTCTTTGATGAATTCATAGCCACATACTCATATCTTCTCCAGGCACCATTTGCTCGTTTAAGACTTGCTCTGGGTTATGAGTTACTTGATCGTGATGCCTCTGAAACTTTAGTGCTTTACCGGAATGCAATCGACCGTTCAACGGATCCGGCCGCACGTTACGAAGCTAAAGTACGTTATGTTGCCCTACGGATTGCTCGCAAAATCAATCCTAATCAAGAAGACAAAGATACTGAAGTTTTTCTCGAACAGTCCCCTGATGAGAGCAAAGTCATCAGTGGAGATTTAAAGAAACTTTTGTGGATCGTCCGCCTCCGTATGTTTATTGCTACTAAAGATTATGATAAAGCTCTGGCCTACCTTACTTCAATTCCACTTGATGCCATCAAGCCTGCAGAAAGAAGAGTTTTCGAAGGTGACGGAGCCGAAATAGTTTTTGGAATTATCAAAGAAGCTTATCTGAAAGAAGACTACTCCAGAGTGGTCAAATTATGGGAAGTTTATAAATCCAAGTACGAATCAAAAGTGGCAAAAAATCTCTATTTAAATTTTGTTGTTTGTGATTCTTTCATCAAGTTAGGTTTATTCAAAAGTTACGATCGTGCACTGGCGAACTTCAAATCAGTTCAGAATGAAGAGCCTCGTGTATTTCCTATATGGGTTGATCGTGTAAAAAACGCAGATTTGCCTGAAATGGTGGAGGAGCTGAGCCTTCTCAGGCTGGTGGCAGATAAGGACTGGAAGGCCGCAAGTGACAAGTTGGCCTCATATCCAGTGTCACTAAGGGAGAGTTTGAACTATCCCTACTACCGCGGGCTGATCCTTTTTCATCAGAAAAGCTACCCTGAGGCAATACTTGAATTCGAAAAAGTGCTTGTTAAGCAGAGTGGATCCAACCAGCTAACTCCTCGTCAAACGGCTGATCTTCTCATGAGTTACGTTGAGTCTCTTTATCAGTTAAAGGACCAGGAGCGCTTCAAAACAGTTGTACGTGCCCTTGCTGAGGATATAAACAAGTCGAAGTCGGCACCGATATTGAATGTGTCTGAACGAGTTAACTATCTCCTCATCGAATC
>DLGL01000076.1:32118-50240 GCA_002482685.1 Bacteriovoracaceae bacterium UBA7695 | reverse complement strand
GCAATAG
The DNA here is from genome assembly GCA_002482685.1 of Bacteriovoracaceae bacterium UBA7695. GTDB lineage: Bacteria > Bdellovibrionota > Bacteriovoracia > Bacteriovoracales > Bacteriovoracaceae > Peredibacter. The sequence goes on along the minus strand of DLGL01000076.1, from coordinate 50,233 downwards.
GGACGAGCTTTAAAAAATAAGATTTCATTAATTACACTTATTATAAAAGACTCTGAGGAAAAAGAAATGCTTTTAATATTAATTGACTGCCACTACTCCTCTCATCCCTTACTGTCGCGGTCAACTAATCTTCAAGGAGTCTTGTATTCTACTCATTGCCTGAACTAGACTGGGTTATGCGCTACCTTTTGTTAGTAACACTTATCTTTTTTGGTCCCCGACTTTATTCTCAAGAAGCTGTAGAATATAAAGTCTCACCCGGCAAACTTCACACGAAGGGATCCCTTGTGATCAAAGTCCTTCCAAACAAAGACATTTTCAAAGTTCAGATGAACTACGATATAAAGAAAAAATCCCTGGTACCAGTGCCTGAGAAATTTCTCAATGGCAAAACGGTAATGGAATTCCCTTTGGAGTTTAAGACTGAGGCTGGCTACAAGAAACTAGAACAAAAAAAATCCATGGAGATTCCAAAGGCCAGGCTTCGTTTTGTAAAAAGAGAATCGGTGGGACAGCTCAAAGACGCTTACTTTCTCGAAGTCTTACCCACTAATAAGAAAACTAAAATTAATCTTATCTATCACCCCTTTATCCCAGGTGTTGGATGGATGAGAGTCAATATAAAATTTATCAGTAAGATTCCGGTTTTAAATGGCTATAAGCTTGAAGCCGAGAGAAAATAGAATTTCACTTATATTCCACCGCCAGAGATTTTCTTGGAGAAACTTTGTACTCATCCAGTGTTTTTGGATAAAAGTTTTTTTCTACATTTCCAAAGAGCTTTTTAAGATGGACCTTGTCTTTTGCAAAAGGATGAACCTGCTTCATAATTCCCATTGCAGTTTCTACAGCGCCGGCGATGGCCAGTTGCGAGGAACTTCGGGAAAGGACCATTAAATCTATGGGTTTGGGTCTACCGGTAAAACTCATCGTACAGAGATTCTTTGAAGCAGATTTATGGCATATGTAATTAGATTCCCCAGAAAAGAAAAGTTCGCTTGTTTTCTTATGGGCCAGATCCATAGAGCACTTGTATTCTACAAGGCGTGCGGATATTGATGGCAAGTGACAATTTGATTTTGTAGTTGCACATGAAAAACTTTTGCAGTTCTTTGAAAAAACTGGCTCTGGCTTATCAGAAGCCTGAAACTTTTTAATTTTACTATTCGGCGCCAACGTCACTTCTTTTGTAAGATTACTATTTTTGATAATGTTTTCCGGATCAATCAATTCTTTCATAATGGCCCTGGGATCCGCCTCGAGTGGAAATTCTACAACCATACTCAAATTAAATGTTCCATCAGGCTGTAAGGAGAAATTAATTTCCGCTGGTGGGGTTGTTTTGAGGTAATCTTGTGTGAGGTGCTGAACAGATTCGGGTAAGAGTGTATCTTCGGCACAAATCTCTGCACTAGTCTTTGTTGAAATAAAAACTAACAGAAAAACGATTAGCGACTTCATTGAGTTTTCACTTGATAGGAAAAAGGTTTTTTGTCTGCAACCCGCCTCATCCACCTGGCCCCGTCAAATATCGCCTTTTGATCTTTTGGATGATCTCCCAAGAGATGTGTCGATTTAAAAAAACCTTGATTTCTTCTCCCGGAATTTACATAGCCATCTAAAGTGCTGGCACTTCTTTTGATAGTATCACTAACCTTCAATCGCTCCAGGATGGCACCCCAGATGAAATTGCCCATATCATTTTTATTATAAACCTTACCCTCGAAGAAAGTTAAATCCTGCCCGCCCGAGCACTGAGAAAGTGTATCAAACAGGCCTGAGCTTTCTTTGTAAATCATGAGCATTTTTTTCACACTAACAATTTTAATTTTTTTGATTTCATGTTTCTCCAGGGCTTTGTGAACGATCTCATCCACACACCTAACGACATCGATCTCATTAGGAATGGCCCCTTGTTGGTGAGAGGCAAAACAACTAAGATCGGCGCGGTAGTGATTTGAATTATAGACATCATAATCAGCGAAGGACGAGCGTACTTTATCCGGATCCATCCCTGGTTTACCAACAAGGACGCGACCTTTTTTAAAGGGGCCATCGATGGTGATAAATTTGTGGAATTTTCCAGCAGCTGTGTACACAGGATAGAGTTTCATTTGAGTAATAATTTTCTGAAGATTTCCACTCTTGACAGGTGAACTGAAGGTTTCGTCCGCGGCTTTGCAATTGAAAGCTGCTTCAAAATCCTCTTGCGACTCAATAGGGATGAAACATTCCTGGCCCCACAATGGGCTTAAGACGAGAAAAAAAAGCATAAATATGGCTGTAGGAGCTCGCACCATAGTTATCGTGTCGGTCGTCTTTGGCCAAAGCTTGAGCCTTTTAATAAAATATCAGGTCTTTGCGCCGCTAAAAGACATTAGAAATATTGATAAAAGATTGATAGTTTCTAGAAAATTAGCTTAAAACCAAGGAAGCAATGTGAAATCTTTGATTAGTCTTTTTATCTTTCTCCTGACAATAAATGCCTACGCTTTAAATCCGGTGGCCCGCTGTGACCTAACAAACTTTTCAGATGACGGGACAATCATCAATCAAGCCAAAGGTGTTGGTTTAAGAAATTATATTCAACAATCTGGAAAAGTTGTTGGAGAAGCTTATCATCAAAACATACAAGGCAAGGCCGTTGTGACATGGATCATACCTTGGACTAATAGACAGATCGTTCAGGTGCAAATCTGCATGTCTCAAGACTGCTCAACATCTGAACAGGCAATTGTTTACGGAGGGGAAGGGGTAACTCAGCTCAAAGGCAGCTTAACTGAACAGGCCACAAAAATTAGTCTCGTTGTGGAATGCAAAATTGATTAATTTCTTTAAAGAGTTTGAGGATTTTGAAACTTCAAATTTTAAGCCTCTATCGAAATAAAAGTCTTAAAAAATGGTGCCCAGGACTGGACTTGAACCAGCATACTTTTTACAGTGCTACCACCTCAAGGTAGTGCGTCTGCCATTTCGCCACCTGGGCACTTGAGGAAAAAGTGAGCCTATAAATTAAGGGATTTGGTAGTTGTTTGTCCAGATGAATTTAGCGCGGAAGCAAATCATCTAAATCAGAAAGGTAAAAACTTAAACGGGCAACACTCTCATTGAGTTGGGCCAGTTGTTTTTCAAGCATAAAAAGTGATTGATCCGGGAATTGGGATTCAGTCACGAGAATGCGCGCTGCCCTCGCCTTTGGAGCTTCGATTTCCTCTTGAAGCTCATCCCAGGCCTCGGCCTCAGCTTCATTTAGGAGTTCCTGGAGTGGGTCAGGCCCTTGCTCTAGTAATCCATCTTGAACTGATCCAAAGAGGGCCAGGACATTTGATTTTTGACTCATTTCTTTTCCAGACACTCTCATATTCACCTTTTTTAGCGTTTCAACAAACGGTCAACATTAACTGTAGTGCACACCTAATGCCGGCCAAATGGTTTCCCTTTGGCACCAGCTGCGCTGTGCTATAGACCTATTAAAATCCATATTCAGATAATCTAGTGGGAATTCAGGTTGGACGTGTAAACCTTATAAGCCTGTCAGAAGTTGGGCACCCCTCAGGTGCCTGATTAGGTGATTTCTACCGGGTAGCAACGAGGAGCAGGATTTACTAAAATAGACATATGAGTAAACCAAACTGCACTCAATGTAAGCACTACTTTGTTACCTGGGATCCAAAGATTCCAAATGGTTGCAAGCAATTTGGGATCAAATGCAAGGACATGCCTTCAAAGGTAGTGGCCAGTGCCGGTATGGGTGATTGTAGTGGATTTGAAGCAAAAAACAGGACTTCTGAGAAAAACGACAAATTAGATTTAAACCGCCGCGATCTTTGGTAGACCCAGGCCCAATTCAAAATAATTAGGGGCCACTTCAGAAATAATCCCCCCACCCAGACAAAGTTGATCCTTATAAAACACAATAGACTGCCTTGGAGTCATGGCCCGTTGAGGTTCATCAAACACAACACGCACTCTTCCCTCTTCCACTGTAACACTACAAGGCTGCTCTTCCTGACGGTAGCGAACCTTGGCCTTGCAGTTAAAAGTCCCCACCGGAGCCTCTGAGAGCCAGTTAAGCTCAACGGCAGTCAGACCATCAGCATAGAGAGCGGGATGGTCATCTCCCTGAGCGAGAATCACTTCGTTTTTATCAAAATTTTTACCAACCACAAACCATGCTTCCCCTGGTCCGCCTATGCCCATGCCCTTGCGCTGGCCAAGAGTGTAGAAGCAAACTCCATCATGGCTTCCAAGGATTTTTCCTTTCAGGTCGACGAAGTTTCCTTTCTGCCCTTTCACGTATTGAGAAAGAAAATCTTTGAAATTCCTCTCACCGATAAAACAAATGCCGGTTGAATCTTTCTTGGCCTTGGTGGCCAGATCAAATTTTACGGCCAGCTCACGAACCTTCGGTTTTGGTAAATGACCGATAGGAAAAAGCACGTTCTTAAATACTTCTTTTTGAACTGCATAGAGGAAATAAGTTTGGTCTTTATTCCGATCAACCGCCTTTGCCAGGTGAGCTCCCTCGAGCTGGCAGTAATGCCCGGTTGCCAAGAAATCAGCTCCCAGGAGACGAGCTTTTTTGAAGAAAACTTTAAATTTAATTTCACGGTTACAAAGCGCATCCGGGTTTGGTGTAAAACCATTTCGGTAGTCACTCAAGAACTCTTCGAAAACCCCATCCCAATATTCTTTAACAAAGTTTACCGAGTAGTATGGAATATCTAATTTCTCACACACTTTGATGACATCCTGGTAATCATGATCGGCCGGGCAAGAGCCATCAGGATTGGTCTCATCCCAGTTTTTCATGAATAATCCGATAACTTTGTACCCTTGAAGTTTTGTCAGGAGTGCCACAACTGAAGAGTCAACTCCACCAGACATACCCACCACCACGGTTGTGCCGCGGTTAAGTTCATGCTGCTCAGAGCTCAGAGTGAGTCCGTATTCAGCTAATAATTCGGGTTGAAAAGAGAAGTCCATGAGAGTGGTATAGCTCTTTTAGGACCCTTTTCCAAGGGTTTGAAGTATTTACTTACTTCGTAATATCTAAAAGGGTCGAAACTACAGCGCCGCCAATGAACTGGTAGCTATGATAGAGGGTCTGGTGGTTCAAAGTTTCAGGCGTATCCTGTGCGGTTTGGTAAAACTTAGGATTAAAATCCTCTTCCCAGTTTTGAGTAAAAGTCCCTCCGGAATACCCATGCTCCCACATCCTGATGTTGTCAGAATTTTCAAAACCAGATGCCTTTTGGGAGAAGCTCACTTTGCTTGTCATTTTAGATCCATGCTGGTTAAGAAAAGTTATGAACTTTTCATCTTCCGGCCGGTAGTAGACGTTCATATTTCCAGTTTTTTTTGATTTATCCAAAAAGCTGGTGTCCTGTCCAAGCATTTCAAGGTTCACAAATCCAATCACATTTTTTCCGGATTTTTTAAGCTCCTGAGCGTACCGATAGGATCCTAAAAAGCCCACGGCCTGCCAGTCCACAAGTGCTACATGGACTGAATAATTTAAATCAATTTGTGCCAGGGTTTTTAAAATGGTCAGGGCAACTGAAACACCCGAAGCATTGTAGTTGGCCCCAGGCATAGGAGTCTTTTCAGCTATCATCAAAGTGTTCGGGTCATGGGCCACAGTATCGTAGTGAGCAAGAACAACAAGGAGTTTACTTGCGTCGATTCCGGTTTTCTCCCAAATAATATTAGTCCCCTTGTTTGTGCCTAATCTATCCGCCGTCCCCTTCATGTAAGACGTAAACCGGAGCCATTTTTGGTAATCAGGGTGAATCTTAGAAACTTTTCCTTCCACCTTTTGATCAAAATCATTCTGATAAAACCGTTTGGCCTCATTCACATCAGGCGTAAACGAATCAAGGATCAATTTTCCTGATCCCTTTGGGTCGCTGGTTTTGATATAATCAACGATGTAGTCCCTCGCCTTATCATGGCCAGGCATCCCAATCATTCTTGAGGGAGCACCAGATTTAACGAAATCATTTAGAGTCCGGATTAAATCATTTTGAGATGATTTAAGAATCTCTGTTTTTACCTGTGAATAAGTCCCAGGTGCCCGGGCCAGACTCAAAAGCGGTAGACTAAAAATCGCGGCTATAATCAACTTTAACACTTTCTTTTCCTTCTTCCACAGGTTGGGCACTTTCAAGAACATATCTGGCCGTGCCGGTAAGATACACTTTGGAATTTTTGCCTTTCTTTTTATAAACTGAGACAACTTCTCCCTCGATGAATTCATAGGGGGCTTCCATTTCGATGAGAGCACTAAAAACATTTTTGGGATAAATCCAGCAATCCACAAAATCATTATTTTTAAGTTTAACCACACCCTTGAGAGGTTCTATCCAAGGCGTTTCCTCAGAGATTTTGCAGTTATTTAAAAATATCTTCTGCCTTAGAAAATGATCTTTATGATTTAACTCCATTTTTTTTTCTTGAAAACTGAACCTGGTAAAATAAAGAGGATTTGCTTGTCTCTGGTTTTCTGCATTGTAAATCTTTCCAAACTCGTGACTTACAACTCCCTCATGATTTCCCATTGACGAAAGTTCATGATCAAGGATTTCACCCGGCTTATAGAAACGAGGTGGTACGTTTTGGGCCAGATACTCTTTGATCGGGGCCACGTTTTCAAAACATTGGTGCATTTTAATTTTTTTTGAATTTGAACTTAACCCAAAATTTTCGGCCAGCTTATCAATTTCTTTTTGTTGCAGATCCGACAATGGCAGCATGAGTTTATCCAGGATTTCATGAGGAACTCGAGCTAAAATATCCGATTGATCAAAAACCTCATCGTTAGAAGTGTGGATGTAAACTGAGTTATGAGAATCTTGCCTGAAGAGTTTTGCCAAATGTCCCGTCGCTATCCCTTGAGCGTCAAGTTCAACCATCTTGTGATAAAGCATCTTCATCCGAAGCTCATGACAATTCCAGCAAGGATTAGGTTTAGAACCTGAAATACGTGAAGCTTGCCAGGGTTCAACTACGAGTTCTTTAAATTCATCGGATGCTTTAACCACGAAATGGGGAATTCCCAATTGATGACAAAAAGTTTTTATGGCCTCAACCTGCGTGGCATCTAGCTGACAAGACAAAACACTCGAACTATCACCTTTAAAATTATCCCAATTAGTAACGAGTGTTACACCTATAAGTTCGTATTTCTGAATTTTAAGAAGATAAGCAGAAACAAATGAATTGATTCCGCCAGATAAACCGACGACAAGCCTTTTCTTCCGACCCTCTTTGTCGGGCATATACGCCCCTTCCAGCTTTTTTTTCATGTCCATAGAGGTATTATAGGCCATTTTGAGAGGAGTGGGGAAAATCTTAAGTTTCATCTTAAGCTTCACCGATGAGTCAGCAATGATTCAAGACCCTAATGGACTCTATTTATTTTTGAAGCCTTCTTCCGGTGATACCTGCTTGAAAGATATGCTCCAGTTTTTGCGCTCTCAGGCCCCTGGAAAATCGCTTCAGTTTGCCTATGTAGAAACAGAATCCTCACTTATTCCGCATCTAAGCTTATGGGAAAATCTTCATGTCGTTTTGGGCGGATCAAGCTGGGCGGAATTTTCCTCCAAACTCGAGTCTGACTGGACTCCTCTGATAAAACTTATCCAGCATCCAGAAAAAAAAGTTTCGGATGCTAACTCGTGGGAGAAACTTATCATATCTCTCCTCAAAGGGACTTTGATCCACTCTCAGTATCTTCTGGTAGATATGAATGAAGCTCTTCATACTCCACTAAATCTTTCAAATTTTAAAAAAGTTCTGGTTCATGTCTCTCAAAATAAAAATGTCCTGCTCGCTTCTAGCAATCAGGATATGTGGCTCGATTCTGCAAAAGGCATTATTTCCCGGGAAGGATATGAGTTCACAACGGTGAAATTGGCCCTACCAGCTAAACGTCGCTCCGCTTAAATCTAACAGAACAATTAATTTTTATGGCCGTGGTGGTGAATTTATTCATGGGCTTAATCCTGATCTGCAAAGACCAGTCACCTAATGAAACTTCAACTGATGAGGTCTGATTAAAAGGAAGGATCTCTGCATTTTTTAAGGAGCTTTCGACATCTTTAAATGAGTGAATAAAGACATCAGCAGAGTTATCCGTTTTAAAATCATGAAAGCAAACGAGTTGTAAAATTTCGGGTGAACTAAATCCCATGAGAGCAGGAAGTGATCGACTAAAAGCTTCGGGATTTTGGTCTTTTGCCTGAGAGAGGATCCGGTGCATTTGAACAGCAATTCTGGCATAAAAACTTTTAAGAATTTTTCTCTCACCATCTGTTAACTCTCCCGGAAGTTCTGATTTTCCACGCTTGACCCATTCAGTGTAATCACCAGAAAACTCCATATCATTTAAAGCATGAAGTTCATGAGAGACGCGGTTATATTCCTGATCCACGAGGAGGTTAAATTCTTCCTGCTGAGAAGGATTAATGAAACTAAAATAATGAAGAAAAAAACTTTTCACTCCCCCACTTTTAGTATTCACATAGGCATTTTTTTTATTGAGCTTGATACTCAGAGCGATCGCCCCGGTACTGGATGAGAGGATGAGATCAGCCTCATTGATCTCAGCAAATTTCCCTATGAGTCTCGGGCCATGTGCTTTCTCACCCAAGTACCGTGTGAGTTCACCAACTGAAGATTCGCTGACAGCAGAAAGAAAGCTCAGCATCTCAGGGTAAAACTGACGAACCATCCGGTCCTGCTGAGAGAGGACATTGAGATAATTTTTGTCTAACGAATTTAGAAAAGACAATTCATCGCCATTAAGTAAGGCGATTTTCCGGGCAATGAGAAACTCAAAAAGAGACCCCTTCACTTCGTTAAATAAAGCTTCCTTCTTTGTTGAATCCTGGGACATTTATTGGGCCCAGTAAGCTTCTTCCAGACCATCTTCTCTTTCAGGAAGACCTCTCAAAAGACGAGGGGAATTCTGGCTTAAAACTTCAAAGGATACGCGGTTAGCATATTTACTGATCTGAGAGATCGATGAATAAGTTAAAAATTTCGCCACATGTTTAGGCGATTTGGGAACTTTAAGACGGTGATATAGGTTTGCTGATAGGTCGTGCAGAACAGCGGCCAGAGCGGCATCACCAGCACCATTAGTATTTTTTATCTGGAGAGGTCCGCCCCTGAAGGGGTTAATGTGAGTGTAGACCTTAACGGGATTTTTACATTCGCTTCTCATCATAGCGCGAGAATATTCAAGTTTATTGTATTCAACGATTGATTTAGTATGAAGAGGCTCTTTCGTCGGTCGTGCCACTTCCTCGTCAGTTAGGGCCCCAAGATACAGACCCCGAGCACCCACGGTGAGAAGAACCATGTCGCAGAGATCGAGAACTCTCTCGGCCGCAAGAAGAGGGTCTTCAATTCCAGTCAGCATGAGGGCCTCAGACTCATTCATAGCGACAACTGATACAAACTTTGGAATGAAATCCAAAAGCATTTCTTTTTTCTCTTCAACCAGACCACTCGTTCCGAGTGACAAGACCACAGGCACATCAGCTGCTTTAGCTATTTCAACGGCACGGAAGGTAGAGCGAGCAATAGCACTATTAGGATCCCGGATTGTGTATGCAGAAACCAGAAGTGCTGCCGAGTTTTCAATAATCTCATTAGGAAGGTATTCTGGAGAAAGATCATTCATGCAGCCTTTAGAGATAGCGAAAGTTCTCTCACCGTCCGGGCTAATAAAACAAAGGGCCCGGCCCATCGGTTTTGGGCATGGCTGAAGATAGGTAAGGTTCACTTTAGAGCTGGTGTTACAAATATATTTGAAAGCGTAATCACCGACTTCAATATTTTTATTAATTGTTCCCAGGGCAACAGAAGGAGAGTCCGACAGAATAGAAAAATTATGAAGTGTGTTTCCCACCGCTCCGCCGGGAAATTCACCAGTCACTTTCCCCAGGCTTTTTTGATCCCGGTAAATGCTCTCGGCAAGGTTGTCATCAATGATAAAGGATTCACCTTTTTTAAACTTGTATTCTGAGAGAAACTCATCAGTCACAGGAATTTCAATATCAACTAAAAGCTGATCAAGACCCACGACATAAACATTTCCCGGGCGATTAATTTCGCCATCAAAAGAGCTACGCTCTTGTTTATCTTCAACTGGGAAATAGTGCTTAGTGTTGCGCCGGCCTGGGAACTTCATGAAATGACCTCATTTTGAGAATGGGGATATATACCCAAAGAGGATTGAAAGCGGAAGAGAGACATGGACTAAAGTCCATGTTTTGTGGTAAAACTTTCACATGTTTAACCTTGATCACCCCCTAAAAAACCCCATTTTCGACTTCTACTCCCCCCTGGGTTCAGTTTACAGGGGTCTGGTGAGCATTCCTCACTCTGGCGAAAATATTCCAACTGAGTTTGAAAACTTCCTCAGTGGGGATCTTAGGGCCTACAAAGAAGACGTTGATTTCAAAGTTAACGAACTAGTGGATATTAAAAAACTTCAGGAAGCGGGTGTTGCCGTTCTGGTGGCCCATGTTCACCGTATTTGTGTAGACCTGAATCGGGCCGAAAGTAATTGTGTGCTTTTCTGGAAGGATAACACCCAAGGTAAAAAACTTGTGGTTCAAGATCCTGACGAGGCCCAAACTCTGACCTTTATTGAAAAGTACCACAGGCCTTATTATGAAATTCTGAAGTCAGCACTTAAGGATCTTGAGAAAAGAAAAAAAGGTCCGGTAAGCATGGTGGATCTTCATAGTATGCCAGGGCGCCCGACTGAGTACCATATGAAGCAAAATCCTAATCAAAAACTCCACCGACCTGATTTTTGCCTCAGTGACCGCAAAGGAAAAACGGCAACTCCAGAATTTATCAATTTTTTTCGGGATGAGCTCATCAAGGCAGGTCACGAATCTAGTCTGAATGATCCTTACGTTGGTGGCCATGTCACTGAGTATGTGGATCAATTCAGAACGAATAATATCCAAATAGAAATTAACCGCAGCATCTACATGGATGAAACATCCAAAATTTTATTACCTGAAAAAGTGACCAAACTAGTGCCTGCTCTGACTGACATTTTAGTGCGCGGATTTATAAAATTTGATTCCTAATGAACTCTGATATCATCAGTTTCTTCCGGCTTTCTCTCTTTGGCCTTCTTTAAATATAAGTTCATCTTTTCATCCGGGGTCAGCTCCTGGACTTCAGCTGGCCGGTTGTTAAAAGCTTCCGCCCGGGCGCGATTTTCTTTTTCTTCAATTTCAATTTTTCTCTGAAGACTTAAATTAGGATCGTCTTGTTCATCGACATTTTTCCGGGAACTAAAAGTTTTCCCGTAGCGCTTAAATGAATATGTATAAAAAACTTTGAGAGGCTTTTTGTTATGGGCCCCTCGCTCAAGATAATTAATCATCTCTTTGAGTAGTTCCAGGCCCTCTGGATTTTGTGACCATGCTGAAAAGAGGTACTGCATGCCCTCAGAGTCGACCTGTCGGGCGTAATTGAGTTGCTTAAATTCAGTATAGAGAAGACGGCCGATGGACTCATCCACAGACGTAAAAGAAATGTTATGAAGAAATTTTGCTCTGAGTTTCATTGATTCGGGTTTATTTACCTCAGTGCGGATGATGTAGGAGAAAATGGACCCACTTTCCTGAGTTAGCACCAACTCAACTTTATAGTCCTTATCAGGCGAGACCAACTCCACCATTGCTTGTTTACCATCTTTTATGAGCCCATAGCGAAGAGTATCTTTAGGAAGAAACTTTGAGCGCACATGAAGAAGGTATAAATCATAGATCATCTGATCCAGGGGCTTCTTTTTGACTTCAATTTTATATGAAAAAATATCTTTCCAGAGCTCATCGAGGTTTTTATTCAGTATGCGGTTTCTTACAAAAGGGAGCTTAAAGAGCTCCTGGCCCTGAGAGTAATCCTGGTAGAGACGATTAGGAAGCGTATAGATGCGAATGACTTCTCTTCCAGCAGGATTTTGAAGGATGATTCCAAACTGAGGCATTCCTGTTTTCCCATTGGCCTCAACAATCGGCAAGGTCATATACATCGGATGCCTCGTAGGCAGTGGGATAACACAATTTCTAAGTGGAAACTCTTTCCAAAGTTGAGTGTAATCTTCCTGGTAAGGAGGAATTTCCTCCAGCTCACTGGGAGTTAGCAAGAGCTTCTTATGTCCTTCAATACTGTAGTAGCGGTCTTTAGAAGTGCCTGAAATCCAACCGGAGTACTTTTTGTAAGGATAATCCTTGGCCAGATAATAGAGGCCCGCGCCCGTAACCACGAATATCAGAACGATAGCTATAATTCCAATTAACCAACGCATCTAAACCTTCAGAACATAAAGAATTTTCATTTGCTTACCTATCGGAGTTCATAAAAAACTCATGAAATAATTCTATCTACCGAATAGGAGGATGAATTAGTCGGAGACTGTATGAAAAAACTTATGTTGGCCCTTACAATTTGTGTCCTCGCCGTGAGCTGTGATAGCCCACAGAGAAACCGTCTTGCCAGTGTCACTACAGGTGATGGAGTGCAGGCACCAGTTCCAGGAAACAACAACAACAACAACAACAACAACAATCCTTTCAATACAGGCGCAACTACGGGAAGCAACAATGGCGGCCAAAATCCCACGAAGGTTAACCCTCCGGCAGGATTTGAAAGTTGTGACTTGTCCCCTAATAAGTATTACGCTGCTGGAATCGGGTATATGGGAATTTGTCAGAGTTCAATGAACGAAGGGCAAGTAGCAGTTTATCCTGAACTCTCAGACTCTCTAAAAACTTGTCTGATACCGACTTACAGAGATGGTTCCGGTAACTCTACTTACCTTGGTCAACCGCAATGTTTTCTACCTGTAGCATTAAAGATTTCTTATGGGACTCTCTATAAAACCCGCAGTGGTTTTACAGGCAATCCGATTAATGGTGTGATGATTATGAAAGAGTCTTCTCTCACTGCGTATTACTCTTGTATGAATGCTTATGTAAACTATGCCAGCTCTGCTTGTCCTTATGGCCCCAGAACATCTGCCGCCTGTGATCACGCTGCCCGGGCGCTGATGACTACAAGTTGCAATGACTTTAAAGCGGCCCACTCTTATCTGGATATTCCGCTTAGATAAACAGCCTAATTTAAAATCGGTCTTGGAACTTTTCCACCTGCGAAAAGATTGACCAGTGATTCTGATTTTGTCACGAAAGTCAGAATCGGAATGAAGACATCATTCTTATTCTGGTCCGGAACCAAAGCACCTATCACAACCTGATGAAGCAGTTGTGGATCTCCAAAAGTCCTGCAAAAAGTCTTGACCCTTTGATCATCTTCCAGAGTTTCAATACTCCAGTCGGGCCCTGACAAAGTAGATGGGATGAGGTCGTCGTACTTCATAAAATCTTCATACGGCACGTCGTCAGACCCCATGTTCTCGATCAATCTAGACAGGTACTCGGACTTTTTAAGCCCTAACCACTCTAAAACCTCTTCTGATAAATAAAATTCATCCATAAATGGGACCTCTCCCCTGGCAAAAGCTACCCTCTCAACCTTGATCATACTCTCAAGTTAAGATGGAGAGGAGTAAAAAAGGGAGCCATATGCGCAAGATGCAGGAAGCACAAGGATTGGATCAGTTAATCGAAGCAGGAAGCACCGGTTATCTGCCACTATTTTATCAGGAATGGATTGCTGAATCCTTCGCTGATAAAAATGAAGTGAGAAAGATGTCGTTCTCAAGGGCGGCCGAAACTGTTCACAAATTTTATCGTCAGATTGAAAGACATCATTCAATTGAAAAAAAGAAAACGGCCATCCAGGCCCTGACAAACGATGACAGAAAAGACTTTGTACTCTCTTTTATGAAAATGGTGGAATACCGTGCTCTCGATAAACTTAAGGAACTTCATTAATTGAATAAGCTGATCCTCACTCTTACCCTATTAGGTCTTTCTGCTGGTGCTTCCGCCGAGTACCGCGCTTACCAATATATTGTTAAGAGTAATGATCCTTACGCAGTGGCCACAAGATCCAATTCTCAGTACATCGTCTCCACTCTTAATCCTCAGATGTTTCAGAGCTATCACGGTGGAAGCCGCGTGAGTGTAGATTTAATGCGCACATGGATTTGTCCCGGTTACACCGGAAAACATAAACCCGTGTGCAATCATCCCTACGACTCAAGCAAGGATGCGAAGCTATGAGTATTAAAGACGTCGAAGTATTAAACAACCGTCAGGTCGAAACTCTCCGCCGAAAGCAGAATCGCGAGATCAAGCGCATGGATGAAGGGCATGACAACCTCAAAACGGAAGTAAAAAAATCCCACGAGATTGAACTTGTGGACCTTCAGCATGAAAACATTAAGCAAGTTGCAGCTGAATCTGAGAAGAAAGAAAAAGTTCTTGAACAGATGAAGACGCATCTTGATACGACAAAAAAACTCACAGATCGGCAGATTAAAGACCTGAAAGACTATACCTCAAAAACAAAGCAAGAAGAGCATGCTAAGCTCTCGGTTGAAAGAGACCGATTGAAACAGGAAAATGATCTCTATCTTGAAGAACTTCAGTACCGCTTCTCTAAAGAGCACAAAAAAATTAATCAATCCGGTCAGGAGCAGATCTCAGATCTGAATCGTATCCGCTCTCAGGAGATTTCTGACCAGGACACCCAACACAACGCCAAGATCAATCATCTGTCTCAAGACTTTACTGAGAAGTACCAGCGGGACACTCATAACTATAAAAAGATCAAAGATGATCAGGATAAAGTGTTTAAGGCCGAGCGTCAGAACACAAATATCAAGCAGCAGCAGGATATGACTAAACTAACCACTGCCCACTCTCAGCACATTGAAGTCAGAGATGGAGAGTACCGCAAGGGACTTAAACAGCAAGATCAGGATTTTGAGAAAAAATACGCCGAAAATGTTAAAATCCGCCAGGACGATATTAAACGTCTTGAAGAATTAAATAAGAAAGTCGTTGAGAAAATGAAAGACTCTATGACGGCCGAACTTAAGACCAGCATCGTGCGGTCCGATGACCCTTTTTACTCTTTTACAGAATTGAAACCTACTCTAAAAAAGTTTGAGGACAGAGTTGAAGTTTCTGTTAAGATTCCGGATCACGCAAAAGAAGATGTTCAGCTTGCCGTTAATGGAAAGCAGGCCATCGTAAACTTTAACCGCCGCTACGACGACACCCACAAAACTCAGGACACCGTAAATAAAGTGCACAAAGTTGAGTCTTTCTCTACGAGATTAGAGACGGGCCGCCACCTGGATGCCAAGAGTGTGAAGTCTGTTTTTGATGGTGGGGTCATGACCTATACGATTAAGTACTCTTAAGTACCCTATTCTGAAAGAAGACCAAAATTTGAAAAATTCAATTTCGTTATAGGAGAAACCTCTTCGGTGACTTCCCTAACCTCTGCTTTAGGTGGACCTTTCGTGCAAAAGCGGTGAAGCTCTTTAAGGGCCTCAATATCACCCTGGGCAATAACCTGGACGGAGCCATCAGCTAAATTGCGCACGTGACCAACGATCGGTAAATTCTGGGTCATCACATAATCCACAACGCTGTAGCGGAATCCCACTTTCTGAACTTTACCTTTGATATTAAGAGTCATCTGAAGCATGACCTTATTGTGGCAAAAAAGTTAAGAACTTCGCAAGCTTATTTGTTAGAATATCTCCTATGAGGCGTCCTAAACTTGTGCATTTTACCGGTGTTGAATCTGATCAGTATATTCATATCCGCGCGTCTATGAGTTACTCCTCACAGGCAAAATTCCATCTGCTGGAAGAGATCAATCAGAATTTAAAAGAAATTGTTCCCACCAGGCCCATCCAAAGCATGGGGCTTATGTCTTCAAATGAATTCAGGCTTAAGGTCATCGGGCTTTCTGAAAAGGATGAAGAGACAACTATCAGAAGTTTTGACTCAGATAGTTTCGGTAACTTTAATTTTAAAATCCCTCAGCCAGAAACAGGAAAAGTGGTAAAACTTAAACTTTTTGAGACCCGCTCACATCCCGGTCTTGATCTATTGATTGGAAGTTTTATCCCTACCAAAATTAATCTTCCTAAAAAGATTTTTATCACAGACTTTGATAAAACCCTGGTGGATACCCGTTACTCCACAATGAAAGAGCTCTACCTCTCTTTAAGAAACCCGGTAAGCTATTTCCCACCGGTTGATAGCTCCATTGATCTGGTTCAACGTTACACCAGAGAAGAATTCCAACCCTTTGTTGTCTCTGCGTCGCCTCACTTTTATGAAAACGCTATCCGGGACTGGCTTTATCAGCACGAAATCTATACAGGAAACATATTCCTGAAAGATTACCGGAATATTTTTTCATTTTTCGAGGGGGATCTCTCAACAAAAGATTTAAAATCTCAGGGATTTTATAAACTCAACACTATTGTAAATATTCTGCTGATGACTGGAATTCCCAACGAGTTAGTTCTCGTAGGAGATGGATTTGAATCGGACACAATTATTTACCTCACGCTGGCCGCTATTTTAATTGGACGCTACGATCCCTGGACGATCTGGAATCTTATAAAAAAAGAAGAATCCTTCAAGCTGACTAATCAGCAGCATTTCCGGTTTCTTTCTAAATTTTATCAGCTTAAAAATATGAGCGATGCTCAGCCTCGGGGGAAGGTGAAAATTTATATCCGCTGCAAGCCCCATATGCTTGAGCAACTTCAGTCTCGTAAGTTCAATATGGAATTTGCGAATAATTTACACCATCTCGTTGAATATTACGTAGGTTAAGATGAAAACGATTCTCGTGCCTTTAATTGGTGACCCCATTGAAAACCTCTATCAGCTTGGGCTGAAAGAAAAAGAAAGCTACAAGGCCCTGGAAAAAAGAGTTTCATCCCTTCTTTCGGCCAACCAATTTCTACGTTACGGTCAGGATATACTTTCGCGCGCCCGGGAAATGATGAAAAAAAAAGAAGAGGGCTTTTGGGAAGAATGTATTGCTGCTTACTCGGAAGGACTTGGGATCGGGGTCTCTGAATATAAAAGTTTTCTTTCCCTGTTTGAACTTGCCGCTCATTACGGCCAGATCTATCCCGAACTAAAAGGCTTACTTCCAGGGTGCACGACATTGTTTGAAAAAACACCCCATGGCTACGTTCATAACCGTTTAGTCGATTTTCCACTAATGGGTATATTTAATTCAAACCCACGTCTTTACTACTGGAAGATTGAAGGCAAACCCGCTGTCCTCAATTACTCATGCGAAGGGCTGGCCCCTTTATTTATCCAGACCATTCATGATAGCGGATTCAGCCTGGCCCTCCACCACAAACCGGGGAAGAACTACCACAAAGATGGAGAATCCATTTTTAAGATAACTTTTGAAGGATTATTTGAAGCTCCGAATATGAATGAGTTCAGAAGGGAGCTCAGGAAAAAAATCTCTGTCACTAAATGGGGCTACTACATGATGGACAAAAGTGGCTCTGTCATGTGTGCTGATATAGATGGCCCCTCAATGAACATTGAGTCTTTTAATCTCGACGAATCCGCCCCTCTCATTTTTACCAACATCCCTCTGAATAAAGATTCTTCCACTTTCGAGCACTTCATCGAATTCTCTCAAATGCGGGAGTTATGGCTAAGAGAGAAATATGCCCGCAAAAAAGAGACTCATTCTCTTGACCTTATGACTGATGTCAAAGACCAGAAGATCAGAAGATGGGTTCATCCCTGTGCAACCCTCTCCACTGTCGGTGCGATTCAGATAAATCTCGCCCAAGGCCTGATTCATGTGAAAGAAGGTGGTGGTGCCCTTACCTCTTCTGATATCACGCTTGAATTTGACCTAACTAAGACTGAGTCGCCAAAGATATTTAAGGCACCTGAGCCCTTAAACGCCTTTGAGAGAGCATGGAAAGAAGCCTCCCTTGGTCAGAGCGCTTTTGATCAAGGTGACTATGAGATGGCCTATCATCACCTTCAGATGGCCGAAGCTCTGATGCCTCATGCCGTATGGAAGGAAATACTTAGATTTTATATTCATGTCTGGGATTTTAAATTCGTTACAAATAAAAGAGAACTTGCCCTGG
>DLGL01000076.1:23889-32073 GCA_002482685.1 Bacteriovoracaceae bacterium UBA7695 | reverse complement strand
GTTAAACGATCAGTGGATCTTTCTGTGTATGAGAATGGAAAAGCGCCTGGGCCTTGTGTCCACTGTCTCAGACAAGCAGCTCTCATCATATCTTGTTTCTCAGTTTAATCAGGAAAAGGAAGCCGCTCTGCCATTATTCAATACATGGATGAAACTTCTTTATCCAAGAATCGAAATATTGGATGTTTTCTCTCCTCATCATAAGTAAAAAAAGGTAAGAATCTTTTATGGGATTACTTTACGCATTTCCAGTTTCACTGGATGAAAAAGACTTTGTAGAAATTAAAGATCAGACGATCACACTTAAGACCTATGGCCTGCCCTATATTTTTTGGGGTTACGCTTTTGCTGCCCTTATGGTGATTCTTTTTATGTTCCTGGCAATCAAAGCTCCGGTTCTGAAGCTTGTGGAACTGGGGGATGAAACGGATGCAACGTTGGGCTATGCCCTTTTGGCCTTCATCGCTTCGCTGCCAATTTCTATTCTTTCGGTTTTTTTCTTTGAGAAAAGAATTCTAAAAACGGGAAATATTGTGAGCATGCAGTACCGGATATTTGGTCTAAAGGTTTTTTCTGAAAGCTTCACCCCGGCCATCGATCAACCTTATTTTGTCAGCCCTTACCTCTCATCACCGAATGTTGCGCGAATGAAAGGTGGCGAGGAAGCACAGGGGTTTCAAAATAAAGGCTACTATGTTCTGTGGTTGCATACACAAGATGGCAAGAGGATCCAACTCGACCGTCACTCACGAAAAGTCGATCTGGATAAACTTAAAAATTTATTAGAATTGGTAGTTTAGGCCCAGACCAAGTCTTGTTCCTACAAACGATGGCTCGACTTCCAGAAATGGTTTAGGGACATCAAACCCAAAAAGTCGTGTGTAATAAAAACCGCCAAAACCTTCAAGTCCAAAATTTTGCCCTAAACGGTAGACAAGGTTCACACCTGTACCAGCACTGAATCCATAACCATTTACACGAAGTTTATCTTCGTAGGCATACGTAGAGAATGGAACTGTCAGCAACTGGCCAAAAATTTTTACATCTAAACGGCTTGTTTGAAAGAGACCAAAATCAACTCCGGCCCCAAACTCAAGTGCCTGATAAACTTCCTTGTCCCCCTTCCCCCGAAGGTAGTTGAGGATAATATCAAAATTTGTTTTAGGATTTATCCTCGCCCCACCCTTGAGACTTATACCATGCCAGTCGAGAGTATCTTTATCCATCAGGGCCCCATTGTCTTTTTCAAGACTGATTTGGGAAGAATAATTTATGTACGAGATGGTGTAATTGGTATGGTTCGACTTCTCTGCTGTCTTCATGAAACGCTTGGCGACCAGCTTCTCTGAGCCCACACTCTCTTTCTCAGTACTCACATCGAGGACTCTAATGTAGGCAATTTTTCCAGAAACAATGATGGGGTAAACCTGAGAGTGGTTCCGGGCGATATCACCCACAACCAAATTTTTACCTTTGCGGACAAAACCCACAGGTGCACTTAGTTGGGCGTCGGCATAAATAACCGCTCGTTCAACTATGACAATGGCCGTTTGCTTGGCGGAAGCATCAAAAGCGTAAATAAAGCTTATTAATGAGAGGGCAACTGACCAATTGAAAGCTATTGAGTGGAATTTATTAGGAATCAAGTGTCCCATGTTTTCCGACCTTCTTAGTCTGAAAATGCTATAATTAATAGTAATCAATTTCAGTCTAACCTGACCCGGTAAAAAAGAGGAGTGAAAAACATCCAATTACTTAATTTCTTTTGAGAGCTTCCGAAGAGTCGATTGTACTAGGTTTGGATACCTCGTATTACTGGGTTTAACCTCAAGGATGAATATGAAGAGTTACAAAAATCTATCGCTATTGCTATTGGGTCTTCTGATCTATGGCTGTAATGAAAAAATTTCTCCTGAGCTGGAAGCAGGTCTGGCCAACGCTGGCGGCGGAGGAACTCCTACTCCAACACCAACAAGCTACTCATTCGGCATCACCAATGGAAACCTAGTCGCGCGGGGATTTAACCTTCACAAAACGGGTGCAGGAAACTGGAATAAATCTTGCGAAATTTCCACCACTACGCCAATGAGCAGTGAAGCCTATATCGCCGACCCTTCTACCTATGATGTGACATGTTTTATGGAAGCCGAAGAGCTTGCCCTTTACATGTCTGGTGTAAGTTTTAATGTCAATGCAAGTCCCGACTCCTGTGAATATGTGGCCTACTCGCCCTACTCATTTTTTCAGTACATGCCTGGAGATTCATCGTCAGATATTACTTTAGTTGAGTGTGATGAAACTGTTGATAACACACTGGCCGGAGCTTACGGCCCAACACCTACCTTTGGTGCTGGTATGACTAAGCTTGGCTGTGGCCAGATTGTTGATGAGTCTCTGCCTCATGCCAGCAGACAGGTTCGCGCTTTTCCATCTGATCCAGCATTTCTTTGTAACTACGATTATTCAAGAACCGGTGGCCCAAATTGTGACACTGGAACCATTAACGTAAGAACACTTTCTTTAACTGTTCCCGATCCGGTAGCCTTTCCTGGAGTTGTTGGACATACGACAACTCTAACAAGTATTTCTTGTGCTGGTCAGATTGCAGAATGCGTAGCTGGACCCATCAAACAAGTTTCAGGCTCAGAGGGCCACACCCGATTCACAGAAATCACTCCTATTAATTCAGGTGAAGCTTATACAAATCTCATCGAAGTTCCAAACCTGATCGATAATCAGAGAAGATCATCTGTTGAAATTGCCAACTTCAGAAGACACATGGCCAACAAAGACATTAATTATGTTACAAGCATTGATCCAACAGCAGTGGCTTACAGAAACGCCTTTAGTGACCCACTCTTTAACCAGATTTTTGAACCTGACTTGATGAACCGTTTTAGCTCCAATCTGAACATGGCGCCTATCCCTGGAAGAATCCATGATGTAACTCCGGCAACACTTGGGGCCTACTCACTTGGGCAATATGCAATTGATTATAGCTTAGCAGCTGGTTATACCACCAGACCTCTGGCGGCCGATCCTCATCTGGGGATTGGGTCTGTTAACCAGGTAAACCCCTTCTACACCTTTTACTGCCTAGACAGTGCCTGGGAGATCAAGGGAAGAATCCGGATGATGGTCAGAGAATGGGATAGAAGCTTTACTCCAAGCACCGCGCTGGATTTCATAAGTGACATCCAATTCCATACTTTCACTCCTCCTTACCTCTCACGTCAGGACGTCTTTGATGTACCTGAAGTTCCATACGATCCAGATGGATACAATGGATATAACGATGTTAGAGACTGGGATGATCTGCTTATTATGACGAGAACTTCAGGTGCTTTTGCGGGAGCGGGCACAGAGTGGATTCCGGCCAGCGGTTGGTTTGATCCAAGTAACTTTCCTCAAGATAACATGTAAAAAAAAGGGAGCTAAAAGCTCCCTTTTTTTTGGTAAATTTTATTTTTCCATGTAGTTTTTAACTTTGTACTTAGATCCCATGTACCAGAAGATCAGCGCAAAGAATGCCATAAGTGCAGCAAAGAACATGAAGTATCCAGTCGAAGCTACCGGGAAGAAGTTAATCTTCGCAACGTAGGCCGTGATCAAGTTACCGAAGAAAACAGTTAATAACCAAATCGACATAACAGAAGACTTCATCGCACGTGGAGCTTGAGTGTACGCAAACTCTAAACCTGTGATTGAAATCATAACTTCCGCCATCGTAATAACGAGGTACGGGAAGAACTGCCACATAACGTTCATGTTAACTCCGCCTTCCATACTCATCTGGATTAAACCGATGATGACAAAAGAGGCAGCGGCCACGAACATTCCCCAAGTGATACGACGAATTGGAGTTGTCTTAAGGCCCATTTTATCAAGAAGTGGGTATAAACCCATTGAGAAAAGAGGAATTAAACCCATAACCATGATCGGGTTCCAAGCTGCAATTTGCGAAGCTTCGAACTGCATGCCCATGAAGTTCAGGTCCATTTTACCGGCCTGAATAACCCATGAAGAACCGTGCTGATCGAATAATGCCCAGAAAACTGAGATGGCCGCGAAAAGTTTTGCGATATCCAGAACAGCTTTAGAGGCTTCAACCGCTTCTTTACCATGAGCAGTCGTAGCTGCATCAAGGAATGACTCCCCTGCTTTTCTCTTATCTTGATTAGAGATAGCAGTGAAAAGAACAGCGAAAAAACCGTGACCGTCTGATTTAGAAGGTGGAACGTGAACATATTGATTGCGACCCATCCAGAAAACGATAGTAGCAAGGAACATAAGAACGCCTGGAATACCGAAAGCAATTGAAGCACCGTAGTGCTTAAGTGTCCACGGAGTTACAAGAGTTGAGAAGAAAGAGCCGAAGTTGATCATGAAATAGAACAACTCATAAACTTTCTTAAGTAGGTGTTGTTGATTCGCTTTGAACTGATCCCCCACGTGTGCAGACACACATGGCTTAATCCCACCTGAACCAAGTGCAATAAGACCTAGACCAGCGTATAGACCCATCTTAGTTTCCCAGATAGAAAGAACCGCGTGACCAAGGCAGTAAACGAGAGAAAGATAAAGAATCGTTTTATACTTACCCCAGATTCTATCAGAGATAAAAGCTCCCACGACAGGGAAGAAGTAACAAAGTGACGAGAAGATATGGTACGTAAATGTAGCATCAGCTTCTTGAAACAAAAGTACCTGAATCATGAACACAGTCAAAATAGATTTCATTCCATAATAACTGTAACGCTCACAAGCTTCGTTCCCCACGATGTATTTAATCTGTGGTGGGAACTTGTTGTCTGCTGCTGTTAGGCCCGCAGCTGTCGCTGTCTGTGACATGCAAAACTCCTTAAGTAAGTACTCGAACTATTCGTTATCTTTTTTATCAGTGTCGTCGGTTTCAGAATAATTAAAGGGACGAGGACGCTTTCCGCCACCTAGTTTTTTAGGTCTGGAAGGATCATTTCCCGCTTCACCCTCATTTTCCCAGTGACGATACCAATCTTCCGACGGTTTCTCTCGGCTTTTTTCCTCATTTTCTCTTTCAGCCTTAACCACTTCTTCACGCTTTTTAACAATTGTTTTAGGCGGTTTTGGTGCTGAAATGGCACCAGAAGTGCTCTTATCATGGGCGGTGATGTCCAGGGTAACGTCCCCGGTAATCCTCGTCTGGCACGACAGGCGCTCTTTGGTAATATGAAAGACATTTCCAAGAAGGCGAAGTTCCTCAAAGGTTTGAGGGCTGAGATTTAATTCTCCGGATTTAACCACGATCATGCAGTCCGTGCAGGTTGCACACCCGCCACAGCTAGATTTGATTTTTTTGCCCGCATCTTTTAGTTGCTTAAGCAGAGTCTCTTCACCGTTGATGGTTAAAACTTCTCCACTAGGCCAGAGTGTACATTTGTAATCGCTCATACAACTTTCTTTAACTGCTTCTCGATAGTCTCAAGGATTTTACCTTTAAGAGGTTTAAGGAGAAAATTCAGGTCTACACTGACCACAGCTTCTGTATCGTTGAACTGAATATTAGCAGAAAATCCAGTGCCCTTGGCCGCAATTGTATTTGTTGCATCATCCATTTTAGTGTCGGCCTTAACGCCAAACTTTGCTATGACATCTGGAATAAGTTTTTTAGCAGCTTCAAAACCTTGTTTTTTATCTGTGATAGAAGCGTAAGGAACTTTTAAATCCATTGGGAATCCTTTTGTTAACGTGTTCCGGTTGAACCGAAGCCACCTGCTCCACGTTGAGTCTCGCTTAAATTATCTGTGGCCGTAAAACGCGCTTGAATAACTGGAGAGATCACAAGTTGAGCGATTCTTAAACCATGCTCAATGACATAGTCCTCTTTACCGAAGTTACCGATGATGATGTTGACTTCACCACGGTAGTCACAATCAATTGTTCCAGGAGAATTCACCACCATAAGAGATGATTTTAAAGAAAGCCCTGAACGAGGTCTGACTTGAATTTCATACCCCAGAGGGATTTCCATAGAAAGACCAGTGGGAACGAGTAACCGCTCCCCTGGTTTAACAATCATTGATTTTTTTTCCGGAAGGCTGGCACGGATATCCGCCCCAGCTGCTCCCTCAGTTGCGTAGAAAGGAAGCTCGAAGCTTGTATCATAGTGAGGTAAGATTTTTAATTTTACTTCTACCGACATACTACTTAGCTTTTTTCGTCATTGGAGTAACTGCACGGATCGATAACTTAATTTTTCCGAAACGGTCCACTTCCATAACTTTTACATCAACAAGGTCGCCTTCAGAGAGATATTCATTAGGATCATTCACGCGCTCATCAGCGATTTCTGATACGTGAACAAGTCCCGCTAATCCAGGAACGATATCAACAAAAGCGCCGTACTCTTTGATCGTCATCACAGTACCTTTATAAACAGCACCGATCTTAGGACCGTTAAGTTGCATTTCTGCTAGAGCAATCACTTCATCAATTTTGGCAACATCAACACCAAGAACCTTAACTGTCCCGTCTTCCTGAACGTCCATAGTAACTTTGAACCCTTCTTGAAGAGCTTTGATGTTTTTCCCACCAGGGCCGATAAGAGCGCCGATTTTATCTGGAGCAATTTTAAACATTTTGATTTGTGGCACACCAGCTTTGAAACCTGTGCGGCCAACAGAAATTGTTTTCGCCATCTCACCCAGGATATGAATACGAGCATCTTTTGCCTGAGCAAGAGCGAGCTTGAAGATCTCTTCTGAGATACCAGCAATTTTCATATCCATTTGGATCGCTGTAATACCATCAGCAGTACCAGCAAGTTTGAAATCCATATCACCGAGGTGATCTTCATCACCTAAGATATCTGTCAGGATTTTATACTTATCGCCTTCTTTGATTAATCCCATGGCAATACCTGCAACTGGACCTTTCATCGGAACACCGGCATCCATAAGTGCCATAGATCCAGAACAAACTGAACCCATAGAAGAAGAACCGTTAGATTCTAAAACTTCACAAGCAACACGAACTGTGTATGGGAAGTCAGCTTGAGAGGGCATAGCTTTTTTAAGAGCGCGCTCAGCAAGGTTTCCGTGACCAATTTCACGACGACCAACGCCTCTGTATCCACGGGCCTCACCTACTGAGAAAGGGGCCATTGTATAGTGAAGGTAGAATTTTTCATAACCAACACCGTTGATTGAGTCATACATCTGCTCGCCTTCTTTACCGCCGATAGTTACGGCAGCAAGAACTTGAGTTTCTCCACGTGTGAAAAGTGAAGAACCGTGAACTTGAGTCAGAACTCCAGTTTCAGTTTCGATAGCACGCACTTTATTAACAGCACGGCCAGCGATACGTTTTTCTTCATTTAAGATATCAGCACGCATAAGTTTATAAAGAACTTCGTCAGTGACTTTCGCTGCTTCCTTACCGAAATCTGTGCCTTCAGGAAGAGCAAATTTGGTTGGGTTTGCTTTAAGAGCTTCTTTGATTTTCTTTTTGAAAACTGAAGTCGCAACAGTACGCTCTTGTTTATCGTTGATAGCAAGAACCGCACGAGCGTCAGCTGTGAAGTCTTTAAAAGACTCACTCATAAGAGTTGCATTAGGTGCTGAAGTTACGAACTCACGCTTCTTCTTCCCAACTTCTTTCGTCATTTGAGTTAAAAGAGCACAGTATTGTTTAATGTGCGTGTGACCGAAGACAATGGCTTCAAGCATATCTGCTTCAGAAACTGTATTCGCTTCGCCTTCAACCATCAAAATAGCTTCTGAAGAACCAGCAACTAAAAGCTCAATCTCAGAAGTTTTGAATTCTTCACGAGTTGGGTTAAGAACTAACTTACCGTCAATCTTACCAACTTTTGTGTATCCCATTGGACCGTTGAATGGAACATCAGAGATGGCAAGACAAGCAGCTGCGCCCATACCTGCAAGAACTTCAGGATCTCCCCCGCCCACTTTGTGAGAAAGAACTTGAGCAGTAATAACTGTCTCGTTCATAAATCCTTCAGGGAACCATGGACGAAGAGGACGATCGATTAAACGCATGATGAGAATTTCTGCGTTTGACGGACGGCTTTCTCTCTTCATAAAACCACCAAGGAATTTCCCGGCAGCGTAAAATTTTTCTTTGTAATCCACTAAAAGTGGGAAAAAGTCCTGGCCGTCGTTTACGTCACGAGCGCAACCAAGAGTC
>DLGL01000076.1:0-23870 GCA_002482685.1 Bacteriovoracaceae bacterium UBA7695 | reverse complement strand
AAGAAACCATAACTGCAGCATCCGCTTGTTTAGCGAAGCGACCTGTTTCTACGACGACTTCTTTGCCACCGTAATTGATTTTGAATTCTTTTTTGTTGTTGATCATAGACTTTCTCCTAATAGATCAAACACAGCGCCTGTATGCACTATGCTTTATATGTTTTGATTTTTAGCTTGGGATTTTTCGGGCCGGGAGTTTGAGAGATAAAGAATTTTGTGAACCTTGCTCACCAAATTTTTTATCCCTAAAAACGCTCCTGTTACCTTTATTTTGTCCTGCCAAAAATAAAAAGGGGCCAGTTGTTGGCCCCTCTCTTAAAAATTACTTACGAAGACCTAGGTCAGCAAGAATCTTTGTGTAGCTTGCTGGATTCGTCTTAGCTAAATGCTTAAGAAGTGATCTACGTTGACCAATGATTTTCATTAGTCCTCTCATACCCGAGTGATCTTTCTTGTTCTTCTCGAAGTGAGGAGCAAGAGCTTTGATCTTCTCAGTGATAAGCGCGATTTGCACTTCTGTTGAACCAGTATTAGTGGCTTTCCCACCAAACTTAGTAACGATGTCTGCTGCAACTTGTTTAGTTAGCATGTGTTTGTCTCCTTTGCCCAAGCAACGATCTATTAAATCGAAACCTAGTACAAGGTCTAGGTTGGCGTTATTGCCACCGTTTCCTCGTTAAATTATGAACTTATAAGAAGTTTTAGCGGAGAAACTCGGACATGTAAACTTTTAATTGGTCGATGAGTCGCTCTTCTACCTGACGTATTCTTTCGCGCGAGACACCGTACTGATTGGCAATACTTTGAAGACTCTCAGGAGCTTCACTAAGTAATCGTTTTTTAAAGATTTCCTGATCCCTTGGCTTGAGCCCTTTGATGAACTCTCCCAAATTTTGCTGAAGGATTTCTAAGTTTTGAAGGTTGGCCAGATTGTCTTCCGTAGATTCATGGTCGTCCCCTATAAGGTCATTCAAAGTCTGACTCCCTCCGTCATCATCCAGAGGTCTATCCAGGCTTATTTCCTGACCGTGGGAGCCTAGACGATGATCCATTTCAATCACGGCCTTCTCAGAAACACCGAGATTTTCAGAAAGGAGTTTCACATCAGGACTAATCCCCTGACTCATGAGCCGCTGCTTCTCGCGCATAAGATTGTAGAATAGTTTTTTCTGTTCTTGAGTTGTGCCGATTTTAACAAGACGGAAGTTATCGAGGATAAATTTTAGAATATAAGAGCGAATCCACCAACTCGCATAGTATGAGAGTTTCGCCCCTTTGGCCGGGTCGTATTTAGAGACGGCCTTCATCAGGCCAATGTTACCTTCTTGAATTAAATCCATCACATTTTTGTAAGCATTTTTATATTCCAACGCAATCTTCACTACCAGCCTGAGATTTGCGAGAACCAGCTTTTTAGCGGTCTCAATATCGCCCGTCTCTAGCAGTTGGAGAGTCAGAGCTTTTTCTTCCTCTGGAGTCAGCAGTTTGTGCCTGGCAATCTCTTTAAGGTAGAGAGTCAGCGGATCTTGAACTTTCAAATCCGTTGATTTTCGCACCACTGGCAAGTTAACTGAAATTTTTGGAAGGATGGCATCGCTTAAAGCAATTTGATCGATGAGTGAATCCTCATCCATCTCGGGTTGAGCACTATCTGCTAAAATTTCTATGATGTCGGATTTCTTAACCGGTCTTGCGGCTTTTTTATCCGACAAAATTTCCGGAGTTAGCTCCGTTTTTTTCTTTGGCATAATCTCAAGATGTGTTCAGTCGGTTAATAGTCAAGGGTCCAAGAGAACCATAATTATGAACAGGAAAAATGTCTACAAATTAAGTTTAAGCCGACCGGCCTTTATGTCTGCCCGGTAGCGTAAATACCCCAATGCGAAAACTCCATATGAGAATTTTACAGGAATATTGAACATCTCTTCCTGGTAGCTATCGAACATGGGACCTTTGTATACCAAAAGCTGACCAACCATTTCCTGGACAATCAATCGGGAGAATTCTTCATTCCACATGTTCTGCCGGAAATATTTTTCTTTGCCTTTAAGCTGGGCCTCTACTTGTTTTATGAGTTCGCCCCGGAATTTCAGCTGTCCTTCTTTATCCACATTATTATTAAATTCAATCCATTTTGAGCGCAGCTGTCTGAGATAATTCTTTGAAAATTTCAGATCAAAACTTAACGTCAGCTTATCCTCAGTATCGACTATCCGGTCCATCTCACCCAGAGTCACAGAAAAATCCAGCACCAATCCCCGGGATCTGATAGCAGTGTTGCTTCGTTGTGCATTCGTTTTAATTTTAATCGATTCTTCAAACAACATATCTCTTGAAAAATACTTAAGAGTTTCATTGGCCCATGAATTCCAGCGGTGATCAATGCTACTCTTGGCAACGGCCGGAAGGTCCCGGTACGAGTCCACACCAAAAATGGCATCCGGCACTCCGGTCATAAGAGAGATGAAAAAATTAGTCTCAAAAATAGGATCTTCAAGCTCCATTTTTTTGATCCAGCTTTTAACCTCAGGAATGGCACCGGCCCCAGCATAATCCTGGAGCCTGAAGTGATAGCAATAGAGTTTAGAGAGGTCGGTAAAAAGACCTGTAGTACCAATAGAGCGGGGAAAGTTTTTCCTGAAGGTACTGAGGTTAACCTTTCTGCATATCAGATCGGTACACGAGACCTGAACGGTATCTTCACTGGGTTTTAATTCAACTTTCTTTGAAACAACATCATACTGATCCTGAACTCCAGAGAGATTTTTAATTATAAAAGACATGATGAAAGGATTTT
The DNA here is from genome assembly GCA_002482685.1 of Bacteriovoracaceae bacterium UBA7695. Lineage (GTDB taxonomy): Bacteria > Bdellovibrionota > Bacteriovoracia > Bacteriovoracales > Bacteriovoracaceae > Peredibacter. Next base: position 21,073 of record DLGL01000076.1, on the reverse strand, counting down.
TCAGGTAAGGAACGAGTAAGCGGTAATCTTCCCCATCACCACCCCACGAACAAAAAGCTTTAAAATTATTAATCGCCTGATCGAACTCATTTGAACGGGCCTGGGTACTCTCAGTTGTTGACTTATAAAGAGAGGACATAAAGGGAGAGCTCTCGACTGAGGGGACAAGGTTTTTTTGAGGGTTCTGGAAGTAGTACCCCAGCGACTGCTCAATCCGTTTTATTGAAAAAACGGATACATTTTTTGAGCAGTAATTTTTAACAAGATTCGAAGTCAGCTTTTTGTAGGCTTCTTCACTCATCTCTAACCGAGATCCATAAGCACCAATGGCCTTAATACTGGTATCGAGTCCAATATATTGCAAAGAGGCCACCATAGAGCGCCTGGCCTGCTTCTCCATCCATGTGGTCGTGTAAGCAGGTGCTCCGTACAGATTACAACTTTCCTGAAGATGGGATCCTCTGACAATAGTGCTTTGATAAAGCCTGAGTTTTGAATTCTCACCCGCCTGGGTCTTGTCGTAAATATCGCTGAAAATAAAGCTCAGGGGATCTTGCTGATAATCATTAACGGCTTCGCCCAATAGGATCCCTTCCACTGGAACTAAGGCCCAGAGAGAGGTGCTTAAAAATAGTAAATACCCGAGTAATATAATCTTCATAAATTGCTTTTTAAACTTATCGGCGATTCTTTCGATAGGTTTACTATGAAAGTCATATTGGTTGGATTCTTCCTTATTTCACAGGCCCTGGCGGCCCCTTCTAGTGTTATGAACTCTGCTGGGTATCAGGAGAAGAAGACAACCGCCCCCGATGACCTTCTGGAAAGAAGGGGTAAGCTCACCTACCCTGATGAGGTTGTAGACCCCCGGTCTCTGAATCGAATTCTCTTCTCTGAAATGCAGGAGCAGAATGCCGATCTGAAAAAAGTAAAATTCTACCTCATGAACGGTGAAACCCGCCTGGCCAGAGTGCACCTCAATAAGATGGCCTACACCCAGACAAAACTCAAACCTGTGGTCTTCCGCTATCTGGGCATACTTAACTTTATCGAGGGAAATTTCAATAAGTCTCTGGAGTATTTATCTTTAAATGAACTCCAGGATATTTCTCATTATTCTAAAATTTGTACCCTTAAAGTGCTTAACCAGATTGTACTAAGTAATGTGAACCACCTTGAAGATGAGTGGGGGCGCTGCAGACTGGAATCTTCAACCCATATGCAATCAGGGAATTTTGTTTGGCTTGAAACACTTGTACGCATGAAGATCAATCCTTACCGGGGACTCACAAAAGTACCTTTTAAAGGAATTAATCTCTCAAGCCTTGATAACGAACAGTTGAAAATTTTTCTGAAACTCGCGCTTTATTTAAATCAGGAAAAATTAATTGAGCCTCAACTAACGAATCTCGATCAAAGTCAGCTACAGGACATTGAAGTTCGGGAGCTTGTAGGTCATACTTTTTTTAGAGTTGGTGCGCTGGCAAAATCTTATAAGTTCATTGAAGATTTAAAGACCCCGAATGCCGAAAACATGAAAGGGAATCTCTACATCCTTCGTAATAAATACGAGCTTGCCTACGCTCAATTTAAACTGGCCTTAGAAAAAAAACAAAACTCCCAGAATGCGATGGAAAGAATTCTCCCCCTCGCCTGGCTTCTCGGTGACTGGGAAGAAGGTGCGAAAATTTCGGAGCGTGTCCTTGCCTCACCGAATACTCAAATTAATAAGATGACTCTGGTTGCAGCTTTTTACACACAGAAAGGCAATTTTGAAAAATCACTGGAGATACTTGAATCCATCTCTCAGCGCTCCCGTCGAGGGACAGAAGTTGACGTGACTCAGCTCCAGAGCTTCGTTGGGCTGATGACAAACAAAATTCCAGTCATTAAAAAACAGGCGGCCATGAGTTGTGATCAGTATGATATGGTTAACTGTTGGCTATCTCTTCAAATGGAGCAGTGGGATTCATTTCCCCTCACAGTTCGCAGAAACGAGAAAGTGCCGATGAAAAAAGAATGGGAGAGACTTTCCCAGACCGAACTCTCTGAGCCACTCCATGAAACTGTTTACGTAAATCAACTGGATATTGAGGAGCTGGACGATAAGCTCATTCAACTCGTGCCCGATGCCCGTTAAAATTCTGATCATCCATGGATTTAATAACACTCCGGAAGTCTTCAGGCCTCTTAAAAATGCCCTGGAAGAAAAAGGTCACGAGTGCCAGCTTATCACTCTACCGGGACATGGAGAGAGAGACCTGACACTTAATTTGAAAACTGCTTCTGAACTTTTTCATGAAGAGATTAACCCTTACGTGAATGAAAAATATGCAGTTATCGCATTCTCTTATGGAGCTCAGTACTTTCAGAAATGGCTCCGGGATAACCGCGGCCCCAAACCCGTTGCGCAAGTGCTTCTGGCACCTGCAGTGGTCATCCGTAGGTTTCCCATTTTAAATGCGATCGCCAGGTGCCTGCCCGGCCAGCTGTGCCTCCCCTCCCAGACTCCAAAACTTCTTCGGCGCTACTCCTCTTTGTATGTAAGTGAGTACAAGATCCTTTTAGAAGGAGCGATGGAGTATAAAAGTAATGAGCGAATAAAAGATATACCGACGCTGGTGATGGTGGATCCTAAAGATGAGTTGATTGATACAAAGCTTTTGGAAGTTGAGTTTGGGGAGGAATTGAAGTTTATCTCGAGACCTTATCTAAGAAATCGGAAGCCTGGGAAATACCATGTATTATTTCACCCTGATTATTTTGAAAAGAATGATTGGGAAAAATTCATTGAAAGCATTCATAACTTTTTAAAAAAATAACGCAAACTTCAGTGCGACGTCGGCGTCGCCGGGCATTAAGATATAACGAATTAAGTTTATTGAAAAAAATCCAAAAAGGTTCCAGGCATAGATTAAGATAATCTCTGTGAACAGTCATTGTTTGTCCACAGAGATTATTAAGATTATGTAAGGGGCTTGAACTCTTTTCCGTCAAAATTAAAAATCACTTCTTTGTCTTCATACTTCGTTTTGAGATTTACCGGACGGCGCCAGATCGCAAACAAGTTCCTCAAAGTTTCATTGGCAAAATTCACATCCAGATCAACACCATAATGGATGTGATTCAGAAGTAATTCTTTTCTGTTCATGAAATTTCCGTCTTCTACTTCAATAATCGGTTGACCAAAATTGGTAAGCTGACCCAGAAGCTTCTGTTTGATGGCCTGAAAATCTTTTGAATCAATTTCATAGCGGCCTGAACGAGGATTGTACTTATATGTAAAGAGCTGCTGGCGCTCACAGAAATCCGGAGTCAGGAACTCATCTATGAACGAGATATCATTGTGAGACTTACGCACTTCAAAGATCTTCTCGCGACCTTTTCCAAGCTTAGTGTCCCAGGCAAGTTTATCTTTCATGCTCGGGCATTCGTTGTAGTCTTTACCGAACATCCCACGGTTCCAGCGGTACTCAATGTCACGCATAAGCTCAATTCCGATTTTATACGGGTTGATGTTCTGCTTAGACATGTACATAACACCAGCATGTTTATCGGCGAAATCCACGATCTCAGATGAGTCGAGGGCCTTTTGAGTCATGATGGTTGAGTGCCAGTAACTTGCCCACCCTTCGTTCATGATTTTAGTCATTCGCTGAGGGAGAAAGTAGTAGGCTTCTTCGCGAAGAATACCAATGATATCGGCCTGCCACTCCTCAATAGGAGCGTACTGGATTAAATATCCCAGAACGTCTTTGGTTTTAACATGCGGTTTATCTGCGTTTAGGCTTTCTTCTTCTTCCTCTTTAGGGGCATCTTTTTTTGTAGCACGGGCCTTGGTACGCATAAATGACTTTAAAGCAGCCGATCGGTCGTCAATTAAGTAACCATCGTCACTTGACTCCGCGGTTTCCTGGTCATTGAGCTCTTGGCGCCGACGCTTCAGTGAAGTGGTTTCAAAAAGTTCATTGATGTCTAAAAGGTTTTCTAGTGAAAGGACTTTATCGATAAATGTCTCTACAGCATCAGCACCGTAGCGGTCCATGTAGCGGCGGATCTTTGTACCGTGGTTGGCCATGACATCCATCATTTTACGGTTAGTGCCACTGAACCAGGCATTATTTTTAAAGAAGTCGTTGTGACCGTAAACGTGTGCCATCACAATCTTCTGATCCACCCAGTTGTTGGCCTGAAGAAGGTAGGCATAACAAGGGTTGGTGTTAATCACCATTTCGTAAATTTTTTGAAGTCCGTAGGCATAGCCCTTTGAGAGTTGATCATAATCCATTCCGAATTTCCAGTGAGGATAACGTGTAGGAAATCCTCCCTGAGCGGCCAGGATATTAATTGTATCGTAGTCACACACTTCAAAAATTTGTGGATAAAAATCCAGACCATAGTCTAGAGCATATTTCTCAATGGTATTCTTAAGGGCCAGTAACTCACCTGTGATAGGTTTAGTACGGTTCATTATTTCCCCTTACCTAGGAATTCTTTGATGGAATCGAGAATGCCTTCTTTATTTTTGATTTTGCTCATGGTGATTTTCTCATTTCCGGCACCATATTTAGCAGTGAGATCCTTGTAAAACTGACCTGAGCCGTAGCGGGATTCAACTTGTCCGTAACAGAAGTTGTTTGAAACCGGCAAAATAAAATCATCCAACAGATCAAGGCAAAGTTTCGTGTCATCAGCTGACCAGTTATCACCATCAGAGAAATGAAATGGATAAATATTCCATTCATTAGGATTATAGTCTTTCTCAATAATCTCTTTGCAAAGATTGAAAGCTGAAGAAATCAGTGTTCCTCCACTCTCCCTGGTTCTAAAGAATGTATGCTCATCAACTTCTTTGGCCGTGGCATCGTGAATAATATAGCGGATAGCAATGTCCTTATACTGGGATTTTAGCCAGAGATTAATCCAGAATGACTCAGTACGAACGATCTCTTTTTGCTCATCTCCCATAGATCCTGAAACATCCATCATATAAATGACAACTGCTGCATTTTGCATTTCAACTTTTGTGTCTGAAGCGCGGTAGCGAAAGTCACGACGGATAGGAACGACAGAAGGATTTTCCGGATCATAGGCTTCCGTTGCAATCTGACGCTTCAAGGCCTGCTTGTAAGTACGGCGCAAATGCCTTAAAGAATCCGGGCCTGTAGTTCCAATATTGGTGTAGCGATTAACAACTGATTTTAGAGATTCTTTACCTTTAGGTTCGATATTGGGAAGTTCAAGCTCCTCACCCAGAATGCGCGCAAGCTCATCCAGTGATAATTCAACATCAAGCTCCTTATTACCCTCGCCCTCTCCTGATTCACCTTGCCCGGGCTGACCATTAGGATCCTGTTGACCATCTACCGGATCTCCTGCCTCACCCTGACCTTGCCCCATTCCACCCTGAGATTTATCTCCGAACTTAAAGCGAGGAATATCAATACTCGGCATGGGTACGGTAAATTTATCGTTCCCTTTAGGAATGATCTGAGAGCCGTGAGAAACATACTTTCGTAAGTTATCACGGATTCTCCCCTTTACGATCTTCCGAAAGCGGGCATGGTCACGTTTAATTGGATGATCCACACTTATCCCCTTACGACTTAATTGAGTCACCTTTAGCAAAGATACTGGCCACGAAATTTAAAGCATCCGTCGCACAGATATCGCAGTAACCAAAGTTTTTCATCAGTCGTGATTTAACCACTTCGATTTTCTCCTGGGTCTGTTTATCAACCACGTTAGAGATAATCGTTGTGAGCTTAATTGTGTCACGTTGATCTTCAAAAAGTTTAAGTTCAAGTGCACGATGAAGTCTTTCGTTCATCTTGTAATCGAATTGTTTTCCTTCGATGGCAAGAGCACCAATGTAGTTCATGAGCTCTCTACGGAAGTCATCTTTGCGACTTTCCGGGATATCGATTTTTTCTTCGATTGAACGCATGAAACGCTCATCGGCTTCCTCTAATTTATTAGAGTACTTGTTACGAATTTTTTCTTTTTGTGTATAGGCCTTAACGTTATCCACATAGTTCGCGCAAAGAGTTTGAATAGCACTCTCATCAACTGAAATCGCTTTTTGAACATCATTTTTGACGATATCTTCGTACTCCTGACGGCAAACTGCCAGCATCTCTCTATAAGAATCCAGTTGATCCGGTGAGTTTACAAGTGCGTGGTGCTTAAGCCCTGATTCAAGTTCGTTAAAAACCATGAATGGATTTAAGCAACCAATGTGACCATTTTTCACGAGAGCGTTTGAAATTTTATCCTGAATATATCGAGGAGAAATCCCCTCTAAACCTTCACGAACGGCTTCTTTACGAAGTTCTTTAACGTTATCTTCGTTATATCCTGGAAGAGTCTTACCGTTATAAAGTTTCAATTTCTGAAGCTTAGTCAGGTCAGACTTCTTAGGCTCTTCAAGACGTGTGAGAATCGCCCACGTTGAGGCCATCTCAAGCGTGTGAGGGGCAATGTGGATATTAGGAATAGTATCCTTGTTATAATCTTTTCTATAGATGCGCGTCTCTTGGTCCAGACGGGTAATATAAGGAACATCAATCTTAACCGTTCTGTCACGAAGGGCTTCCATGAACTCATTGGATTGAAGCTTTCTATACTCAGGCTCGTTTGTATGTCCTAAAATCACTAAATCGATATGCGTCTGTGCGAATTTCTTAGGCTTAATGGATTGCTCTTGAGAAGCACCTAGCAGGTCATACAAGAAAGCCACATCAAGTTTTAACATCTCGATGAACTCAACAATCCCGCGGTTAGCGATGTTGAACTCTCCATCAAAGTTAAACGCACGTGGATCTGAATCAGATCCATAGATAGCAATTTTACGGTAGTTGATGTCCCCGGTTAATTCCGTTGAATCCTGATTCTTCTCATCTTTTGGCTGGAATGTACCAATACCACGACGGTCTTTTTCAGAAAGAATTAAGCGCTTTACACGCAAGTGCTTCATCACCTTATTCCAGTCGCCATTGTACTTGATCATGTATTCATTGAGAATAAAACGACAAGCAGGGTTAACTTCCCCTTTAATTTTCACTTTATAAACTGACTTGCTGGTCTTGCTCAATTCCCCTAAGAATTTTTCACGAACTTCTGGAGGAAGAAGTTTAAGCGGCTCTTCGTGCATTGGAGAGGCGAAAAGTTTCTGACCGCCCAAAATTTGTGAGCCTTCATCATCAATCCACTCGTAGGTATAAAGAGCACCCTCGTCTGTGCGGGAGTAATGCTCAAGACCTTTTTTGATTAATCGAGAGACAGAAGATTTCGCCGACCCTACTGGACCGTGAAGAAGAAGAACCCTCTTCTCAGTTCCGTAGCCTAGAGCGGCTGACTGGAAGAAGTTAACCATTTTCATTAAATGAACATCAATCCCGAAGATAGCATCTTTTCCATTCTCAATTGGATCATCAAAGAAGTGGTAACGGATGACATCTTTTTTATACTCAGTGTACTGAGAAGTTCCGTAACTCATAATCATGTCATAAATGCGCTGGAAAGAATTCCTGGCGATAGAAGGATTCTTCATCACCAGATCTACATAGGCCTGGAAATCTCCCTGCCAGTGCAAATGAGAGAAGTCTTTTGGATTGTAGTTTTGTGAAATGAAAGATTGAATATCAAAATTTGCCATGGACTCCCCCTGAGGCAGTTTTTGGGCGTTAAGCCCTTAATTTATTGTACCCGTTAAGGTTATCTTCTCCAAATCATTCCAACAAGGCGGCAAAACAGAGTTGAACTTACCTGACAGCGTCTCTCTGATAATCACAAGCCTTTGAGATTAGTGTTTGACTAAAATTCACTTCACTTTATCATTAGGGGGTAATCATTTATCAAGGGCCTTATGGGAATTCTCTGCGCGGGCGCATCCGACATCGGTAGAAAACGTAAAACCAACCAAGATTCAATCTGTATGGATCATGCACACCAATTCTATGCTGTGGCGGATGGTATGGGCGGCCACAATGGTGGAGATATCGCCTCTCAACTCTCAGTTAAAATAATGCCAGAATTTTTTACAGAGAATTCATCTCTGGATCCTCAAGTCCTGATGAAAAATATGATTCAGGAAATTAACCGCAGCATCTTAAAGAAGGGTCAGGAGCAGCCTGAGCTCAGCGGCATGGGGACAACTGTTTCTGCTGTGTGTTTCCATGGCCAGACATTGGTGATCGGAAATGTCGGAGATTCCCGGGTCTACATGATAAACAACAAAAATATTTTTCAGATGACTCGTGACCACTCTTTTGTGCAGGAAAAACTTAACATGGGCATCTATACCCGTGCTGAAGCAGTGAAAGATCCCCAAAAAAACGTGCTGGTTCGATCGGTAGGATTTGAAGCAGATATCAACGTGGATGTTTTTAACTACCGAATCTGCAAAAACGATATGTTTATGATCTGCTCTGACGGGTTGCATGGAAAAGTCAGCGATGCTGATATTCTCCACATTGTTCAAAAACATATTTCAGATCCATCAGTGTGCACTCTTGAAGATGTTCATACAACAGTTATGGCCTTGATCCAGCAGGCAAATGACAACGGTGGACAAGATAACATTTCAGTCATTCTGGCCGTGGCCCAGGCCTAGTAGTCCAAAGGCGAAATCCTCCTCTTTTCAAGCTTTTATTGTTCCCAAAAAGGAGCAGTGCCCTTAAAATAATCTGCATGGATAAGTACTACACCGTTATGGTTGTCCCCGAAAAACAAAAAGGGGTCAAAACTTTTCGAATCCCTACAGTTCTATTTAAATCTCTCGCTTTTTTAAGTGTGATGCTTTGTATGCTGATTGGTGTTCTGGCCTACGACTATTGGAAAATTCTCCAGCAAGTTTATGAGAATAAGCATCTCTCAATTGAGAACCGACAGCTTAAAGAGCAGATCCAATTATTCCAGATGAAAATGAATACTCTGGCCGATGACTTAAAACGAATTAATACTTTCGAGAAAAAACTTCGGGTCATTACAGGGCTCGATGATGTTGCAGGCAAAGGGGCCCTCTACAAACCGGAAAAAGAACCCGAGAAAGATCAGACTTTTACACTGGATGACCTTAACACTTCATTGGACTTAAAAATTGATCTGGACTCGATTGAAGACCAACCAAAATTTAAAGAACTTAAAACGCTCTACGATAAAAAAATTGCCGCCAATCTTGGTCTTGAAAGAAGCTATCTTCTGACTAAGCAGTGGTCTGATTTGGCCCGCAGAAGTTTTACCCTTTCAACCGACTATGCCAAGTTTGATTACAAATATGGCCAGGTTAAAGACATTGTCTCAAATATTGAAAACAATATTCATGAGCTGGACGAATTTCTACTGGATAAAGAATCATTTCTAAATTCCACCCCTACCCAGCTTCCGGCCGATGGTTGGATTACGAGCTATTTTGGTCAGCGTGTATCTCCTTACCTAAACCGATTAAAGATGCATGAAGGTCTAGATGTTGGTGCTCCCACTGGTACAGCGGTTCGTGCGCCTGCTGACGGAATTGTCACTTTCTCAGGGGAGAAGGCCGGCTTTGGAAAATTTGTTCAGGTTGATCATGGTTATGGGATCGAAACCATCTATGCCCACAACTCTTCACTGAGTGTTCGTCCAGGACAAAAAGTTAAGCGTGGCCATCTTCTGGCAGCTGTCGGGAACACCGGTCACTCCACCGGTCCTCACTTACATTACGAAGTTCGAGTCAACGGAATCGCTGTTGACCCACTATATTTTATTTTAGACTAAGAAAAGGTTCTGATTATGTTTGATTCGATGATGCGCAAAATGTTTGGGACAAAACAAGACCGGGTCATGCGCCTACTTAAACCGACACTTGATCAAGTTAACGCCCTGGAACCTAAATACAAGGCCATGAATGACCAGGAATTACAGGCACAGACAGCCATTTTTAAAGAGAAACTTAAAAGTGGGGCCACACCCGGGGATATTCTTCCAGAAGCCTTTGCCGTTGTCAGAGAGGCCAGTCGCCGAGTAATGAACATGCGCCATTTCGATGTGCAAATTCTTGGGGGATTGGTTCTTCACTCAGGAAAAATATCCGAGATGAAAACCGGTGAAGGTAAAACTCTCACTGCAACACTTGCACTTTATCTCAATGCTCTATCCGGTCGTGGTGCTCACTTAGTAACAGTGAATGATTACCTGGCCGAGCGAGATTCTCATGAAATGGGTAAACTCTATCAATGGTTGGGTCTGAGTGTTGGATGCATCACTGCCAACATGGATGATGATGACCGCAAGGCTGCTTATCAGGCAGACATTACATACGGCACCAACAACGAATTTGCTTTCGACTATCTTCGTGACAACATGAAGTTTGATTTAAATGACTATGTTCAACGCGAGCACCACTTTTGTATTGTAGATGAGGTGGATTCAATCCTCATCGATGAGGCCCGAACTCCCCTTTTAATTTCAGGTCCCTCTGAAGGTGACACTCATCTTTATAGTGTTGTAGATAAAGTGATTCCTCAGCTTCAAAAAGATACTCATTACACTGTAGATGAAAAGGCCCGCTCTTCAGTTCTAACTGAAGCAGGTATTGTCAGAGTTCAGGAAATCATGAAGATCGGAAATCTTTATGATATCCGTAACATTGAGACTCTTCACCACGTGAACCAATCTCTTCGTGCCCATACCCTTTTTAAAAACGAAGTGGATTACGTTATTCGTGACGGTAAAATTATTATCGTTGATGAATTTACAGGCCGTATGAAAGAAGGATCCCGCTGGTCTGATGGTCTTCACCAGGCGGTTGAGGCCAAAGAAGGTGTTGAAGTAAAATCTGAAAACCAAACTCTTGCCAGCATCACCTTCCAGAATTATTTCCGGCTTTATTCAAAACTATCAGGCATGACAGGAACAGCAGACACAGAAGCTGAAGAGTTCATGAAAATTTATAATCTTGAAGTGGTGGTGGTCCCAACCAACGTGCCAATGCTTCGGGATGACCAACCTGATGTCGTTTACGCTTCACGGGCAGCTAAATATGAAGCAGTCTCAAAACTAATTGTGGAATGTAATAAAAAAGGTCAACCAGTACTAGTGGGGACCATCTCAATTGAATCTTCGGAACTTATTTCAAATTTTCTTACCTCTAAAGGTATTAAGCACGAAGTTCTGAATGCTAAAAACCATGCTCGAGAAGCTGAGATCGTTGCCAATGCTGGACAAAAAGGTGGCGTGACCATTGCAACCAACATGGCCGGTCGTGGAACTGATATTAAATTAACTGCAGAAACAAAAGCTTTAGGTGGTCTATTCATCATTGGTACCGAAAGGCATGAATCCCGTCGTATTGATAACCAACTAAGAGGTCGCTCAGGCCGTCAGGGCGATCCGGGAAAATCAAAATTTTTCCTTTCTCTTGAAGACGACTTGATGAGAATTTTTGGTTCAGACAGAATTAAAGGCATCATGGTTAAACTTGGGATGAAGGATGATGAGCCTATTGAGCATAATATGATTTCCAATGCCATCGCTAAGGCCCAGAAAAAAGTCGAAGGTCACAACTTCGATATCCGTAAGCACTTACTGGATTTTGATAACGTCATGAACGAACAGCGTAAGGTCATTTATAAAATCCGTCGTGACATCTTAAACGATGAGGCCAACACTGAACTGATTAATGATTTTGTTGAAGAAGTGGCCTGGGGTCTGGCAGAACAAGTTCGGCCTGAGAAGAAATCTACTCTTCGTGAGTACCCTTGGGATGAAATAAATACCCAAATGAGAGCTATCTTTAACGTTCAGAAAAATCTGACAGCAGAAGAGGGCTCGAAAGTTTCTCAAGGTGATCTTGCTGAATATCTTAAAACAGTTGGTTCTGAATCAATTGAAGGTAAATTTAAAGGCTTTGATCAGGAACAGGTTAAGTACACCTACCGAGAAGTGCTCTTGGCAACTTTTGATTCATTCTGGAAAGATCACCTCTTGGCGATGGATCACTTGAAAGAAGGTATCAATCTTCGATCGTATGGACAAAAAGACCCACTAGTTGAGTATAAGCGCGAAGCCTACACTCTCTATGAAGGGATGAAAGATGCCATTAAACGGGCCGTCATTGAACGCATCTCTCATATTAAACTCCTCACTAAAGAAGAAATTGAACAGATCCATCGTCAGCAGCAAGCCCAACTTGAAGCCCAATTAAAGGCCCACCAGGAAGCCCAGGCAGCTCTTGAAGCTAAAAATGATGAAGTTGATAGAAAAATTATCCGTGCTTCAGTTAAAGCTGGAAGAAACGATCCATGTCCATGTGGTTCAGGGAAGAAATTTAAGGCTTGCCACGGAGCCTAAGGGCCCAAGGAGTATTTTTGAGCGACAATAAGAAGGATCTTACCCGCATTGAAGATTTAGGAGAGTATCTCCATGAATTGAACAATGAAGAGGAGTCTTTTGAAGTCACACCAGATCTACCCGACGTCCCTACGGAAGAGTCTGATTTCGGTTCAACAGATTTTAATTCTGATTCGGATACAGTTTCGGAACCCGATGCGGTTCCTGATTTTGATACTGAAAGTGAAATTGAAACCCTGGATTTTGGAAACTCAGAAGACTCACCATTTACCACAGAAGACAATACCTTTGGATCAGATGAAGTAACCTTTGAATCCTCGACAGATTTTTCCAGTGAAAATAATTCATCTGATAATGATGATCCTTTCACGCTCAGTGATGAATCCTCGAGCTTTAGCACAGAAGCCGCCGCAGAACCCGAGGCTGTCCCCTTTGAGACTTCAAGCTTTGAAGACGAAAAAGAAGAGTCTGCTTTTACAGCTGAACCTGTTAGCGAAACTGAACTTAATCCCGAACCTGAAATTGAACCCGAGCCTACATACACCCCTCCAGCGGAGGAATCGACTTTCCGCTCTCCTGAGAATTTTGATGACCTCAAAAAGTTTGCAGAGAGCTCAAATTTCTCCGGGATGGGGGCCGAAGGCAATCCTTCATTTAGTGTTCTGCTTAAAAACGTACGCTATATAGAAGATGTAAACGACATTCTGGCGATGATGAAAGAGTTAGGTCTTATAAGCGACTCTGAAGAGCAGATGAAAAATCGCCTGATGCGTGGCCACCTACTCGTTCCAAGAATTTCAGAATATGCGGCCATCTATCTGGCCCACAAATTGCGCCGCTTTGATATTGATATTCAGGTTGGACTCTCTGATGAAATCCATCCACCTAAACATCAGGAAACTCCAGAGACAGGCCTGGTTTCAAAACACAGCCTCTATCAGAATCAAATTCACCATTTTCATTTTGATGACCCAAAACTAGAAATTAGTCAGATCATCGTTGCTGCCACTTCAAATCTGGAGGGGCACCAAATTATCCGTTACATGGGTGTAGCCTCTGAGCATAAAATGCTGGATGGGCATATCGTTGAGGATGAAGGCTCCCAGGAAATTCCCCGTTATTATTCTGAACTGGCCCAAAAACTCAAGGCCCACGCCCTTAAGGCCCAGGCCAATGCAGTTATTGGAGTCAACTATCAACTGACACCCCTTCCTTCAGAGTACGGTATGGCCGGATCTAAATACCGTCTGAGCTGCACGGGAAATCTTGTGTGGGTTAATAAATTATGAAAAACTTTGATGTCGTCATTATCGGTGGCGGTATCAATGGATGCGGCCTGCTTCGAGACCTTGCCTTAAATGGAGTTTCTGCTCTTTTGATTGATAAAGGTGACTTCTCTTCTCAAACCTCTCAGGCTTCATCGAAGATGCTTCATGGAGGCATTCGCTATCTTGAAAATTTTGATTTTGGTTTAGTTCAGGAAGCTCTTGAGGAAAAAAATCTCTGGCTCAAACTCACTCCTCATCTGTGTTTTGAGCGTGAGTTTTACCTGCCTCTTTATAAGTACTCAAAGTATCTGCCCTGGATGCTGGGAACTGGACTTATGCTTTATGACTTTCTCTCTCATTTTCAAAACCGCCCGCACGGAATGCTAGGTGTGGAAGAAACACTGAAAACACTCCCCTCTATTGATCCCAAGGGTCTCAGAGGAGCAGGCAAGTATTATGATGGTGTAGTTGATGATGCAAAACTCTCCCTTGAGTGTTTATACGACGCTCTCCTGGAGCCACAAGTTGAGGCACTTAGCTATCATGAGGTTTTGAGTACAACTCAGACCTCCGATGGCTATGAGGTTACCTTTCAAAATACACGCGCCCCTCAAAAAGAAACTGTCAGGGCCAAATACATCGTTTTTACTACCGGCCCATTTACCGATGATCTTCTTCCTAAACTTGGAATTCCATGGACTCCGCAACTCGTCCCCTCAAAAGGGATTCACTTGTGGCTTAAACCAGGATCTATTGAGGTCAAAGGCTCCGTAGTTCTGACCACAAAAGATAACCGGGTGGTCTTTGTCATTCCTCAGCGGGATGCAATTTTAGTCGGCACGACAGAGACAAAAGTTGATCAGGAAATCTTTGATATTAAGGCCACCACTGAGGATGTGGATTATTTATTAAATGTACTTCAGCAATATTTTCCCAATGCACCACTTGATCACTCCTCAATAATTTCTACCTTTGCGGGCGTGAGACCCCTTGCCAGAGAAGAGGGGCCTGCCAATTCTCTTGGAAAGGTCAGTCGTCATCACAAAATTTACCGCCCCACTTCCCACAGTTATGTGATGATTGGAGGTAAATATACAACTTTTAGAAAAATGACTCAGGAGCTGGCCCAGGAAATTGTTCCGAGGCTGGGTCTTCGTTACAAACCTAATCTGACTTTAAATCCCCTAAGACAGCATTCACTTATGCCGACCTTTGGTGAGAAACCTGAACTAAGTGTCGAAATGGTTAAAAAGATCATAGAAACAGAAAGAGTGACGACATTCGAGGATCTTATTAAAAGACGACTCTCTCTTCTGGAAGACCCGCATGGACTGAAAGAAGTTATGGGGATCCCTGTTAAAGAGATCCTTGCTCTTTTCTAGAAACGATAAGAAAACGCAAACATCAATCGAGGCCCGGCAACACTTTTATTGTAGGCCGTCGGTACTGCTGAATCGTCTTCTTTATATTTTTCTGCTCTCACATAATAATCCAGAAGCATCCTCGCCCCAAATCCTCTCAGAGTATAAAACTTAAATCCTCCTCCAATAGAGAAACCATTAGTTGCTCCATTTGAAGAAGATTCTATCCCACCTTTGAGTGTACTCTGAACTGTTCCGATATTTACCGTTCCATGAACATAAGGAATAAATTCTCCGGCCACAGAAGGCAGTGTCGTAGGATGCCAGTTGGCCCCAAAACTAAACTCAGTAATGTCATTGGTCACCCCAGAGCCGTTATAACTCTGTGAGTTCTCTTTCATTAAGGCCACTTCAGCAAGGGCAGAAAATTTTGAATACCACGCACGCTCATTACGGGGATAAAACTCTCCCCCAATTCCTATATGCTGAAATGCCTGAGAGTTAGAAACTGAATTCGCCCCGGCTTCGTCTTCACTCTTGGCAGTTAATGATGAAAGATTTAGAAAACCATAAACCTCCATGTTTCTTTCAACAATTGAGGCGGGAGCATCATTTTCTTCCAGGGATTTAAGATCGGTGTTTGAAACCGCAGAATCAGCTGCGGCCGCAGATAAGTCCTGGGCGCCGTCTGCCAGCGGAATCCCCAGGGTGGTAGCATCTCCTGTAACCTGAGTTGGTGTGTCTTCCTGAACCAAGGCCTGAGATTCATCTTTAGTGATTTTAACCGGTGGGGTAATTTTAATACTCATCACAGAATCATTGGTGATGAAGTCAGCATTGACTAACCGGTAGACTGACCAGACAGAGCGGGTTGGAGAAACTTTCACCACAACTCCGCGCGCCACAATTCCTGCAGTAACAATAAATTTTGCGTGATCCCCTTCAACTAACCCATCCTCAGTTCCGCGATTAAGCATCACTGTCTTTTTGGATTCGGAGGTTTTCACAATTCTTGCTGTGAGCTTTTCATCAACTTCAAGAGCGAAGCCCAGGCTTGGTATAAGTAAAATAAAAAGTAAGAGATTTTTCATTGTCGTCCTCAAAATGAATAGGCCAATCCAACACCCATTTTTGTTTCTACCAGATTGGCCCTCTCTGGAAGAACAGAATTGGTTTTGCTTGCCTCGTATCGTTCAATTTTTAATGTTTCCATGCTCATGAGAAGCCTGATACCAATCCGGTTGCGCAGAAGATACTTAAGGCCAAAACGAAAACCCGGTATCGACATCACAGTATAATTGGCCTTTTCATTTGCTGAGGGGCTGCTGGCCTTTCCAAATCCTGAACGCACAAAAGTCCCGGCAAAGATTACGGGTGCCGCAGTTGTATAAGGGGCGTAAAGCGGATACCAGTTTGCTCCCAGGCTGACTGAATACTCATCCAGATCGGAGTTAAAATTCTCTGATTCAAAAGCTGTATGGTTAGAGCGAACGCTGCTGGTAAGAGTGAGCCTCTCAAGACTTTCATGTTTTAAAAAAGGTGTGACTTCAAAATCAAGTTCCGCAGAGTAACGATTTTTTCTCTGGTAAAGTGGGTCTTTATCGGTCTGGGAATCGCTTAGCGAGAAGCCATAATCCAGGGCCATCGCAAAACGAGTTGGTTTTGAGAGAACCATGTGCTGACGGTCTTTTTCCTGAAGCTCAGAGACATTCATGAGCGTATCTCTAAGCTCTTCATCTGAGTACTCCTCTGACCAGCTATCACCTTTTTCAAGAATCGAGCGGAAGAGTTTAGCGTCAGCATTTGAACTACGGGCCTGTTGTCTTAAAAACCTATGGTACTCACTATCGGAAGTCCCGTGAACATTAAGCTCCTGCATGTTCTCAGCTTTCTTTTGCCGTTCATAGAAAGAGTCATAATTGAAATTGGGGTCATTCACTCTTCGAAGATATCCAGTTACAAGTTTTTCAAAACTTGCCAGTCGAAGCTGGCGCCGAAATTCTGCTTTCTCTGCACTTCTGTAAAGAGATGTCCGGTGCCTTGTCTCTTTATTTGAATCCCATGCCTCCAGATCAATCAAATCCACGTCATTGTCGCTGGCGTAAGTCGTTTCATGAGTGACTTCCATCGTCTCATACTTATTTTTTAATTTGCCCAGACGATCCCGATCATTATTTTCGGCCCTCAAAGCATTGGCCTTAAGATCTTTTTTTGGACTCACAACGGCTACCCGTCCAAGAGTTGGAGGGCGACGGCCGCTGAGCATGAACGATTCGGAGAGGACGACAAACTTCTCCCCTTTCACAAATAGTTCCTGATCATAAATTTTGTAGAGAATCCAAACCGAAGAGTCAGAATTAATTTTTACATTTCGGGCCTTGGCGGCGGGTATGAGTCGCAGATCACGGCTATCGAGGGAGCGGATTTGTTTGACGATGACGGCATAATCCCCCTGGCCAATCCCATCATGGCTTCCCAGATTGAAGACCACGGTCTGACCGCTGGTTGACTGATTAAGTAGGCGTGCCTCTGTAAAGGCTTGAACCTTTGAGGTTATGACTATGAGCAAAATGGCGTATACCGTCATCCTTAACATGAGCTCATTCTTCCTTGAGAAATTGTCTCGTCTTTAAAATATTGTGACATCGAAATAACGGTATGAAAACACTCGATTTTCTCTCATAGTCATTTAATTTGATAAACTTTAAGTATTTGATAAAGCGTGGCATAAGGACTATAAAGAGACATAGTTTCCAAAAAGGATGATTCACATGGGTTACCGATCTAAAAAAAGACGCGAAAAAGTCACGTACAACTACACTTGTTCACTAACCAATGAAGAGTTCGTGACCACAGAAAAAGCTGCTCACCCTAAAGAGCTTCTTTCAGTAAAAGCGTATTACGAAATGAATCCAGATATGGATGATCGTCCAGCTGTTGTTAAAAAGAAGCTCGGTCTTCCAACTGCTGAAGAGACAAAACACTAATTATTTTTTTGAGGTCATAAGATGGAAAGACGCAAAGTCATCATCATTGGAACCGGTCCTGCGGGCCTAACTGCTGCTATCTATGCTGCTCGCGCTGATCTTAAGCCCCTGGTTATGGAAGGTCATGAGCCTGGCGGTCAGCTCACTCTCACAACTGAAGTTGAAAACTTCCCGGGCTTTGAGCACGGAGTGATGGGTCCTGAACTTATGGGCACTATGAAAAAACAAGCGGCCCGCTTCAATGCTGAGTTTAAGGCCGTGATGTGTACTGAAGTTGATTTTTCGAAACGACCCTTTAAAGTCACTGACTCATCTGGGTCAAGCTACGAAGCCGACACTGTTATTATCTCAACCGGGGCATCGGCCAAATGGCTGGGTCTTCCGAATGAGAAAGAGCTCACTGGTCGCGGTGTTTCGACATGTGCCACCTGTGATGGCTTCTTCTACCGGGACAAAATTGTTCACGTTGTGGGCGGTGGTGATACGGCCATGGAAGACGCTACCTTCATTACTAAATTTGCTAAAAAAGTTTATATCGTACATAGAAAAGACTCCCTCCGGGCCTCAAAGCCCATGCAGGACAGAGCTTTCAAAAATGAAAAAATCGAATTCCTTTGGGATTCTGCTGTGACGGAAATTGCCAGCGACGCTGGTGGGGTTAATGGCATCACTGTTGAAAATCTTAAAACTGGTGCAAAACAAGTCCGTCAAACAGATGGTCTTTTCTACGCCATCGGACATCAGCCTAACACCGGCTTTTTGAAAGGTCAGATCACTCTGGATGACCACGGATTTATTAAAACAACCAACGGTCCTGAAACGAATATCCCAGGAGTTTTTGCCTGCGGTGATGTTCAGGATTCTTACTACCGTCAGGCCATTACTGCCGCCGGTTCTGGTTGCCAGGCCGCTATTAAGGCCGAGAGATTTCTCGAAGGCCATTAATCGTGCCTGAATACCTCCAATCTTACAAAACACGCATCCTCGACTTTTACCAGCGCAATGAGGTGCTGGTATCAGTCAGCGTATTTGTTGCAGGGTTTGTTTTTGATCTGCTGACACTCGGCCGCATCGACGATCTTTTAAATCTTGTTCAACAGGCCATCTACATTATCATCCTGGGATCTGTTTTGATTTGTGAGATCAAAATCAAACTGGGAGTCATGACTCTTTCAGAGAAGGGAAAAAGATTCTGGGAATACCATGACCTTGTGGTTCACTTCCTCTTTGGATCCCTTCTTTCGGCCTATACTATTTTTTATTACACTTCAGCTTCGGCCCTTACTTCATTTATGTTCATCAGTCTCCTGGCCGGACTTATGCTCGCCAATGAATTTCCAAGATTTCAAAAGTTTGGTCTTCCGGTGAGAGTGATACTTTTTTCTATTTGTATTCTTTCTTATTTCGCTTTTTTTTATCCGATCTTGATGGGACACGTGGGACCTATTCCTTTTTGGCTGGGCTTTCTTACATCCATGGTTTTTTTCTATATTGTCTGGAAACTCCAGTTAGAAAAGTTTAAAGGACCGGAACTTTTAAAAAAACACGTCATCATTCCGGCCTTAAGTGTTCATTTGGTCTTTTTACTGGGGTACTACACCTCCCTCATTCCACCTGTTCCGGTAGCAGTGAAAAAGATCGGTGTTTATTACAGTCTGGAGAAAGTGAATGGCGACTATATCGGAACTTATGATCACCCGGTGTGGAAGTTCTGGAGCAAAGGTTCTCAGGATTTCAAAGCTCGTCCAGGTGATAAGGTCACCATTATTCTTTCTATCTTCTCCCCTGCTCGCTTCAATGATCAGGTATTCTTAAAGTGGTATCACGACAGTGAAAAGGCCGGATGGACTCTTCACGACAATATTCCCATGACTATCATGGGTGGCCGGGATGAAGGCTTTAGAGGTTTTGGAACAAAAGCAAATTTCGAAGACGGCAACTGGCGCGTGGTTGTTGAAACTTCCGATCAAAGAGAAGTTGGGCGGATCAACTTTACCATCAGTCGGGATGATACAGTTGAGCCGCGAACCTTCAGGCAGGATATTTTTTAAATCGCTTCTACCAGGACATAACGGTCATTCTCATCGTCAGAGACTTC
The DNA here is from genome assembly GCA_002482685.1 of Bacteriovoracaceae bacterium UBA7695. Lineage (GTDB taxonomy): Bacteria > Bdellovibrionota > Bacteriovoracia > Bacteriovoracales > Bacteriovoracaceae > Peredibacter. Next base: position 1,029 of record DLGL01000076.1, on the reverse strand, counting down.
AACCGCCATGCCTTTTCTTAAAATGACGACTTCATTATTCGTATTACAAGGATCTCCAAGATCCATGACTCTCAGGTCGATTTTCTCACCCGATTTGATTCTTCCAAAATTATCCCGGCGGAACTCAATTTTTGGACCATTCGTTTGACTTACCCATGACCCATCAGGACTGCACTCATCCACAACTTTTACATCACTTACATAAATGGCCACGTTATTGGGAAAGCCCGTGCGCTTAAAGGAGAAGTTCCACTCAGTATCACATTTTGAACTTTCCGCAGAACAACGGAGAGGATTCCATGATCCCTCTGGGCGGGATTCATTAATGGGCCCATCATCCTCGCATCCTGAGAAACTCACCAAACAGACCAGGGCCAAAATGCCAAAAAGTTTCATAAGGTTAAAATCCTTTAAATGGTTGATATGTTAAAAGGGTGACAATTCCGCTTCATGCTGACAAGTAAATAATTCAGCTCAGACACCTGAGCAAAAATGACCACTATATTTCTCCTTTGACACTTACCCTCATTGTCTGAAAAAATATTTGAGTCAAAGCTTTGCTAAAGGATTAGCAAAGATTCGATAAATTAAATTTTGCGAGAAACCAAGGAAGGTGACATGCAGACGACGACTCTATTTAATTATACGACTCTCTCTACTCGTCTGGAAAAATCCACTCGCACTCTTTTTGTCACTTTAAACAGACCTGACTGGCAGAATGCTTTTCGGGTTGAAATGTTGTTTGAACTTGAGTCTCTCTTTGCCTGGTGCACGACCCGCGTAGAGATAAACACAATCTTTATAGATTCTTCATCTCAGAAATTCTCAACCGGTCTGGACCTAGATTCCCTCTCATCACTTACAAGTTCTCAGCTTGATAAAACAAACACAAAACTACAAAAGATCATCTTTGCGATGATGCAGCTCCCACAAACTATCGTCATGGATTTGGGCCATGGCACAGAAACTATTGCTTCTGAATTTGCCTTAGGAGCCGATGTTCGTATTGCCCATAAGGAGGCAAAGGTA
>DLGL01000077.1:1343-7777 GCA_002482685.1 Bacteriovoracaceae bacterium UBA7695 | reverse complement strand
ACCAATCAAGTCGGGCAGTTTCTAGGGAATAAATGTTGGAGATAGAACGGGGCTTCCCGCTGGAGGAAGTTGAGTCGCAGGCATCGCTGGATCAGCGATCTCATCGGCCGCCTGCTGAGTGGAAGACTGAGTCGCACTTGCTCCTGCTCCCGGTCCAGCCTTAGGCTTCAGTTTCGAAGAAGAGCACGACATAGCTAAAACACACAGAATCAACATTATTTTTTTCATTATTTCTTTTCCAGGATAAAGATAATCATGGCCTCACCAGAGCGCCCGGAAGCATCACCTATTTCTAGTGAGTCCTTTATTTGGGCTTCATCAGTTGCAGTAAATTGAGCAAGAGCATCTGCCCGTTCGGCCATACTGATTTTTTTTATGTCTAATTTCTTATCAAGTCTTTCAATAATTTGGGCCAGTGATTTATTTCTTTCATCGACCAGTTCCTGTTGGGTTGTATTTAATTCTTTTTGATCCTTAGAAGGAAATTCTTTGTCTGCCCATGTGATGAGTTGAACCTCTTCGACTTTACCCTGCTTATGGGCCTTCCGGTAGAGGGCTTTAATTCTTCCCTGATCTTTTGCGGATACTATGTCCTGATTTTTATCAAATTTTATTTCTGTCACAAAGCGGGTCCCCTGCTCTGTGGCCAGCTGCTTGGCCGCAATACTTGTAGCTTTTGGATTGGTTGTAGAAACCTCAGGTGAATCATTGGGGTATATAATGGGCTTCTTCTCAGGCTTTTTTGATGTACAAGAAATTGAGGCGACAAGAGTTAAGAAGATTAATGCCTTATTATTTTTCATGACTCTCCTCCTGACTTTGTTTAGATTCCATATTATTTATTCCAATACTATTTTCAATTCCACGGTTGAGTTCTTGCTTAAATCCGTGCTCAAAAGCTTTGGCGATCGCTTTATTACCTTCGACCTTAAATGTTTTATCAAAAGTAAAAGGCACCCGCGTGGCCATAGTCTGATCGGCTTTCATGACAACATTCCCCAGTGCCGTAACAATTTCAATTAACCAGTGTTTTGAATTTACAAATTTCTCTTTGGTCCGGATGACATCGAGGTTTCTCACAAAAGGCTTGATGTAGCCTTTAATCGGGCCCCCTGAACTGGCAGCCTCTGCATAGAGATCAAGTTTTCCCTTCGTAAAAGTCAAAGGAACCGTTTTTTTCAAAAATCTGTTCAGTGAAGTTAAATCGAATGCCTTCATTTCTGTGTCAACCGTCCACATGGGCGTTTTACCTGTCAGGTCAGCTTCACCTTCTGTTTTGATTTTTCCACTCCCCAGAAGCAGGGCCTGAAGACTAAAAGGTGTGCGCGGAACTTCATTACTTGGGATGAGGTTGGTGGCACGCAATTCTATGTTAGTTAAGACAATCCCCTCATCTTTGGTCAGGGTTCTGAAGAGGTCTGTTCTGATGACAGAATCTTTTAGGTCAAATCGACCCAAGCGGATATTCTCAGGCAAGGGCTCGTCATCATCTTTTTTCTTGAGCTGGGCCATGTGCTCGTCAATTGCGGGGGAGAGTTCCGAAGAGTAAACAAAGTCAGCTTTGTTAACCACCACATCGGCGACAATTTTACCTTTAAGTAAATCTCTCCAGGCCAGTGAAGCATCTGCATTTTTGATACTGAGGAAATTTTTATTATTTTTTTTGTATTCTGCTGTAATTCCTTCAACGCTATAAACTCCTCTTAAAATAGCGAGGTCCACATCATCCACATGGGCGCGCATCGAAGGAGAAAAATCTTCTTCAAGATAGTTGTTTAAACCAATTTTGATGGCGGTAGGTAAAGCAACTCGTATGGCTACCAAAAGGGCAATAACCGAAAATGGAATGAGGTATTTTTTTTGCTTATAAAAGGGCAATTTTTTTCGGAATAAAAACATGGGGGCTCCCGGAAAAAGAGGTTCACTCTTTTAATGCAGAGTTTGGGCCAAATTCTGGCCAGGAGAACTCATTGAAATATTGGGCCGGTTCGTTTAGATTGAGGTGCTTTTCCCCATTTTTTGCGGCAAGTCCATCTTTGAGTTTGCCATTCTGCATGCCCTGCAGCTACCATCGTAGGCTAAACATTTATCTTTATAGGACCACTCATGTCTATCTTTCGCCAAAAAGCGGACCGACTTCCCATAGCTATTATCTCTCTCTATTTTCTTTTAGATATTTCTGTTTTTTTCCTGGTGGAAAATAAATGGTTCGTTGTGGCCTGGTTTCTTCTTGGTATCTGGCCGAAAGGAAATGTCTGCGCGTGGAACCACCATCATCAGCACTGTGTGACCTTTAAATCAACATTCTTTAACCGAGTGCTTGAGCTTATTTTTGGTTTCCAAACGGGTGTGACAACTAAAGGTTGGTTTCTTCACCACGTTGTGGGCCACCACAAAAATTATCTGAATCAGCAAATCGATGAATCTCGTTGGATGAACACTGACGGATCTACAAAATCTGAGCTTGGTTATACCTGGGAAGTTTTCTCGACAAGTTTTTTTCGTATCCTGAAAGTTGGTTTGAATCATAAAAAGCATCTTAGAGACTTTCTTATGATGGTCACGCTTCATACAGTGCTTCTTGGGCTTATGTTCTGGCATAACTGGTTTAATGCTCTTTTTGTCTTTTGTATTCCTATGATGGTGAGTCTCGCACTTACTGGCTGGGCCACTTACAATCACCATTCAAATCTTGATACTGAAAATGAGTTTGAAGGAAGCCGCAATATTCTTGATTCATTTTATAATACGATGACGGGAAATCTTGGCTACCACACCGCCCATCACGTGAAGCATGGCCTTCACTGGTCAAAGGTTCCTGAATTTCATGCTTCGATTGAGCATTTGATTCCAGCTCATTGCTATCAGGAAGCGGGAGCACCCTACTCTTGGTTTAAAGGTATTAAAAAGGCGGGAGTCTTTGTTATCAGACCCGTACTTACTCCCTTCTCCAGGTCATAACTGATACGTCTTTTGTAACTCTTGTCCTCACTTTTCCAGATTCATCTCTAAAGGAAGTGAGGATTGATCCATCCAAAGCAATTTCACTGTCGCGCTTATTTCTTACGTAGTTTCTATTGTCACGTCTAACCTGAGCAAATGTTTGTCCATCCCAGAATTGAAGGCCTTCAGGTGTAGACCAGTCACCCAAACTGATTACCTCAGAAGCATCAATTCGGCCTTCAGAAGAATTAAGTACCATTTCACCCAGACCTTCTAAAAAATCTTTTCCCGCCCGGCCTTGCCCAACTGAGCAAGATAAAAACTTCATTTCAAGATCATCACTAAAAGCTTCTCTGAAATGAGGAATTTTTTTAATCGAGCGTTCAAAAGCTCCAAGGCCACTGATGCAGGGGTCTCTATAAAGTGGGGCCAAAATTCTTGAAAGTGTAGTGTCTCCGATATAGGAAGTGGCCTTGACTAATTTGACAGCAATCAAAGGGACCTTTGAATAATATTGGTTATAGTTTTTGATATCTTCCTGAGCAGAATTGCGCCGCCAAAGGGCACAAAGTAATCCGTCCCGTTGCTTATCAGTTTGAGGGACAAAAATTCCCCCAGGCAGACCGTGCGCATGGATGGTTAAGATGTTAATCCTTCTCCCTAAATCACGATGGAGCTTAAATACACTTTTAAGAAGCTGATCGACACTTGAAAAAAAGATCGAGTACACTTCAGGACTTTGCTCCACCGTCAAAGGAGTATCCTTCATGTCCTTACCGTCGGGCAGTATCATAGGTGCCCAAGCATGGTCGGGCCCGTAAGGATGTTTCTGATTATCCATCCGGTGAAACTTACCAATACCGATTTCAACGGCATGAACAGTTAAAGCACTCGTGTGATCGGTATAGATGAGTAATGATAGTAATAAAAGAATACATCTCATTAACTGAGGGTACTACATTTGGGGCAAAATCTGTTGAGGATGGCCTCTTTTTCAGAAGTGTATAGACTTTTAACACTTTACCAATTACTGCTGCCCACTTAACTGGATGTTATCTAAAGCACAAGCCGAAGTCCCGGTAGATTGAAGAAAAGCCTTAACATAAACTTTCCCCGCTCCCACTTCACTACCAAAGGTATTTACATGGTCCGCGAGATCACTTGAAGTGTTGGCCTGAGAAGCGGCACCACTTGCTATGACCCAATCCGATCCATTCCACCAGTACCAGGTTGCAACGGCAGAACTCGCTCCCACTCCTAAATTATAAACAACGCCACTGCTGCAGCCTCCAGTACCAAGAGTCGCTACAAAGTTACTTAATGAATAATAGCTTACTCCATTTTTTCCAACGATTGTTGGAGCACTGGAATCATAGTGAACAGGGTCAACCCTTACGGATTTTAACTCAGGAGAACACCAAGTGGGGCCTGAACCGTAGTCGCAACCAGTTCCTGTATCATCGCTTTCAAAAATTGTCCGGTACTGAAAATAGCGGCCAGTAGATATGGGGTTCGTGAAGGCAGGGAAAGACATTGAAGGAAGACCCTTCTTCACATCACCAGATCCATTTAACGGAGTCGAATTATTGTTGAGCTCAGAGAAATACGTTTGATTGGTTCCATCAGGGCCCTTCCAGTTTGCACCAGCAGGATCTTCTGTACAGTCAGTAAGGCCAGCATTTGGAGTTGCGCAGTTTCTGATTTGGTATTTTATTCGATTCACCCCTCGTCGGTAGAGTTGATGGATTTCTGCGCTTGATAGTGTTCGCCCCCAAATCCCAACTTCATCGACAACTCCGTTGAAAAACCATGCATAATTACCATTTGTTAGAGGCACGGAAGGGTCTGCGACTCCCAACGTATAATTAACTCCGCTATAATTTTTTAGCGTTCCAGTATAAGTTGCTGGAGATCCCGCTACTTCGATACCGTCGACATAAAATCTTAAAGTCTTGGCAATTGTATTCACGCTCATAGTCACGTGGTGCCAATCCCCTACTGGGTACGCGCTCGCTGAGCTTAAAGTTGTGTAAGTATTGCTACTATTTAAAATTGCACCAGAAAAAGTTCCGGAATTATTCACCCATAATCCCATATGATAGCCTTTTCTTCCTAAAATAACTCCAATGGAAGTCGAGCTGTTAACGGCAGATGTGGTGGGTGGTAATGCTTTTACTTTAGCCCATGCGGAAAAAGTAAAATCGCTTGAAGTCACGTCATTTATTGCTGCGGGAGATCCCAAATTTATGTAACCGTTACTTCCGTTGAAAGCGACACCCCTTCCGAATTGGGCGGGGATAGCAAAGGTCACTCCGCCTGTGGCTTCGCCGAAGCTCACATTCCCAGAAGCATCAGCAAAATCATTACTTCCCCCTGCTGTAGCGCTCGCTTCATTAAAGTGCCAAAGGCCTTTGATTCCGTTCATCAAATCATTCGCACCTGTTGCTCCAGTCGAGCCCACCAATGAAGAGTAGTCAGTAGAGGTCTCATTTTGGATAGCCCCGCTAGCGTAATCGGGAAGTTCTTTTAAAAAAGGGAGCGTTGGTTGCCATGATAAAGAACTCCAACTCTGCCCAGTGCTTAGAGCGTCCATAACTCTCGACTGATAGACACCTGAATATTTAGAAGATTGTCGAGCATAGATTAAAGCGGCATCCCCCGCTGTTAGTGGAGCGGTCCATATTCCAAAATCATCGAGCAGACCATTCATTAAAATCTGACCGTTGTTATAACTCCCGATTTGAAAATTACTCCCTGAGGAAACAGGATTTATATGGGTGCCGGCCGTGCCAGTACTATCAATACCATTCACATATATTCGTACACTCGATCCATTTCTCACTATAACAATGTGATACCATACACCCGTCGCAAAAATTCCAGGAGTTGTAGATGTTAGTTGATAAGTACCACTTTGGTTTGTAGCAAATGATAATCCACCAGCGCTGTTAAACTGAGAATAGTATCCATTAGATTGGTAAGATCCTTTATAAAAAGGAATTGGACCTTGCCCCGCTGAATTGGTTGCAAACGAATTCAGTTTTACCCAAAATGAAAAAGAAAAATTATGAGTTGTAAAATTAAAATTATTACCAAAAGTCGTATATGAGTTAGTCCCATTAAAGTTTGCGGCCCAAGAGCCTATTTTAGATGAGGCTGTAAAATTTGCTCCACCAACAACCGAGCCTGAAACGGATCCTTTCGAGTCAGTCCAATTGTTTTCAAGTTTCCAATAAGATGTGAGGGATGCCCACTTAGGGCTCCAGCTTGGATCAAAGGCTGAGTTGTTAATTCCAGTTCCAGTTTGTGAAAGTCTAACGTATCCATTAGTTGAATCCCATTCTACTCCAACTAAACTTCCTCCAGCAAATCCACTCGTTGTACTATCATCATCAACTTGATCATTCATAGTAAGCTTGGCCGCTCCACTACTAAATTCAATCAAGCTACTTGTAAATGTGTAATCTGCTGAAGTACCAATATCAAAAGGC
>DLGL01000077.1:252-1328 GCA_002482685.1 Bacteriovoracaceae bacterium UBA7695 | reverse complement strand
CGCCCGTTGCAGAAAAAGTAACGGCTATGGACGTTCCATTTACAGTCGCTGTCGCCGTATTTGCCCCTGGTGTGCCTAAGGTTAAAGTACTCGATGACAATCCAGTCGCTGAAGTAGAATTTGAACTACTAGAAAGGCTTCCTCCTCCAGTCACTATTGCCCAATTCACTGTGACACCTGAGACAGTATTTCCTGAAGTATCTCTAACGACTGCTACAAAGGGATTACTAAGGGCTGCCCCATAAGCAGCACTTTGAGAATTTCCTGAATACACAGCGATACTGCTAGGAGGACCACTCACAAAACTTACACTACCTCCACTAACTGCCACTGGAGTGAGAAGATTTAGATTTTTTGTTTCGGCAACAGTTGAAGAAAGTGTACAAGATGAAACACCAGAAAAGTCAGAAGATGAGCAAGTCCCATAAGAATTTCCAGTACCAGAAGCACTAAAAGTAGGAACAACTCCCTCAACAGGATTAGAACTAATATCTAGAATTGTAATTGTTACTAAACTTTGGGCCACACCATTTGCTACAACAGGACCTGATCCCGTAATTGTGCTAGTAGTACTTGAAGGGTTGCCACTTACGGCCGAAGCTGTAAAGCTGACGAAGGAAGGCGAACCAGAATAAGGGCCAGTACCTGATATTTTTAAAACATTACTTCCTAAGCTAGACCCCAAGGTCCAATCTACAGAGGCTTGACCTAACTCATTTGTCGTTAGCACTGATGAAGAAGCAGAGCCACCTCCATTTAAGATGGCCACTTCCAGTCTGGCACTTTTAACTCCGGTGCCTATATCATTTACGACTTTTACAATAAGCGAATTAGCTAATGTAGCATTTGGTACATCAACTTGACCTTGACCTTGAACAATTTCTAAATGATGAGGGCCAGTGCTGCCAAGGCCCGGGTTAAACTCATCCCCTTTAACTGATCCCTCTTGATTACCAGCAAGAGGATTACAAGAAACGAAGACGAATAAAATCAAAAGACTTATATCCCACTTCACTGCTGCCCACTCAATTCGATGTTGTCTAAAGCACAACCCGAAGTCCCGGTAGATTGAAGAA
>DLGL01000077.1:0-177 GCA_002482685.1 Bacteriovoracaceae bacterium UBA7695 | reverse complement strand
GGCCTGAGAAGCGGCACCACTTGCAGTGACCCAGTTCGATCCATTCCACCAGTACCATGTTGCAACTGCAGAACTTGCCCCAACACCCAAATTATAAACCACGCCGCTGCTGCAGTCTCCAGTACCAAGAGTGGCCACAAAGCTACTTAGTGAGTAATAGCTCACTCCATTTTTACC
>DLGL01000019.1 GCA_002482685.1 Bacteriovoracaceae bacterium UBA7695 | reverse complement strand
GACAAAGAACTTAAAGAAATTATTCCGATACTCAGTAAACGCATTAAATACCTCTACCTCACAGTGCCTACAAATATAGAATTAGGCCGCCAAGTCAGTGAGCTCGAATTTAAAGATGAATACGCTATCCACCGAACGCGGGCGCAGTATCAAAAACTATTAAGACCACACTTCACTTTCATTTCATCGAGAATTTTAGAAAGTAAGTTTCATTTTGATGAAGAGACCACAGCGTTTACAGATTTGCTTTATCGGTATTAAGTAATCATGCAGCAATTTTTAACATCTTTTTCGGAGAAATCCCCAGTATCGATATGACCTTAAAAAGGTAATCTATCGTAATATTCTTTGAATTGCCTGACTCCATTCTGCTAACAACTGATTGAGTTGTGCTTAACATGTTGGCCAGATCTGACTGAGAAAGATCATTTTTCTTTCTAGTCTCAACTATCAATTTTATAAGCTTATTCTTAAATGTGATTAACCAGCTTTCATAATCATTAAGACCCAATGAATGAGTCGTAAATTGACGAACGTCTTTATAAGATTTTATTTTACTCATTTGCCAATTTCCTTCAGTCTTTTCAAAATAGTTTCAATCTCTTTTTTTGCCAACTTTTGTGTCTTTTTTCTAAAAGCATGGATAAGGTAAATCGCCTCATCTTTCTTAAGATAGTATATGACTCTAAATCCCCCATACCGATCTTTGATTCGTATTTCGCAAAGACCAGGTGATATTGAACTCAGAGATTTAACGTGCGGCATTCCTAAATTAAGACCATTCTCTAATTTTTCTAAAATATCCTGAAGATCCTGCTTAATTTCCCTAGATTCGCTTCTTAATACTTTTTCAACTTGAGCAAAGACTCTGATTTCCATATATTAACCTAATTTTTTAGTTATCGCAAATTTGCGATAACTACTTCTATCACGTGATAGTAATTACAAAATTAGTATTGGTATTTTAATGATTTTATCTACTTGTAAGCATCTATTTTCAGAACTGAAATCTTCAAAACAAAAATCTCCAAAAGGTTCCAGGTACATTCTTATAAGTATTAGGGATTACGGGAATGGAAAATTGATTTTACGTGAGTTTTGAATTTTGTTATCATTTGAAACGGAAAGATGACTAGGTGGGAAGAAGCTTGAACTTCTTCCCTAAAGCCACTCAGTTCATTCTTAAAATTACAGCAAGCTGTAACAAAAGAATAAAAAGAATCAGCACCCTAATCATTTCTTCCATGAAATCCTTTGGTTAAAGGGCGCCCTTCATTGGGCGTCTTTTAAAAGGACATCACGGAAGCCAGGCCAATCTACTCAACACCATCTAACAATGTCGCTGATTGCTCCAAGAATGATTAGGATTTTTCGGATCAGAAATCAGTTTCTACCAACTACAACTCGCGAATAATATATTTAAGCTTCGCCACTTTATAACTCAACTTCGTATTCAATTTAATCCTCGATTGTCCAAAAGGTTCCAGGTACATTCTTATAAGTGTTAGGTATTACGAGTATGGAAAATTGATTTTACGTGAGTTTTGAATTTTGTTATCATTTTAAAACGGAAAGATGACTAGGTGGGAAGGAGCCTTTACTCCCTCCCTGAAGCCTTCTCAGTTCATTCTTAAAATTACAGCAAGCTGTAACAAAAGAATAAAGAGAGTAAGCACCCTAATCATTTCTTCCATGAGATTCCTTTTCGAAAGGGCGCCCTTTATTGGGCGTCTTTTAAAAGGCCATCACAGAAGCAGCGGCTATATACACAACACCCTCCATTACGGACTCTCATGAGAAAATTTATCGACTTCTGTCTCAACATCATTCCCGTCTCGCAAGCTCCTCTTTCTATATCAAGAAAACCTCTTCAATCCGATGTCGTGGCACATGCTCTTGGTCAGTGGAATGGAGAAAATTACCTCAATTGCCAGGAAGCCTTTGAAGAAAACTATGCCAAAGGTTTAAGATTATTTGAGACGGATTTTTCTCTGACATCCGATGGAGCAGTAGTACTTTTCCATGATGGCCACGAAGAGCGCTTTGGACTTAAAAAAAGTTTTACTGAAGTAGATTTTCTATCGGCCAGACCCTTTGGCTCACACCTACTGAATTTGGAAGCACTGGGGAAATTGCTTTTAAAGTACCCTGACTCAAAAATCATTACTGATGTTAAAGACGATAATTTAAAAGTTCTAATGATCATAAACCAAAAACTAAATCAAATGGGTGTGAACGTTTCGTCACAAATCATCCCACAAATTTATCATCCATCGGAATTTCCTAAAATAAAAGCGATGGGTTTTGAGCAAATGATTTTCACTGTCTACCGTTTCAAAAAAAGAAAGAATCTCACGGCCCGCTTTCTCAGACAAAATCCTGAGATATCTGCCTTAACTGTGCCTGATAAATGGATTGAAAAGAAAAACTATGTAAAGCTCGCAAAACAATGCGACATCGATATTTTTGTTCATTCAATTAATGACGAGAAAAGAAGAGAGCAATTAAAAAAACTTGGAGTAAGAGGGATTTATTCTCATCAGTTATTCTAGTTTCATCAATGAATATTCAGCTCTTGTATTAATTATTCTGTAACCGAATTGAAAGCAATTTAAGTATTAAGCCTATCGAACTTTAGGGGGAGATATGGAAGAGATGATTTCAAGATGGATCAGGGAAACAATATTGGAATATACTAAGGCCAAGAACAATCAAAATACATTTAAAATGATCCAAATGAGTCTTTTAGAGGATGCTCTAAAAGACATGAGAGATAAAGTACTGAAATTGCAATAAATTACTTAACTTAATATTACTAATGTATGTACCGACAAGCTATAAGGAGCAATCATTATGAATTCAGCTAATTCAATTGAACTGTTATATAAAACAGTTAAAGAAAAGCACGGTAAGACTGTGGCCAAACAAACAGTTAAATCAATTTTAAGCAATATACTAGATGATCTAGAAAATGAGGGTACAGATGTATCTGAAGAAAATATCTCGAAGCGAATGATGAAAAAAGCAAATGATTTTATTGAAGCATCGAAATCAGAAGTAGCCTAATCCTCCACCATCGATATCTGTAAATTCCTAAGCACCCATTCATTGTTATTGTTGGCCATTACTCTGATAGATAGATCATACCAAGAGTCCCCCGGCGAAACAAAAACCTTATCAAAGCCCTCGCTCGATCCCGGTAGAAGAATCACATTCGGTTTAAAAGATCTCTTGTGCTTCATATCTTGAATCAGCCAATTCACTACCAGTGGAGCATCAGCGTGGCGATTTTCACCTTCAAACTTCAAGATAACTTTCTCGCCTTTTTTAAGTCCCACTTTAATAAACCCAGGACTTTTGACTACTAACTCTCCATCCGGACTTATCTCTTTAAGATCCATGATAATAGGTGTGGTGAGAAAATCCAGACCTCTGTCACTTGCAGAGACAAACTCATCTAGTTGCTGAAATCCCTGAGGGATCATTTCTTTTACAATTGTTGGTGGTGTTAAAAGATCCAGCCGCTCCAAATTGAGCATCTCTTGCTTTCCAGAATAATACTGAATAAACAGCTGCTGCTTCTGATAGAGAAATGATTTTTGCTGAAAGATGCTCGCAAAATAAAGAGGTCTCTCAGTATCGTAAGTCCTAAAAAAACTTCTTCCCAAAAAGGGATGGTCATCAATATTTAAGTAATCGCACAAACTAAAGGCAACATCTGACTGAGTAAATGGATGAGTGATCTCATTTTTAAGTTTATCTGGAGTCAGCATGATCATGGTGCCGAGGTTTTCCGAAAGCACATGCTCTCCATCTCCGGCCACTTCATCACTTGTGATACAAATCAGCGTTGATTCAAACAGTCCCTTCGCTTCGAGTTCATTTAAAAAGATTTCAAGTTCCTCATCTGCGTACCTGAAACCATCTTCTAAATTCTTTAAAACCTTGTTAGAAGCCTCAATCGGATGATGAGTCGTCACCGTAAGAAGCGAGAGAAACCATGGATTTTTTTGCGCGACCAGTTCATCAATTTTAGAAACAGAGAGTTTATAAAGTTGCTGATCATCCACACCCCACTTAATGCGAGGAACTTCTTTAGGAAATTTTTCTTCCCCAATGACTTCTTCAAAACCAAGTTGTGGAAGAAAGCGGTCCTTGCACATAAATACTGAAGGAGCTCCTTGCAAGTAAACGGCACGGTAATCATTTTTCACTAAAACTTCCGCAAGGCCCGTGTCCATTTTTCCGTACTGGGCGACTAAATCCGGCTTTACACTTTGGCTCACAAGGTTGGGGTGTTTCCCAGAATAAAGTGAATAAAGTCCTCTATTGGTATTTCTTTGATGGGTCAGAAAAGTTTTCACCGCAAGATTTTCTGACTTCCGTCGGGAGAGATGAGGCAGCCATCCCTTTTTCAAATGAACTTCACCCAGGCCTTCAACCACAATCAAAAGGATATTGGGCTTTTGATCCTGCTTGATCCATTTGCCCCTTCCCTCTTCTTTTGGACGAAGTTGAGCGTAGGCCTTATCTGCGACTTTAAGTTTCTCCTGAAACAAGGCCACATCTTTTCTTAAATGGATTTTCTTCTTAATCTTTTTAAGCAGAAGAAGATTTTTCACATTAAAAAGAATCCAGTTCTCCTGCATCCAGTCCGGTAAAATGGATGACACAGGTAT
>DLGL01000055.1 GCA_002482685.1 Bacteriovoracaceae bacterium UBA7695 | reverse complement strand
ACTAAGATCAAGATCCAGTCCGCCTTCATCGGCCGGAGGTGTTTCAATTTCGTCATCTCCTCCAAGCTCGAGATCTCCCAGATCATCCAGTGAAAGTTCCTGATCTTTATCGCTCATATCATCTCCTGCATCTGTATCTTCTTCATTTTCTTCAAGTTTAAATTCTTCTTCATCTTGTTCATTTTCTTCATCCGGAATCTTATCCGGGATATCTTCCAGAGAAAAATCCTCCGGAGGCTCTAGCTCGTCGGGTACGGGATCGGCCTTGAGCATGGAAGAGCTTTGCCATAAGGGTTTTTTAGCTTCCTGAGGTATGGCCTCAAGAAAAATTTTATCCAAAAGCTTACTACTAGGATGATTCTTAAAATCTTCCAGAGTCTTTTCTGCCCCTATGGTGACACTCCTTCCAAAATCCTGATCCAGGCGATTTCCTGATGGGTTAACCGCAGGCGGTGAAAGTCCCTCCAGAATTGAGAGCAAACTCGTGGGATCAATATTTAACGGGATATAAGCATCGCCCCCAGCTGGAGTGAGCTGATGGGATTTTAGTATGTGAGCTGTCTCTTCAGAGGTGATGTAGAGTATTTTAGCAAAAGTAAGTTTCTCTCTGAGAATCAGTACCATTTCATCAATTAGTTCGCGATCTTGAGAGAGCTGGACAAAGAAAAACGCATCACCCTCGGGTGATAAAATCACTTCTTCAATTTGTTTTCTCTCTTTGACCCAGACGGCATCGCTCAAAAAAGGAATTCTTTTTTGAAAATCTTGCAGCTCATCCGGAACAAAGCTAATAATGTAGTAAGCCATTATAGTTCCTTAAGGATAATGATAACTTAGGATTAAACCTCAAGGCAGTTGCGGCAAAGATTGCTTTAAGAGAATCTTCACCGAAGTATTGCTTCCTACGGGGTGGCATAATACAATCTAGGTGTTTATGAGAGGGAGGCTTCTTGAAAAAAGTAATGATATTTGCTTGGTTGTTGACGGTTGTAGTCGGACAAGCATCCGCTGATGATTTTTATCCATCTAACATTTTGATGATGGATTCAAAGTTCGCTCACCATGTAATTCTGGTAGAGAAAGCAACTCACAAAGTTCTGCTCTTTGAGAACTCTGATACTCATCCCAAATTAATTAAAACCTACAATACGGCCACTGGAAAATTTAAAGGGAATAAGGCCATAACAGGAGATCACAAAACTCCTGAGGGCATTTATTCAATGTATGAATTCCTTTCTAAGGAAGAACTTTTTAGACGTCATGGCAAGTATGCCGAAATCTACGGCGCTGGTGCTTTTCCAATGGACTACCCCAATTTCATAGATGAGCGTCTGGGAAAAACTGGCGGAGGAATCTGGCTTCACTCAACTCACGATGATAACCGCATCTCCAAAGGTCTTGATTCAAGAGGTTGCGTGGTTATGCAAAATGCTGATCTACGTGAGATCTCTCAATACATCGAACTGCAAAGCACGCCCATCATCGTTGTTCAGGATGTTCTGTATCTTTCCAAATCAACTTGGGAAAGAAATCGTAAAGATATCAACGATGCAGTTTCAAAATGGTCCAAGGCCTGGCAGAGTAAAGATTTTGATAACTACATTGCCAGTTATGACCCGCAAAAATTCCATGACCGCAGCAAAGGGAATTATTCCGCCTATAAGGCCTACAAAAAAGCTGTCTTCTCACGTCCCGATTCACCTGAGATCAAACTCGATTTTATCTCCATAATGGCCAACCTGGATTACGCCGTTGTCCACCTTCAACAGGATTATCGCTCATCAGTCATCAATGATATTGGTAAGAAAACTCTCTACCTTCAAAAGAATGCAAACTATGAGTGGAAGATCGTCGGAGAGCTTTGGTCTAAAGCTGAACCTGGTAATGTTGCCTTCGCACCTTCTAAGCGTTTTTTTAAAGAATAAATAATGAAAGAGCCCATTCAACAAAATGGCCACGAAGTTTCAATCGTTATTTACGATTCTCCTTTGCCACCCAGATACCTGAGATTCTCTAAGAAATTTCTTAAAACTCTTTTTATCGTCGTTCCCCTTTTCATAGGTCTCATTTTCATCTCCTTACTCATATTTGGACTGGCTTCAAGAGTTAAAGAAGCTCCTGCGCCCACGATGCCGGATTCTTTTTCAGATGAAGAAGCTAAACTGCTGGCCCTTGAAGGTGAAATTAAATCTCTGAAAATGAGCAATCAACAATTGCAGGACAAACTCTCCGGCCAGGGGACTCTACCCGACTCTAATCAGGAGGAGCCATTTCTAATGGGGATTAAAAAACCCTATGGAATGCAAAACCTCATGACTCAGAATAAAGTAAGTCTCGACCAATTTGACCTTATCCAGGATTCTAAAAAAACGACTTTAAAATTTCAGATCATAAGCACTAACCCTGAAACAAAAGTCACAGGCCATGTTCTGGTTTTTATGGCCTCTGATAATGGACTTATGCTTTACCCTGCAGCAGCTAATTCTTCTATTGCTGGAGGAGTTAAGTTTTCAATGGGTGAGCCATTCTCAGTATCCAGACTAAGACCTACCAATGCTGAATTTTCTCATGGGCTAACAGGACAAAGTGTCAGATTCATCGTGTATATATTTTCTCGTGAAGGTGACCTGCTTTTAATCAAAGAAACTGAAAGCTATAAAGTCGGAGCTAAATAGTGATTAATGACCATGACTTCAGGCAATTTCATTACAACGTCCTTGGCGTAAAATCCCAGGTTGTAGGGGATCTCATTCTTTGTGGAGATGCCATCATCACTTCCCATATTGAAGGCCGAATAGAAATGAGGGAGACAGGGAAGCTAATTCTGGAACGAGGAAGTTTTGTTAAAGGCTCTATTAAGGCCATTGATCTTGAAATATTTGGGACTGTTGAGGGAGATATTGAATGTAGCGGGCTGGTTTCGATCAGGGCCAGCGCTCATGTCAGCGGATCTATTAAGTCCGGAAGACTTGTTATTTACCCAGGAGCTGTCGTCGAAATGACCGCCAACTCCCAGGAAATCTAATTTATAAAAAATCCTGATAATTTAAAACCCGAACTGGTCTGATGCGAGAGAGACTTTTCTCCAGGCTTTTATCCCCTACTACGACAATAGTTAACCGATCCCATGGAAAGGCTTCAAGATTTGCCTGAGAGAGTGCTTTAAGTGTGAGATTGGCTATGACTTCAGGAAACTTCACTAATTCTTCGAGGTCTCTTCCCTGATGGTCGTACAACATAATCTGGGAAAGAAACGCACTTGATTCTTCAAACCCAAAAGAGAATCCTCCAATCTGATGGCCTTGTTGATGCTTAAACTCTTCAGGGGTAAACTTCTGAGCTGTCACATCCTGAAAAACGTCACGCACTAAAGAGATAGCTTCTGCGGCAGATTCTGTTTTAGAAAATGTCATGATTCCTGCACGTCCATAGTCTCTTTGCATGGATACATAGGCACCTGCCGAATAGGTCAGACCACGTTTAACACGTAACTCCTGAACAAGTTTCGATGTAAATCCTCCACCCAAAAATCCAGAGAGGAAGCTAAAGTTATCGTACTTGCCCTGTATTTCTCTAGGTGTAATGTAGCGGCCGATCCTGATTTGGGCCTGGTTAGCTCCGGGAACAGGAATAAGATAAATAGCAGACTGAGGGGCCGGTTTTTTAAGCTCAATTCTTTTCAAACTTGTCTCTGAGCTCCAGCGACAAGTTTTTGTGATCACATCTTTCATTTCGGAGAGATCAGACGGTCCGGTGAGATAAAGAACTTTCTTCGCCTTGTTCAATTCATTTAATCTTTCTTTGAGTCCAACTGGGGTGAGTTTATCAAAACCAGCAAGAGTTCCCTCAACCGGAGTTGAGTAAGGTGTGGATGCCAGAGAAAGTTGCCTAAAAATTCTATCTGCCAGAGATGCATGAGAGGTCACAAGATTTTTCAAGTGACTCTTGGCCCGGCTTACGTAAGAAGTGAGCTCTTTTTGAGGATACTGAGCATCGTTAAAAATCTCACAAACTTTACCCATGACAGGTCCTGCATCTTTTACCAGACCCTGGACACTATAAACAGAGTACTCATGAGTTACTGAATGTTTTAAGTTCACCCCATAGAAATCAAAAAACTCTGCAATCTCTCTCTGGGATTCTTTTGATGTTCCAGCTGCGAGTTGATCAAATGCTCCTTGAGTTGCTCCTGAAAAAGGATCATTAATGGAGCCATCCTGAAAATAAAAGGCAGCGTTATAGCGGGGAAATTTTGAGTCTTCGATTAAAACGACATCCAGATCTCCCCACTTGGTTCTTTTCACAGAATCCAGGAATGAGGAAGAAAAAGCTGAAGTTGATAGCAAGGTTAGCAGGGCAATAGATAAGGTATTTTTCATAGTCGTTCTCACTTGTGCATATTCCAGACAGAGACAAAGACACTTGGTTTTGCGAAAATTTCTTTGCAGGCAACTTTCACATCTTCCACTGTGACTTTTTCGTACATGTTTAACTCTTCTTTGTAGAAACGCCAGTCACCAAAGACCAATTGTCTTTCACCCAGGAACGAACCAAGTCCGGCATTCGTATCAAGTCCACCGTATAAATCCACCAGGTAGTTATTTTTAATTTTCTGGATATTTCTGGCAGTAATTTCTGTCTCACAAAATCCCATCAGCTTTTTCTGAAGATCCGCTTTGAACTCAGGAAGTTTTACTCCTCTGACAAGTTCCCCACCGATGAAGAAAAACCCAGACTTATCCAGTGACTGATGAGCAGCGTACATCGAGGTCGCAACCGGCTTTTCAATCATAATATATTGATTAACTAAGGCCGCACTTTTCCCGGATCCTATAATTGAAGAAAGAACATCCAAAGCATAGCCTTTCGGGTGACCTGCTTTATATGAGCCAAACGCGAGCATGAAAAGAGGATTTGGCGATTCACCTTTTCTGGCCACCATCACATCAGTTGTGATTTTAGGAACAAAATCTTCTTCTTTAAGTTCCTTGTGGGCCTCTTCTACTGAAGGAGAAGATGGGATTGGGCCAAACTTATTTTTAATAATTTTCTTAGCTTCCGAAATCGACACATCTCCTACTAAAACGAGGGTTGCATTGTTAGGAGCATAAAAGCGTTTAAAGTATTTATAGATTTGTTCACGAGTGACGGATTTAAGATCAGGAATGTCTCCGATAACTGAGCGTCCGTAGGGAGTTCCCTTATAGAGCGTTTGCATGAGTTCCAGATAAAGCTGTCCACGAGGAGAATTTTCATAGCGCATTTTACGCTCTTCTAAGACCACTTCTCTTTCTTTATTGAAGTCATCAACATCTAATAGAAGATTTTCCATACGGTCGGATTCTATATCGAGAATCTTTTCTAACTGAGAAGAAGGAAGGTTCTCGTAATAAACCGTCTGATCATTAGTTGTGTAAGCGTTGGTTGACCCTCCACTACCTTCGATAATGAAGTCGATCGTATTCTTACCGTAACGTCTGGCACCCTTAAACATCATGTGCTCAAGAAAGTGACTGGCGCCGGTAATTCCAGGGACTTCATTTTTTCCGCCAACTTTATAAAAGAATTGAAGTGAGAAGATAGGAAGTTTAGGGTTTCTGACGATTAAAGCGGTTAAACCATTATCAAGTTTTAACTCACTTACCTCGATGTGAATATTTTCTGAGAGAGTTTTACTTTCTTTCACAGACGAGCAGCCCAAGAGCAGGGCCAGTAGCAACAACCAACATTTCATAGTAACATCCTCATTGATGAACAAGATCACGATTTTAGGTTCGGGTACCAGTACGGGTGTACCTATTTTAGGGTGTAAGTGCCGGGTTTGCCAATCAAACGATCAGAGGAATAAACGCCTCCGCTCCTCTATTTTACTCGAGACCTCTGGGGCCAAAACAATTCTCGTCGACGCATCACCTGATCTGCGGACTCAGCTACTCACAACAAAAACACAGACTCTCGATGCCGTGATTATCACCCATGATCACGCCGATCATACTCACGGTATGGACGATGTGCGCCCTTATACTTTCGGACGCTCTGAACCACTGCCAGTTTTTACCGATGCTCACAGCTCGGAATCTCTAACTCAGAAGTTTCCCTACATCTTCCAGCGAGATAAAATCTACGCCCACAAACCCATCATCGGGGGAGGTATTCCTTTGATGGACCTGAAGGTTATTGAAGAAGAAAAAAATATTATAGAAGGAGAGGAATTTCATTTTTACTCCTTGCCTCATGGTCACGGAGACTCTCTAAGTTTTCACCATAAAAAGCTTGGTTACATCATCGACTGCAGAGAAGTTCCTGAGACCATTATAAAATCATTTCGCGATGCCCAGCTCGACGTCCTCATCATCGATTGCCTCCGCTACACACCTCATCAAACACATCTGCACCTGGATTTGACTCTCAACTATATAAATCAGATCGCCCCTAAAACTGCAGTTCTGACTCACATGGGCCATGATTTTGACTATGTCGACTTGATCTCTCAACTATGTTCTCGCAACATCAAGAATGTTTTTCCCGCCATCGATGGCCAGAGCTTCCTCTATTCTTAGCTTTAAAAAAACAGTAGAATAGCCTCACCTAATTGCCGCTTAAAAAAATATGATCTACAGGAGATCCCAATGAAGATTGCTGTGCCTAAGGAAATTAAGAATAACGAAAACAGAGTTGGTCTTGTACCAAGTGGTGCCCGTCAGCTGGTTCAGGATGGTCACGAAGTTTATGTTCAACACAACGCTGGTATGGGTATTGGTATCACTGACGAAGAATACATCAAGGCCGGTGCTAAAATCGTTAACACTCTTGAAGATGCATTTGCCATTGGTGAGATGATTATTAAAGTTAAAGAACCTCAACCAAATGAGATCGCTCTTCTTAAACCTCATCATATTCTCTACACCTATCTTCACCTGGCAGCAGATAAGCCTCAGACAGAAGGCTTAATGAAATCTGGCGCCACTTGTGTTGCTTACGAAACGATTCAATTGGAAGACAACTCACTTCCTCTTTTAGTTCCTATGTCAGAAGTGGCCGGCCGTATGTCCGTTCAGGTCGGTGCTACATATCTTCAGCTTGATAAGGGTGGTAAAGGTATTCTTCTTGGTGGTGTACCGGGTGTACGTCGTGCAAAAGTAACTATTATTGGTTGTGGTATTGCGGGAACGAACGCCGCTCAAATGGCAGTAGGTCTGGGCGCAGATGTGACTTTGATCGATCTCTCTACTAAACGTATGGCCGAACTCGATCAGCTTTTTGAAAACAAAGTGAATACGATCTTCTCTAACTCGGCAAATATTGAAGAAGCCGTCATTCACTCTGACCTTGTTATTGGTGCGGTTTTAGTTCCTGGTGCAAAAGCTCCTAAGCTAGTGACACGCGAGATGATCTCTAAAATGCAAAAGGGATCTGTCGTTGTAGATATTGCTGTTGATCAAGGTGGCTGTATCGAGACTTGTAAGGCAACGACTCATGAAAATCCTACATTCGTGGTAGACGGTGTTGTTCATTACTGTGTGGCCAATATGCCAGGTGCAGTTGCAAGAACAAGCACATTCGCCCTGACAAACGTAACTCTAAAATATGCCAGAATGATTGCCAGAGAAGGAATTGACCGCGCGATTATGAAGGATAAACCGCTTCGCCTTGGTGTAAATATCTACAAAGGAAAACTGGTTTATGAGCAAGTGGCCACGGATCTTGAGCTTCCGTACACTCCGCTTCAATTAGATAAATATCTCTAAGTACTAAAAAGGGCCCGATCTGGGCCCTTTTCATTTTTCCTCTCCATGTTATGATTGATGCATGGGTAGTGTTCAAAAGATCCTTGTCCTCATAAATCTTGTGGTTGTACTGGCCGGTGCCGGTCTGGTTTTCTATTCTCACAATATGATAAAACCGGCCCCAACAGATCAGGCCGCTGAAATCCAGAATCTTCAAAGCGATGCAGCCGCTAAGGCACAAGTGCAGCCAGTTCCCATGAAAAAATTTGTCGTCAATCTCCACTCCCGCAGTTCTCGCCTACGGTACCTGGATTTAGAAATGAACATTTTGCCTTTTCATGAAGATCAAAAAGAATTGATCAAGGCCCGTGATTATATATTTAAAGATATTGTGATTGAAATTGGTGCCCAGCTTGAGCCCGATGATCTTGAGAGTCTTTCAGGTAAAATTCTATTGGAGAATAAGATAAAAAAACAGGTCAACGCTAAATTAGGTCAACCTGTTGTGAAGCAGATATTTTTCTCTGGATTTGTCGTTCAGTAATTACTGAAGGTTCTTCGCTTCGTCCTGATCTAGAGGAATTGAAGTTTTCGCATCATCAGGTAGTGAATCAAGATATTTTTTAAGTTCTTCTTTTGTGATCTTACCTTCTGAAAGAAGACGATCGCGAACACGTGCATCCATAAGCTTTTCTTCAAGAGCTAATCTAAGTTTCATAAGTCCCCTCTTTTATAACGAAATACCTTGTACCACTGGCCAGTGCGGATAGGCAACGATTAATGCTCAGTGCCAATGTTTTGGTGGTTTCTGTTCTTCGTCCTTAACGACGTATAGGTGACTTTTGCTGCGCTTCTTACTCTCAAAAGATGAGTTAAGAACCATCTTTATGAGTGGCCGAGTCTGAAAATGGATAATGAGGTAGCTGATCCCCATGGCCAGAAGATGCGCCCAGGAAGCTGCAATATTAGACATAAGGGCCATGTAGGCTTCGATCCCGGCCAGGATCCAGCAAAAGGTTTTGGCCTTCATGGGAAAAATCATCATCATAGACATCTGACGATCAGGGTAGAGCATGGCATAGGCTATCAGCATGGCGAAGTTAATCCCAGTCAAACCATGGAGTGGAGTCGCATAAGGAGCGGTTCCAAAAAAGAAAACAATATTGACGAGTGTGTAGATGAGCCCCACACCTAAAGCATTGATCAACAGAAACCGCAGATAGATTTTTTGTCCCCACTGCTTTTCAAGTTCAGATCCAATGAACCAGACAACTAGTGAATTAAAAAGAAACCCCATGAGATTGACTTCAACAAATGGGTAAGTCAAAAACTGGAACACAAATCCACTCAGGACACCAGCGGCCGACAGTCCCAGAATGCCAGGTAAACTAAAAGCGCCCACAGCTTTTGAAACCGAGGCGATGAGAAAACAAATTCCCGTTGAGATCAAAATGACTTTATTAATTTTGGTCAATGGGGGTGCTGAAAATTGATACTGACTCATGGAGTGGGCCTTTGAGAAATTTCAATTAAAACGCCACCAGTGGATTTGGGATGCATAAAATTAACTAAGCACCCACCTGCACCAATACGTGGCTCGGAATAAATAAATCGGTAACCTTTTGCACTTAACTCATCGGTTTTCTTTTTTACATCAGGAACTTTAAAACAAAGGTGATGAATGCCCTCGCCTTTTGCTTCAATAAATTTGTGAATTGTAGACTCAGACGAAGTCGGCTCGAGAAGTTCGATGTGAGCATTCTGATCAATTTGAGCAAAGGCAGTCAGAACTTTCTGATCTTTGACTTCCTCAACTTCACTACTAAAAGTCATTCCCATATCTTCATAAATTTTCTTTGAACTCGCGATGCTTTTTACAGCAATGGCAATATGATCAAGAATACAGTCTTCAGACATAGGTAGGGACATAGAGGGCTCCTGTGGAGCCTCCATTATGCCCTAGCTATGAGGCATGGATCAATGATTAAAAATTTGGTGCTGGAACCGCATTAGCGCAGGCGTCAGGAGCGTTTGGATCGAAAACAGGGATTGGTGGCTGGTAAGGGGCCGAACAGGTTCCTGACTTACAATCACCGTATTCTTCAGTGGTGTAGCACTGTTGGCGGCAAGTATCTGTACCAGTTTTAACAACTAAACATTTAACAACCGGGCTCTTGGCACACCATTCTTTGGCAATACAGTAATCTCCGATCGGTTTACTACAGGAGACGGCCGGACTAAGTAGTGTGTTATGAGGAGAGCAGAGCCCTGTACTACGGTTACAACACAAACTGCTGCAATCAAGATCAGTTAAACAACTATCCCCGACTGGACGATTCCCCTGGGTGCTTGAGGCATCAAAACACTGAGACACCAAAGATTGATCCCAACAACGATTGTTGAAACAACATTCACTTCCACCGCATGAAGCATTAGAAGAACAAGATTTGAAATTGGAATAAAGAACATCTGTGCCAGTATCAAAGTAATGGACCGTAGGTCGAACTAGCTGAAGCTTCACTTCATTGGAAAGGGCCACAATATATTCATTGAGATTGTCATCTTTTGCGATGATTTCAATTGTCCCTGATACGTTACAAGAACCCACATGTTCAAGATCGGTATTTTTACTTTGGACACGAGCGTTTGAGCCATCCATCCATGCTGTCTTCCCTGCAATCGCCAGAGTGCGCTCTTCTCTAGGATCACTCCAGACATCAGAGCTTAAATGAGGAACTCCGGCAGAGAGGCTAATTTTTGTAGCAAGTGGGAACATGAGAGAGCCAAAATAGACGGTACTGTTTTCCGGAGTTGGGGCCAGTGGATCCAAGGGACCGGAGTAACTGTAAGGGCGGCTATTTTTAAAAAGTTTTTTACTACCGACTGGATCTGCCATTCGGAAATGCCAGTTGGCGGTATCCACGATTCTGTAGGGACCGCGATAGTAGTATTTTTCTGAATTAATCGTCTTCGCAGTCCAATCCAGAGTGATGGGCGAAATTGTTTTTTTAAAGTCCAAAAGAATGGAATCGCTGATGCTTGGAGATGGTGCTTGATCACT